>CAJMSX010000038.1 GCA_905216195.1 uncultured bacterium
AACGGTAAACGGGGTAATCTCCTTCCGCCACGTAATTGGTTCCCCAGATGACCGTATTGGAGGAGAGGGGTTGCAATTTACGGAAAATATATCCGCCTTTGGGGTCATTGTTCGTATGCATCCAGCGATAAACGAAATCGGTTCCCATATCGGTTTCATACCAACCTTTAAAAGGAAAAAGAATGGAGGCATACAACCGGCTGTCCCGGTTGCGGAATTCATGAGTGTAGGCATAGTTCTTCAAATTTTCCCCTTCGCCGGCAACAAACTCCGAAATCGTCTTACCGGAAGCTTCGAGATCGTTCATGATTTCGGCGTACCGATCCGCCCTCGTTTCAGCGGAAAGCGCAGCAGGTATGGATTTTCCATCTACTTTCCAATAGGCATCCACTAAGCTTTGAATCGGTTCCACAGAAGCCCATCCTCCGTTCATCTGATCGGGACGCAATTGAGTATACCTCATAAAATCACCGTAATCGGCATTTCCGCCCATATACTGACGGGTCAGAATATATTCGGGATTATCCGGATTGGCATTTTCCGTCAGCCAAATTCCTTCGTAACTGAAAATTCCCTTTACAAATTTCTCCTTATTTATTCCTAAAGCCTGAAAATCCACATAATTCTCCATCTCATCGGCTTCCTTCTGCTGTTTTTCGTTTAAAGTCGTCACTTTGAACAGAGAAAACGGGCCTTTTTTCATTATTTCTCTGGCGCTGGCCTCGGCTACATCGTATTTACCCCAATAGAGAGCGGCTCTCGCTTTCAGAGCCAAAGCAGCCCATTTGGTAATACGGCCTTTTTCATTCAAATAACCGCCGGAATAGTTTTCCGGAAGTATAAGAATAGCCGTATCCAATTCGTGCATGATGAATTTTTGTACATCTTCTACGCTGTTCCGCGGGATATTAGGCGCATCGTACTCCACCACTTCCGTAATAAGGGAAACTTTTCCGAAAAGTAAATTCATACTTAAAAAGGAATTGGCACGCAATACCCGGGCTTCGGCTTTCATCCGGGTTTTCAGATCCTCGGGCATCACGCACTTATCCACATTGTTCAGAAATACATTGAACGTACGGGTATCGTTATAACCGTATCCGATATTCTGGGAAGCATTCATAGAAGCCGTTTGTATCGATTGCCCGTAACTTTCATGCGCATGGTGATTGAATGCATTGTCCACATAAGCATCACTATAAACGTCACAACCCGGCATCCAGGCGTAACAGGCATTCAGGCCATACCAGGCATCCTTTTCATTTTTCCAGAAAGCATTCGGCCCGATAGCGGCGGGGGAATTCACATCCAGATCCACACAGCCTGAAAAAACGATACTCAAAAGAGCATACAGGGCCAGATTTTTTATATTCAATTTTATTTTATTCATAGCTATCGATTTTTCACGGTTTAAAAGGATAAATTAACACCAAAGGCGAAGGTCCGTATTCCCAGCGCTCCAACTCCCCGGCCTGAAGCGGCTTCCGGATCGAAGTCTTTCATCCGGTGATCGGCCCGGATCGTAAAGGGATTCTCCGCTGTAAAGAAAATTTTCATACTGTCCAGGAAACATCTGTCCATCCAGGCTTTCGGGAAAGAATAACCCAGCGTAATGTTTTTAATCCGGAAATAATCAGAATCGAATAACCAATAATCGGAGAACAGCTGATTAAAATTCTGATGGGAGTTCCCTTTCAGGTACATGCGGGGATAAGCGGCATGCGGGTTGGGATTATTCGCGGTCCAGCGTTGCAAATGCCATTTGCGGGGAGTAGCGTCTTCGAAAAAGGCCCAGGCCTGTTCTTCCGAAAATTTCACTTCCGTACCGCTTACGCCCTGCCCGAAAGCAGACAATTCTATCCCTTTATATTGTACGCTTAAATTAATCCCGTAAGTAAAGTCGGGTACGTCACAACCGATGAAGGTCCGGTCCTTCCCGTCCAGTTTCCCGTCTTTATGTACATCCACATATTTGATGTCTCCGGCTTGCGGCTTTACGCCGTTCGTGATGTAATTTCCCTGGTCGATATCTTCCTGGGTCAATAAACCGTCGCTCTTATAACCGTAATACGTCCCGATGGGTTTACCCACTTTTTTAATCCAGGGATCTTCATAAATCGGATCGGAATCTCCCAGATTCGTTACTTTGTTCCAGTTTTTGGAGAAATTCACTCCCACGGAATAGGTCACCTGCCCTACCGTATTCCGGTGATTCAAGGCCAGTTCGATACCTTTATTCTGTACTTTTCCCAGATTCTGAGAAGGTTTATTGCTGATACCCGTCTCTACCGGTACATTATAAGCCAGCAAAATGTCCTTGGTATTTTTTAAATACCAATCGGCCACCAGGCTTAATTTCCCGGCAAAAATGTCGAAATCTACCCCGATATCCGTTATAGTGACCGTTTCCCAGGAAAGAGAGGCATTAGCCGGTTTCTTCTCGACCATGCCGTTCACCACCTGGTCTTCGAAATTGTAGTTATTTCCCATGCCGTAAGTCGGAAGATAGTCGTAATCTCCTACATTGTTGATATTCCCCAGCGTTCCCCAGGAAGCTCTTAACTTCAGATTGTCGATCCAATGTACATTTTTCAGGAACTCTTCCTGATTTATACGCCAGCCGGCAGAGAAAGAAGGAAATATGCCCCAGCGTTGGTCCTTATAAAAACGGGAAGAAGCATCGGCTCTCAGATTCGCTTCGAACAAATAACGGTCCAGGAAACTGTAATTGATTCTTCCGAAATAGGAAAGCATCTTATTTTCACCTCCACCGCCTTCGGCATAGGTGTCTTCCGGTGCATTGGATCCCCCGTTCATATCTACCAATGAATTGTTCGGAAATCCTTTCCGCCAGGATTTACTGATCTGGGATTTATAATGTTCATAGGAAACACCCGCCAGAATACTGAAACTGTGGGCATCGTTCCTCCAGTCGTATTTTGCCAGTCCGTTGTACAACAACCGGCTGCTGGTTTGCCAATTGTAATCCATTTTATTTTCGCTCAACCCGCTTCCCTTAATCAGGGCTCCTGTCAGGAAACTCGGAACTTCATCCCAGGAAGAAGTATAGGTTTTACCCTTATAATCATACCCTTTGTAAATAAACTGGGCCGTCAATACCAGTCCTTTCACCGGTTTGATATCGAAACCGATATCAATCAAACTATTCTTGGAATGGGTCTCCTGCCAGCCTCCTTCTTCCAACACCCGCAAAGGATTCTTTTTCAGATATTCCGCCGGAGCCTGCTCTCCTCCCAATACACTCCCCCATTCTCCGTTCGATTGTTTGGCGGCATACGTTACCGGAATGGTCAGACAGGTCATCAAAGGCGGATTTCCTCCATTACGGTCGAATTTCTCATAAATATACTTCATGTTGGTATTCAAGGTCAGCCAGGGCTTTACATCCGCACTGACATTTCCTGAAAGATTAAAACGATCCGTCCGTTGTCCGGGGGTCAGTTTATCATCATAGACGTATCCCATACCTACAAAATAACGTATATTTTCACTTCCTCCGGTAAAATTCAACTGATGCTGAGTAGTCGTAGCCATTTTATCCAATACTTCGTCATACCAGTTGGTGTTGGGATATAAATCCCGGTCGGAACCGTCCCTGAATTTCTGAATCTGTTCAGGAGTATATTTCGGTTTATTATTCGGATTATCGTTTATCAAAGCCTCGTTGTAAAGTTCCGCGTAAGTAGCCGAATTTACCACATCCGGACGGTAAGTAGCCATTTTAACTCCGATATAACCGTTATAAGTCACCTTCATATCTCCTTTCTTACCGCTCTTGGTTTTTACCAGCACCACTCCGTATGCAGCCCGGGAACCGTAAATAGCAGAAGAGGCCGCATCTTTCAAAAAGGAAATACTCTCGATAGTAGCCGGATCCAGACTGGAGAAAAAGGTCGCATCGGCAATAGCCCCGTCGATCACATACAAAGGAGAAGAAGTTCCTAAATTACCCCGTCCCCGGAAATTAATAGAAGCAGCAGAACCCGGACGAGAAATGATGGTTACTCCAGGTACCGTTCCCTGTACCGCTTTCAAAACGTCGGTATTGACACGGTCTTTTAACTCCTCCTGGCCTACGGAGGCAATAGAACCCGTCAGGTTTACTTTCTTTTGAGTACCGTAACCGACCACTACCACTTCCCCCAATACCTGGTTATCCTGTTCCATCATCACATGAATGGTCGCCTGATTCCCCACTTTTATTTCCTGAGTCTTGTACCCGATAAAAGAAAAGACCAGGACATCCGTCGGTGCCACAGTCACACTATATTTTCCGTCGATATCGGTAGCCGTTCCGTTCTCCCCTCCCTTTACCATCACGGTTACTCCTGGCAGAGGTCCTGTTTCATCCGAAACAACACCGGTCACCACATGGTTTTCCTGCGGTGACACAGCCTGGGTCAAATCCTTAGCCGATAGTTGCGTCACTACCGACATACTGAGAAGCAATGTCATTCCCATTGCAAAAATTGCTTGCCAAAGCATACAATTTACTCGTTTTTTCATCATACAGTTAACAGTTAAATGCAATAAATTATTATTAGCTACTACCGATACATGCTTACCAGGCATATACAAAACCGTAAAACATACATTTGTAATTATCAGTCTATTAGGTTCGAGCCCCAATTTCCCGGAAAAGAAAGGTGTAAAATAATGTGAATATACTTCAAAAAGATAAAATAATTAAAATTCACCTACATTGTTAAAAATTAACTGAATATTTTGTATTAAAACAAATTTATTTACATTTGCAACCGACTTTATGTCAAAGTATGTTTACTAAAACGTTTTCGTGCTAAAATATTAATATATTATTCTATGTTAATGAATATATTAAGTATATAAAACTTCCTATCGGTAGGTAAAATAACCGATAAACCGAATACCTGCCTGGTAAGCAGATACTCATAAATAGGATTTTCAAAATTTTATTTACCTTTACTTCTATCCGAACTTCGATTTTACTCCGGAATTCCAAATACCTGATGGCTTCGTATATCTTTTTACGTCTTTATTTTTAATATCTTTTCTAAAGTCATTCTGCCGGCATATCGGAGGACTACCGAAAAACCAAAGCTTCTCCAGCCCTCGATGAAATAAAAGTGGAAATAAAAATACTCCGTTTTTTGTTTTACCTTTGTGTCCATGATAGATCAGGCGACCATACAAAAGATTTTCGATGCCGCAGACATTTATGAAGTGATTTCCGACTTCGTAAGCCTGAAAAAAAGGGGAGTCAACTATGTCGGCTGCTGTCCGTTTCACAATGAAAAAACGGGTTCCTTCACCGTATCTCCTTCCAAAGGCATCTACAAATGTTTCGGATGCGGCAAGGGAGGGAATGCCGTAAACTTCATCATGGAACACGAACAAATGTCATATGTAGAGGCTTTACGCTATTTAGCCGCCCGTTATAACATCCTTATCGAAGAAAAAGAACTTACTGAAGAAGAAAAGAAAGAAAAAAGCGAACGGGAAAGTATGCTGGTCGTAACCAATTTCGCAGAAAACTTTTTCACAGATCAATTGCTTCATACGGATGAAGGAAAATCGGTAGGATTGGGGTATTTACACAAAAGAGGGTTGGATGCGGATACCATCCGAAAATTCGGTTTGGGTTACAATCCCGAAAAGTGGGACAGTTTCACTGCAACGGCCCTGAGCAAAGGGTATAAGAAAGAATACCTCCTCAAAACCGGTCTCACCATCGAGTCGGAAAAAGGTTTATTCGACCGCTTCCGGGCCCGGGTTATATTTCCGATCCGGGACATTGCGGGAAAAACCATTGCTTTCGGGGGCCGGATCATGACCAACGATAAGAAAAGCGCTAAATATCTGAACTCCCCTGAATCGGAAATTTACCACAAAAGCAGGACGCTTTACGGAATCTATTTTGCCAAGAAAAGCATTGTCCAACACAATCGCTGTTATTTGGTTGAAGGCTATCTGGATGTCATCTCTTTTCATAAAAGGGGGCTTGAAAATACGGTAGCTTCTTCCGGAACCTCCCTGACTGTCGAGCAAATTCGTTTAATCCGCCGTTTAACGCCCAATATTACCATCATTTACGACGGCGATGCGGCAGGTATTAAAGCTTCTCTGCGAGGGATCGATCTGGTATTGGAGGAAGGACTGAATGTCAGAGTATTGCCTCTACCGGAGGGGGAAGACCCCGATTCATTCGCCCGGCAACACAGTTCAGAGGAACTTTCTGCCTACATCGCTCAAAACGAAACGGATTTTATTAATTTCAAAACCCGTTTACTCCTGGGGCAGGCCGGCCATGATCCCATAGAAAAAGCCCGGCTGATTACTGACATTGTCAAAAGCATTTCTCTCATTCCCGATTCCATTACCCGTTCCGTATATGTCCGGGAAACGGCAACCCTGATGCAGGTGGAAGAAAACCTGTTATACAACGAAATCGCCCGCATCCGGACTCCTAAAAAAACGGCCATCGCTTCCAACGACCGACCGATACGGCCGGCCGGCCCTCTTCCTGCTACCTCTCCCCACCCGCAAACTTCTACCGTACAGGAGGTAGATTGTGAAACTGAAGAAATGGTGCTGACCCGCTACCTCTTGATGTTCGGTAGTCTGGAATTATACGTGGAAGAGCGGAACGGTATGCCTTACCCGGTGAGCGTAGGGGAATACATCATTGAAGAACTGGCGGAAGACGAATTGCAAATGTTTCATCCCTGCCTGCGCGAAATCCAGCAGGAATACCAGAGGCATTACAAAACCCCCGGATTTATTCCCGCCAAACATTTTATCGGTCATCCAGACCCGAAAATCAGCAGCCTGGTGGCCCATATTCTCAGCGAACCCTATGAACTGAGCAAGATCTGGAGTGAAAAAGAAAGCACCCTCTTGCCGGAAGAAAAATTGCTCGCAGAACTTTTGCCCAAAATTGTAGATAATTACAAAATTCGCCGGGTAGAGCGGATGAGCCGGGAAGCCGACAACAAAATTCTCGAACTTCAGAATCAGGGAAAAGGAGAAGAAATCCTGGGCTGGATAAAAAAGAAAAATGCCATCAATCACATCCGGGCCCGGCTCAACGAAAAGTTAGGCCGGACCGGAGTGAAATAAATCCTCTTTTAGATGAATTTTTCCCGGTTCTGCGTCTTATACAACCCCATCATCAGGAAAAGAACGGAAACCACCACAATGATAATGCGGTTGTCAAATACTACGGTATAAAACAGTTCGGGATTTTTGTCCAGAGGTATATCGAACGGATTCAGGAAAAGATTCCATTTGCTTACGTTCAGAATTTTATTCAGAATAAAAAAAATCAAACCGATAATAATCACCATCACTGCCGTACCGTTTCCATTCCGCACGACTGTACTCAGCATAAAACACAACATCCCCATAAATAAAGCGGGAGCCATGACCTGAAGCGTCAAATCGATCGGAGATATCTCTACCAGCAATAAATTAGTGACAATGGCCAGTATAAAAGTCAGTACGAAACAAATCACGTAGCCGATCAATAAACGGAACAACCACACTTTATAACGATAATTGGGAATTCCGAAAATAATTTCGATGATTTTCGAATCCTGATCGTTCTGTATGCCGAAACAGGTGGGGTAAAAAATCAACAATATGGCCGGAACCAATAACATTCCATATCCGGTAGCTTCCGTAATCTCCGAATCCGACAACAACTCGATAATAACCGTCAGCACGTAAAAGCCGACTGCGCTCAACATAAAATAAATAAACTTATTACCAAAAATAATTTTGATATTATAATAAGTGAGCTTGATAATCGTATCAAAAAACTGTTTCATCATTGCGTAATTATCTCTTCGTTATTAGCCAGTTTTACACTTCTCAACAGCCACAAATAAGAGTCTTCCAGCACCGGATTGGTCCGTACAGCCTCGGGTACGGGTGGCGTTTCGGACAGACACCTCACCCGTATCTTCTCTCCGAGCCGGATGTGGTGAACGATCAGCAGATCGGACGGCAAGCGATCGAATTCCAGAACCGGTACTTCGAATACCCAGGTAACGTCTTTGGCTATATCAGCCATTTCGGAAGGCGTCCCGTGATATTTCAGCGAACCTTTATTGATAACTCCCACCTGATTACAAGAACTGGCGATATCCTCGATAATATGGGTGGAGAAAATAACAATCCGATTCCGGGACAATTCCACCAACAAATTCCTGAAACGAATCCGTTCCCTGGGGTCCAAACCCGCAGTAGGTTCGTCCACGACCAGAATACGGGGTAAATTCAATAACGTCTGGGCTATCCCGATCCGTTGTTTCATACCCCCGGAAAAACCGCCGATTTTCTTATCCCTATTTTCATACATATGCACGGCTTCCAAAACCTCCCGGATGCGCTGCTGACGAACCTTTTTATTGTAAATTCCCTTCAACAAAGCCTGATATTCCAAAAACTGCCAGGAAGTCAAATTCTCGTAAGTACCGAATTCCTGAGGCAGATACCCGATCAACCCCTGCAATTCCTCCCGTTTGGCCTGGGTATCTATGCCGTTAATGAAGATTTTGCCGTAACTCTGTTCGAAAATACCGCAAATGATACGCATCAAGGTCGTTTTACCGGCTCCGTTCGGTCCAAGTAAACCGAACATACCGGTATGGATGTCCAAAGAAACGGCATTCAGTGCCTTAAACGGCTTCTTCCGGTAACCGACCAAAGGCACTTTGGTCGCCATACGATAGATACTCTTACGCAATCCCCGGAAACGCCCGTCTATCAGATCGATGTTGATGTTGTATTTGTGTATACGGTCGGACAGGTATTTCGCCCATATTCCGATGTACCACAACAATCCCAGCATGATAGCTCCGCTCCCGTTCTGAAATTTCATCACGGCCCATATCACCGTAATCAGAGGAGAAATATAATAAATTCCCCATTCCACCATCCCGATCGTGCGGCTAAGGAAATGACGTTTCTGGAAAGCCGCCAGACTGCCCACCATTTCGAAAATCTTAATCGTGAGCACCCAGGTGAGAACCGCAACCAGAATGCCCCACAATACCAACGTCTGATACCAGTATACGAAATAAAACAAAAAGCCGACCAAAGGCAACAACCAGATTAAAGCCCTTAAATCGCTCCAGGATTCGTAGACTTCCTTTAACCCCAGTCTTTCCCTGATTTTTAAGCCGGATACCCATTCGCGCTTGAATTCCGAAGGACGTCCATATATTTTTACCAGGTTTCTCACCTTAATTTCGATTTCTTCATTTTCAGGTATAATATTGCTGTTCGCCTGACGTAAACTGTTTTCCATAAACCAGGTCAATTCCGGAATCAGGATCACTGCGGCAATCAGATAACCGATTTTCCATAAGATCGAATCTACGAACACCGCTATGATTACCACCGAACCGACTAAAAGCACTCCTTGTAAAAGTTTCATCCATATCCCCTGTGTTCTCAACCGTCTCAAGGCATCTTCCAAACCGGAGTATAAAGTCGGAATAATGACAAGCGTAAGTAAGGTACTCATACTTAACCCTCCGATCACCGTAATGGCAAAAGCGTCCTGCAATCCGCTCACGAAATCCCCCTTGCCCATTGCCAGAGGAAACATGGCCACGATAGTGGTAATTGCAGTAATCAAAATCGGACGTAAACGGGAAATACCTGCAATAATCAAAGCCCTTTGCTTGCGGTTCCCACGGCGGCGCAACAAAGAAGTGTAATCGATCAAAATAATACTGTTATTTACCACGATACCGATCAGAATAATAAATCCGGTCATTACATTCATATTCAGCAACGAATTGCTGGTAAACAACAAGGCCAGCAAAGAACCGATAGCCGCCAGGGGAATGGCGAACATCAGGACCACCGGAGCGCTCAACGATTCAAACACGGAAGCCAGTATCATAAAGATAATGATAAAGGCCGCCAACACCAAAAAAGTAAATTCCTGGGTCTCGTCTTCCTCATGAACCACTTCGACCGCTATCCCGGCAGGAATATCCATTCCCTGCACCAGTTCGTCCACCTCCGTACGCGCTGTCTCCAAAAATTCCTTGGATTCGTTGATATCCGAATTAAAACGGTAACGCACCTCGATTTCCTTATCCTGATTTACCCGGTTGATATTTCCCTGTCCCCGGGTCAGATTGATCTGGCCGAAACTTTTCAAATCAATCAGGGAGTTATTCTGATTCGTTACTTTCAGATTGCGCAAATCTTCCAGATTTCGTACCGGTTTTTTATCTTTTTCGTCCGCCTCGGCATATTCTTTATCTTTAATGATAATGTCATATTCCTGATCCTTGGTTTTATACTTGATCTGGGTCGTATTCTCCGGAGCAAAATTAACCAATTCCGACACCACATTATTGGGAGTAACGTCGTAAATCCCCATCAGATACTGATCGAATTGGATACGGGATTCCGGCTTTCCCCGGGAAGTATTTACCCAGGCATAGCTGATATTCGTCAAATCCTGCAACTGGTATTCCAGGTATTCCGCCAGATTTTCCATCTTCTCGAAATCCTGTCCTTTAATAATGATCTTTTCGCTTTGGTTCCCTACACCCATTTTTCTCAACAGCTCTTCCGCTCCTCCCATCATAGCGCTTCCCCCGCCGCCCTGAAAATTCTCACTATTGCTTCGGGCTTCCAGACTGACGTTCCAGATACGCAGTTGACGGGCTTTACTGATCACCAGATTTTTCAGGTCGATCAGCTCGTGTCCGTTGATTTTTTGGAAATTCTCTTTCAATTTAATCGTGACATTGGCATCTTCCGCATATACCTTAGCCGAAATTTGTTCCACCTCTTCCATCTCCAGCAAGACATTTTCATATCGCCGGATCATCTCGTCGGTACGATTCAGCGTAAATCCGCTCGGAGAAGTAATATACACATCGAAAGTGTCCGACTCTATCTCTTTCAGGGTATTGGTGGTCAGTGTCAGCGATAAAGCCACGGTGGCCGCCAGCACTACGATGGAGATGATGACAACCTGTGCCGGTTTTCGCAAACACATTTTCAAAATAGCGACATAGATCTGAACCGGTCGGCTGTGAATAGAAAGTGCACTGAAATTCACCTGGTTATCCTTTCGGGTAATAAAATAATTCACCGCCATCGGAACCAAGAGTAAAGCCACGATCAAAGAAATCGTCAAGGTGGATATAATCGAAACTCCCACATGTTCACCGATCATTTTGATGTAAAAATCGTCGGTAAACATAAAAGGTAAAAATACGGTAATGGTCGTCAGGGTGGCCGCAAAAATAGATTTCCACACCTCTTTCGTCCCCCGGACGGCTGCTTCCTCGCTGGGCACACCGATGGCCCGCAACCGGAAAATATTCTCCATGACGACGACCGAATTATCCAGCAGCATCCCCACAGCCAAAGCAATCCCGATCAAGGTCAATGTATTGATACTGATACCGGCCAGATAGAAAAAATAAAAGGCCGAAAAAACCGAAATCGGTATGGCAAAAGCAATGATGGTAACGATCTTCAGATTACGCAGAAAAAGATAAAGAATAAATATCGCCAGAACGGCTCCCGTCAAACCCAGGTTGACGATCATGTCGATATTATCGCTCATGGTCTCGGCTACATCCGTATCGATTTTAATCTGAACGTTCTTCGGGGCCAGTTCCTCATTCAATTTATCGATTTCCTCCCGGGTTCTCTCTGACAATTCGATCACGTTCACCTGGGGGGACTTGGCCAGAATACAAACGATCACTTCCTTCCCGTTCACCCGGGAGTACGATTCTTCCTCCTTGATACCGAAATTGATATCGGCAATATCTTTCAACAAAACAGGTCCCTCGGCAATAACGATATTTCCCAGATCTTCCGTATTCAGATATTCCGCCGTTACATTCACGAAATAACGTTTATTATTTTCGTAAACCGAACCGGCAAACGTTCTTTCCGTCATATTTCTGTTGATCAGGGAACTGATTTGGGAACTGGTAATATTCAGCGCCTCGCATTTGTCTTTATCCAAAATAATCTCCACGCTTTTCTGGCGGCCGCCCATAACCGCTGCCGAGGCCACTCCGTCTATGTTTTCCAGTTTGGGAGCAATATCGTTATCCGTTATATTTCTTACATAATCCACATCTTCATCGCTCAGCACATACAGCGTCATAAATTGTGAATTTACCATACCGGTCGGCGCTTTATTCACCATTACCCGGAACTCTTCCGGAATATTTTTCGAAATGGTCTTGATCTTTTCCTCCAACTTCAGGTAAGCATACTTCACATCGGTATTTTTCACAAAAGTTACGGTGATCCGGGCATTCCGGGTCGTGATCCGGGTTTCTATCTTTTCCACTCCTTCGAGCGTACTGATCACTCCCTCTACAGGAATCGCCGCCTGACTCTCAATATATTTGGGGTCCAGTTCGTTTGTTGTCGAAATATTAACGCTTAGCATCGGTAACTCTGCATTCGGATATAATTCCATCGGCAAAAACTTATAGGAAAAATATCCCATCAGCGTTAAACCGATGAATAACATCGAAATCAGTACCCGCCGTTTAATCAGTTTGTCCATTTGTATTCAATCTATAATAAACTACACCTACCCACGCCTCTTACACCTGCTAATTTTCGGTCTTTCGGGAGACCTTACGGTCAAAAATATAGTATACGCACGGTATGACAATCAACGTCAGCGCTGTAGAGGTTACCAAACCGCCGATCACCGCCAGTGCCATGGGAGAACGCAAAGAAGCCCCTTCCCCGAAACCGAAGCACATCGGTAACAAAGCCAGGATAGTCGTCAAACTCGTCATAATAATCGGGCGGATCCGTTGCTGGGCGGCAGCCATAATCGCTTCTTTCAACCCCAAGCCGTCCGCTTTCAGCTGATTGATCCGGTCTACCAAAATGATCGAACTGTTGACCGCTATACCGGCCAACATAATTAAGCCGATAAACGCCATCATATTCAGCGTTTGTCCCGTCAACAAAAAGGCCAGAATACTTCCTACGCCTGCCAACGGGATCGTCAGTAAAATGGTGAAAGGGTGCCGGAGCGACTCGAATTGGGAAGCCATTACCATATACACCAATACAATGGATAACATCAATGCAAAACCCAATCCGCCGAAAGATTCCGCCCGTTTTTCCTCCTCTCCGGTTATTTTAGCGGAATATTTTGCAGGAAAATCCACCTGAGTTAAACGCTCATTGACAGCCGGGGTCACCCGGCTCAAGGAGTAATCCTTTTTCAGCATAGCCGATACCTTACCGATCCGGTTTTGATTATTCCGGTTGATTTCTTTCGGAGCACTGCTCACTTTCACTTCGGCAATTTCACCCAGGCGATATTTTTTATTTCCCTGTTGAATTTCCACGTTCTGCAAATCCGACAATGCAATTTCCGGCACTTTTATATCGATATCCACCGGCTCACCCTGAGATTCGTAATTCCCCGCATTTTTGCCGTTCAGCTTTTCATTGAGTTGCTGAGCTACAGTAGCGATATCAATGCCGTAAATTCCACTCCTCAAACGATCGATCGTTACTTCTACCTCCGGCGAACCTTTTTCCATTGAAGTACTTATATCGTACACTCCGTCTATATCTGCAATTTTCCGTTTCACCTCCTCGCACAACTGTTCCAGCACCTCGATTTCCTCTCCCTTAATTTCTATGACCAGAGGAGCCCCTTCCGTCCCCAATGCGCTCTGAAGAGCAGATTGTTCTTTTTCATAAGTAATTTCAACGTCTTTCGGCATATCGGCATTCCGATTCATGGCGGTGATCAGATAGTCCGCATCCACGGGGGAATCTTTTCTCAGCTTCACCTTGATTTCCGCCTGATGCTCTTCGGCCGCCTGAGTATTGGCCTGCAACTCGGTATTTGAAGGACCCACCAGCGTATAAATCCACTCCACTCCCTCATTTCCCAGGTCCCGGATCATATTTTCAATGGAGGCCGCAGCATAATCCGTAGATTTCAGCCGGGTACCGGGTTCCATCGTAAGCTTTACCGTAAATTCCTTGGACTCGGCTTTCGGCATAAACTCCATGCCGATCAAAGGCACCAACATATAAACGGCGATCATCAGCGCCAGAGCGGAAAGAACTACCGTAAAACGATATTTTAACAAACGCCCGACAAAATTCCCGTATCCCTTGATTTGGATAGACTTTTTATCTCCCTTACTGCGTTTTACAAAACGGGAAGACAACATCGGAATAAACAGGATAGCGACAAAAAGAGAAGAAAGTAAAGAAAAAGTAACCGTCCAGGCCTGTTCTTTAAACAATTCTCCGGCAGCCCCCTGAATGTATACGATCGGCAAGAAGACCACGATAGTCGTCAGGGTGGAGGAAGTGATAGCCCCTGACACTTCCGAAGCCCCTTTAACAGCGGCTTCCCGGGCCGGCAAACCGTTTTCCAGATTACGGAAAATATTTTCCATCACCACAATGGCGTTATCTACCAGCATACCCGCTCCCAAAGCCAATCCGCCTAACGTCATGATATTTAACGACAAACCATTGAAATACATCAGGTTGAAAGTGGCAATAATCGAAACCGGTATAGACACACTTACGATAAGCGTCGTATTGATCCGACGTAAAAAGACATACAGCACCAGCACCGCCAGCAAAATACCCATCACGGCCGAGTCCTTTACCTCTCCGATAGCCGCTCCGATAAATTCGCCCTGGTCGTTAATGACGTTGAATTGATAACCGGGCATACTCTTCCGCAATTCATCCAGCTTTTCCCGGATATTCTCCACCACCTTTACCGTATTGAATTTATTTTCCTTATAAATACTGATTCCCAGACAACGCTCCCCGTTGAAACGGGCGATATTTTCGGGATCCTTATTTCTGGAAGTAATCCGGGCAACGTCTTTGAGATACACCGGAGCTTTCACATTTGAGGAAGCATTGGCCGATCCTGAACCGGCATCGGCGGCCGGCTCCTTAAAAGCAACGATAATATTTTCAATGTCTGCGATATTCTTAATCAGGTTTACTCCCTTGACGGTATACTGAATATCTTCATTGACGATCGTTCCCCCCGAAACATTCCGGTTTACACTTTCAATCTTGGAAGCGATGGCATCGGCCGTCAGGCCGAAAGCCTCCAACATATAAGCATCCGTTTTTATCTCGATATAGGCATTTTCCTGTCCGTTCAGCTGAATATCCGCTACCCCGTCTATGCGTACCAATTCGCTCCGCATATAATTCTCTGCAATCTTCCGCAACTCATTCATATCCTTGATCTCGTTATGAGTCAAAGAAAGAGTCATCACGGGTGTGGCATTGGCGTCATAACGGGAAACATTCAGAGAAGTAACCTCCGTATTCTGAGAAACGGCCGAAAGACTACGCTGCAAGTCCAGAAAAGCAGCATCCATATCCTGGTCCCAGTCATACTCCACCGTAATCTTGGCAGATCCGGCCTGACTGCTGCTGCTCACATTCTTCACTCCGTCCTGACGGGAGGCCAAAGCCTCTATATTTTCCACGAACTGTTTCTCGATTTCTTCAGGCGGCCGTTCTCCCACCTGCAAATCAATGTACAAAGCGGGATTTTTGAGATCCGGGAACAAATCGGTTCCCAGCTTGTTGTAGGAGATAACTCCCAGCAGGCATATCGCCAAAGTCAGCATTAATACGCTGACGGGATATTTTACTGCAAATTTTGTGATTTGATTCATTGTTCAATTACTTCATTACCTTAACCTTACTTCTATCCCTCAACCATTCGTATCCCTTCACAACCACTTTATCACCCTTGTTCAGCCCTTTTTCTATTTCAATGTACTTATCGTCGCTGATTCCGGTACGTATCACTTTTTCCTGAGCTGCGGAGCGATCAACCGTATAGACGATTTTGTTTCCTCTCCGGGTCGTCAGAATTTCCTTCGGTACGGAAAGTACGGAATCCTTTTTCACGGTAATTACATCGGCTTTGGCAAACATGCCCGGACGTAATTTCAACTCGGGATTCTCGATGATGATGTAACCGGAAAAAGTACGGGTTTCTTCGTTGATCGCCGGAGAAAGCTGGGTAAGCATACCCTTTAAGGTATCCGATTTTATGTTGTAATTGGTAATCTTCACTTTTTGCCCTACCTTTACCTTGGACATCGTATTTTCAGGGAACTGAGTTTCCAGATACATCTTGCTGTAATCCATTACGCCGGCAATCACCTGACCCGAAGCGACCTCCACCTGGGGCGTATAATAAGGCAAGTTCACGATTACGCCTTTGAAGGGCGACTTAATATTCATTTTATCCAAGGTAATATAGGCATTCTCCAAAGCCAGTTTCGAGTTGATATATTCCGTTTCAGCGTTACTTACATCTTTTTGAGTGGCTCCACCCTTTTCAAGCAAAGTTTTTTGTCCTTCCCATTCTTTTTCCGTGATGCCGATTCTCAATTTCTTACTTTCCAGCTGGACGTCGTTTTCATATTCCTGATTTTCCAGACGTACAATGGTAGCCCCGGCTTCCACCACGTCTCCCAATTGATAAGGACGACCGGTTTTGGGATTGGTCTGTAATACATATTTCCCGGTCGTCTCCGATTTCAATTCTATGGTCTTAGCGGCCTTAGCGGTACCGGTTGTCGTTACATATTCTTCAATGGTCCGGGACATCACGTCTTCTACCCATACCGGAGTAGTAGTTTCCGCAGCTGAATTATTCCGGTCCCCGTCGCATGACCAAAACGCAAGTCCCAGGGAAATAATACCTATGGTTTTCAGATAATTATTCATATTATTTAATGTTTATGTTATTCTCGATTAATGACCCTCGTTTACTTATTTCTTGACACCCTGCAAAATATCTATCGGTAAATAAGACCGGTTGTTTTCAAAATCCCAAAGCGTCTGAATCTTGAGATTCAGCAATTCGATCTTATAGTTGATAATGGCATTCGTATAATCCTGTTTGGCTGTCGTCAACTGAGTTTGATACTGTTGCAACTCCATACCGGTCAGATTCCCGTTCCGGTACTTTTCCATGTTGATTTCATAGGTGCGCTGAGCATTTTCCATACTTTTTTTCTTAATCTCAATCTGATTGATGAGGGTCGGCAGATTCCGGCATACCTGACGGATACTGATCACAATTTCTTTTTTCTGTTCGCTCAGGGCGACTTCATCCGATTCTTTCGCCAGCCTGCTGGATTCGACCCGGGCTTTCTTGGCTCCCCAGTCGAAGATAGGAATAGTCACCGATACCCCGATCTGTTCATTATCGGTCGGTTTATCGTACATGGTTCCGATTTTATCGCCCAAAGCATTTAATCCGACCCGGGCGGAAATACTCCCCTTAAACTCATTCTCGGCTTTGGCCCGGATGATGCTAAATACATCCCGCTCTATCGTAATGGCTTTTTGCCTCAGCTCCATCCGCTGATCCAATCCGTATTTTACCGCCTCGTTCGTATTTACGGTAATGGGAGTAACTTCCGTATTCGGCAATACGGAGATATCTTCATCCAGGGAAATTCCCAGTAACAATTTGAAATCATCCTTCGCATTTTCATAGTTGATCTCCGAAGTATATACGGAAGATTCGCTGGTAGCCATATTCACTTCCGCCTGATACAATTCTTCCCGGGCCACCAAACCGGCTTCCACCTTATTTTTTATAATCTCATAATTCTGCTTTTGATTGGCATATTCGTCCCGGGCAATGGAAAGGTCTTTAAAACGCTGATATACACTGTAAAAATTACTGGTTACATTTCTTTCAATCGTCAGTTGCTGCATGGCATAACTCAAACGGGCATTTTCCAGACTGAGCTCCAGTTCCTCCAATTGCATTTTTGTCCGGTTATACGTAAACAAAGGCTGGTCCAATCTTAAAGAAATGTTGTGATTAAACGAAGTGCTCGTTCCTCCCAGCGTACGGTTCGACGCATCCTGCCAGGAAACATCGTTTACCAGAGAAAGGGTCCCGTCCGTCCATTTAATCGGCTGGGTAATGGCGAAAGAAGCGGCCGACGTCATGCTCTTGTTATCGTACCAACGGCTGTTATAACTGTCATACTGACTGTTGCGGGTAAAATTAAATGGAGTGACATCCAATGAAAACTGCGATTTCAGAGAAGCATCCTGAGCTTTCAGGTTCAACTCGTTCTGTTGCAGACTCAATTTGCTCTGAACCAGAGCGGGACTATTTTCAAAAGCTATCTGAAGAGCTTTTTCCAAAGTAAGAATTTCCTGAGAAAAACCGGGAACAGCGCCGAATCCCAGTAAAATAGTTAATAACAGCGTATACTTTCGCATAATATTATTGTTTTTAATTAGCACATTTACCCGACGATCTTTTCGTCATCTTTTTTTTAATTACTACTTCTTAATGTAAATTTAACTGCATCCGCCACGACGTAATCCGCAGATACCTTATCCGTTAAAGTCACCGAAACCTCTCCTTTGGGTAAATAAAAACTCCCCAAAGTCACCCAACCGTTTTCTTCCTGCCCGAGGTCGATCGACACCGTTTCGGATTCCTGATCGTACTGTACGGTATAAGTCTGGGTTTTTTCTTCCCGTCCATGCCGCCGGCGTCCCCAGGTCTCGAACTTCGGATTCCATACGGCAATTTCGTAATAATTGTCAGCCGGAATTTCAGCCGTCCAACACACTTTGTTATTCCCTTTTCCCTTACTCTTATACACGGCGGAATTCACCGAAGTCCCGTAACAGGTATTGTTCACGACCGCTGTCCACTTGGAGGGGAAACGCCAGGGGAAGAAATTTTTATACTTATCTTCCTCTTCTTTCTTAAACAAATCCTTCAGTTTCCGCTTCTGATTCGATTCGATCGTACGGAAGCCGGGGTCTTCGTTATCCACGATAATTTCTCCGGGCTCCGGACGGAATAAAAGCGTATCTACCGGAAATATTCCGCTGGTCGTGTCGCTGATCTCATTATCGATCTTGGAGAAATTGAAATTAAATTCGTTCGGCAGATTATGGGAAACATTGGTATTGATCGTTATCTGTCCCGGACGTTCGTCCTGGATGATCTTCACTTCTCTGGCACTTTTAGCAGGAATAATGTAGTTCAACGCCTCATCTTGCGCATTGCTATTCCGGGGACCGCCCATCCGGAACCCACCGGGGCCTCCGCCTCCGCTGATCACATTGACGGTAATAACCGCATCTACATCCGAACCGTTATAGGCTTTAAAACGAACCTGATATTTGGTAAAATCATCCACCAATACCTTATTGGCGTCTGCATCTTTTAAACGCACGGTGGGAGAATGATCCACCCGGTACCATTGAGAGGTAAAATTCATCAGATCCAAACCGAACCGTTCCGTAAACGCACGGGCAAAATCTGCAAAAGGAACTTCGGTAAACAAATGTTTCTCTCCGAACTCCTTCAAAAAAGTATGAAATTCCTTAAGCGGCACCCGGGATAAAACGTAGTTCTTTAAAAACGTACTCTTCAAACGCAGGATTTCATACATAACTTCGGGCTTCAGTTCCCGGTCCTTCAATGCCTCTTCAAAACTGTGTTCCTGCAGGTAAATATTGGCTCTTTGATTGTCGTTAATCGCTCCGCCCCCGAAAAACCACATCCTTCTTCCCTCAGCCGTTACATTTTGCATCGTATTCAGAGCGATATCGATAACCGGATACTGGGAAGAATAGATAAAACCGGTAAAAGCGAAAAACATAGCACCCATATTGAGTTTATTCACGGCGGGAGATCTCCCCCAACGCATGGTCGAACTGCTTTCATTGACAAAAGAATTCCGGATATAATTTTTCAGCATTTCCACCTGTATGTCCTTTTCTTCCAGTACCTCGTTCCTGGCCCTCCAATCTTTCGTCATGTAATAGCTGGACCGGAAATCCGCCGGCGTTGTCAACCCCCTCTCCGGGACAAAAATAATTTCGGGCATCACCTGCTCCGTATACCCTTTCCAGTTCCGGATATATCCGGTAAAAGGAAGCGGAGTTTCTGCCAAAACAAATTTATCGAAAGGATACGTTCGGTTTTTGGCAACTTCCAAATCATTCCGGATTTCCCGGATCACAACGGGTAAAGTATCCTGGATTTCGCTAAAATGCTTCGAGAAATCATCATGTCCCCGGAAATAATAAATTTCGTAGCTCGTAGAATCTACCGAAATCGCTTTTTTCTCGTAATCAGCCACCGTCAGGCTGATCCCCGGCAAAAGAGTTTTGTTGACGAACCTGACTTTTCCATCCGCTTCTATTTTCTCTCCCTGCGATAAAACCGTCTTTCCTGCTATCCCGTTGACCGTCAGGGTATATTGGGTAAAATCCCGTTTGATATTATAAGGTACAGCCGGATATTCCGGGGCTTCCGTTACCGGATACCAGACACATTCCGGAGTGAGAATCGTAAACTTATCCTCCAGATAAACATAGCGTTTCCCATAACGGAAGAAAAATACTCCCGACTCCGTATGAGCCAGAAAATCCTTGTCCTCAATGTCCGTATAACAAATATTTTCATCTATGCCTCCCCGGTATTTCAGCGACAGCGGCCATTCTTCTCCCGGTTTCAATGCTTTATCGATGACAATAGCCTGTTTTTCCCGGACGAAAGCCACCGGCTGACCGTTACTTTCCGCCTGCATAACCTGTAGCGAAGGATTCAACCACACAACTACCCTTTTTAGCTCTTCCCCTCCGTTATTCCGAAGCAACATCCGACTTTCCCCCTCTAAATTCCTTCCCTGCAAATTCAGGGAAATATCGTTAGAAATTACGTTGGCCTTTTCCAAGGATCCATACTGATTATATACGGCAGCATATTCCTGACGCAACCCGGCAATATGCCGGAAATGCAACACATACGCCAACCCGCAGCCTAAACCCAGCACGATCAGGACTAATCCGCTTATACTCAAAACTACATTTTTCCAGGGCCGGTGCGGCAAACGCTTTACCAAAGCCACGGTAAAACAAAGAAGGCCTAAACCCAATAAAAAATAAATCGACCGCTGTAACAAAAACAAACGGATATCGGGATGTCCCGTTATGTCCGAAAAAAGAGCGGGAATATTCACCCCGAAAAAATCGAAAACTCCATACAGATTTTCCGGAAGATAAAAGAAAATCGTGCCCGTCAATCCCAGCATCACGATAAAAGTGACCGCCTGATTCTTTAAAAAGCACATAAACGTAAAAGCCAGCCCCAAAATAAAAAGCAAGGAAGGCAGGGAGATCGTCAGTATGTAAAATACATAAGGGAATAAACTGAAAGGCGAACGGTTGATCACCAAATTGATGAACATAGCCACCAGCAGGGTAATGATATTCAATCCGATAAATACCCGCAAAATTCCCCACACCTTTCCGACAATATAATCGGCATTACTCATCGGACGTACATAAATAACTTCGGCGGTGTCCAGTTTTTTATCCCGTTTCAGAAAACTTCCGGCCAGAAAAATAACGATCACCGACTGGGCTACGTTATACAAATAAATCGTAAAAAACGGAATCAGGGAAGTAACCGCCGTATAATCCCAACTCTGAGTATACCTGGAAAAAACAGAAGTAAGATTCCCAAACTGATTCAGCGTGAGGATCAGTAACACCAATATGGCGAAGATACGAAACAACCAGCTCCGCTTTAATAACTTGACCTCATACCGGGCAATGACGTTAATATTATGGATATTCATCTTTTCTCGTACTATTTAAACAAATCGCCTGCAACTTCTTTATCGGCATACATTTCCATCCGGTCTTGCAACAAATAATCCATGAAATAAACATATGCATGCTCAATATTGGGAATAATCGCTTTCCCTCCGAAGCCCTCCAGATTTTCAGCCACAATCTGAATATCCCAGCCTCCGTTGGAAGGAATGGTCGAAATAATCGGATATTTTTCTTTAATGGTTTTAAATTCCAGATCCGTCACAAATATTTCCCAAACTTTACCTTTGGCTAACTCGATCATATCGTCCGGGGAACCCTCGAATTTCAACTCTCCTTTATTCAGCAAAGCCAACTTTTTACACGTACTGGAAATATCCCCCACAATATGAGTCGATAAAATAATGATCACGTCTTTATCACTGACATCGGAAAGAATATTCCGGAAACGAATCCGCTCTTCCGGGTCCAGACCGGTAGTCGGTTCATCTACGATAATCACTTTCGGATTACCGATAATAGCCTGTGCAATGCCGAGTCTCCTTTTCATACCTCCCGACAACCGGTTCGCCCAACGGTCCCTCACTTCGAACAAACCCACTTTCCGCAACATTTCGTCTACAATCTCTCCTCTTTTCCGTTTTCCTTTAATGCCGGCCAAGCCCGCTCCGTAATCCAAAAATTCCCAGGTTTTCAGTTTTTCGAAAAAACGAAAATCCTGCGGAAGATATCCCAAAACCGAACGAATGGCCTTGCGATCCTTCGCTATATCATAATCGTCAAAAAAAATCGTCCCCGAACTAGCGCTCTGCAAAAGCGTCATAATACGCATCAAGGAAGTTTTTCCCGCTCCGTTAGGCCCCAACAACCCGAACATGCCGGGTTCAATGTTCAAATTCAGCTCTTTAAGTGCCTTATGTCCGTCGGGATAGATTTTACTGAGATTTTTTATTCGTATATTCATCAGAACCTCATCTTTGAATGCGTTAAAAGTAATAAATTCAGGTTTAAAATCTGCTATGGCAGTCGTTTTTAATATTTTAATAACAATATGACAAAAATTAATGAAAAAGGTTTAAGTTAAATAAAAGTTAATGTAAGTTTCCCGCATTTTTCGTCTTTTCGTTCTATCGGTACGTTCGTTCTCTTGCAACGACCCGTCCGCTCTCCCTCAAGAAAAAACCTCCCGGATCACCTGTATACTTTTCACATTGAAATCCGTATTTAAATGTATGCTGTAAAAAAGCAAAATCACATCCAAAAGCACACTTCGGGCCTCACGATTCAAGGGGATTTCTTTCAACTCTTCCACCGGACAAATACAAAGCCGGTAAATCGTTTTGGCCGCATTCGGTCCTGAAACATAAGGCATCCCACTTCCGGCAGGAGAAAAAGTTCCGTCATTGATATTGAATACGTCCCCTTCCCTATAGGTATCGCTGTTGATCCGAAAGCCGACGAAAGCTGCCAGGCGGTATAGAAAAAATAAGTTGAAATTCGCGGTATCTTTTTCCGAGGTATTCAGATATTCCACTGAACGGACAAGATAATCAAACAGACTTTCATTTTTTTGCTCGTTGCGAAGAATCAGATAGAGGATTTCCCCCCACAGCAAAGCGATATTCATCTTACAAACATCGGAATACAAACCAGCCGTATTTACCAAAGGCGCAATTTGCTTCAAGCGGTGCAAACCTCCCCTTTCATTTTCATAAAATTCCATTTCCACCACCTGCATCGGCTGCACGGCAAAGTTCCTCCGTTTAAAAATCAAAACCGGAGAGATAAAGGACAGAAAACCTCTTTCCCGGGTAAAAGCATGAATGATTTTTTGGTTATCGGAATAACCCGTTACTTTCAAAATCACAGCCTTCCCCACTTCCATATTCCTACGCCTTATCGGATTTCAAAAACTCGGCTAACTGCTCGACCGCTCTTCCCCGGTGACTGATCCGGTTCTTTTCTTCCATGGGCATTTGCGCAAAACTTTGCGTATACCCGCAGGGACGGAAAATCGGGTCGTATCCGAAACCGGCTTCTCCCTGAGGCCCCCCCAGAATCTCCCCTTCCACCTTTCCTTCAAAACAATATTCCCGGCCGTGGAGAATTAAAGCGATCACCGTTCTGAAACAGGCTGAACGGTTTTGCACGCCTTCCATCTCCTTCAGCACCTTTTTCATATTGGCTTTCGAATCTTTCGCCGGACCGGCGTAACGAGCAGAATAGACCCCCGGCCGATAATCCAAAGCCTCTACTTCCAGCCCCGTATCGTCCGCAAAGCAATCATATCCGTAATGCTGCTTCACATAACACGCTTTTTGAAGCGCATTTCCCCTCACGGTAGGCTGCTCTTCCGGAATATCCTCCAGACAACCGATCTCTGATAAAGTGACGATTTCATACCGGTCTCCCAGGATTTTTACAATTTCCTCCAGCTTGTGTTTGTTATTTGTTGCAAAAACCAGTTTCATCCTCTCATTTTTTTACAAAGGTACAAAAATCAAAGATATAATATATTTAAACTATCTTTGTTCGGTAATTAAAATGTAGTTATGGAAAAAGGGGTCGTCATCAAATCTACCGGCAGTTGGTACCTGGTGAGAAATGACAAGGGAGAACAAGTACAATGCCGTATACGCGGGAAACTGCGTCTGAAAGGTTCGCGGACCACCAATCCCGTAGCGGTAGGAGACCTGGTGGAACTGGAAAAAGGTAGCGACGGTTACGTTATCGCCCGCATAGGGGAAAGACGCAACTATGTCATCCGGAAATCGACCAATCTTTCGAAAGAATCCCACATCATTGCAGCCAATGTCGATCTGGCTCTTTTAATCGCCACTATCGATCATCCGGAAACTTCCACGGTATTTATCGACCGTTTTTTGGCTACGACCGAAGCCTATCGCATTCCGGCCGCTATTGTATTCAATAAAACCGATCTCTATGACGAAACGGCACTTAACCGGTTGGAAGAATTAAAATTTCTCTATGAATCCATCGGTTATCCGGTCCTGGCGATTTCCGCCAGCCGGGGAGATAACCTGGAAGAAGTGAAAAACCTGTTAAAAGATAAAATTACCGTCCTATCGGGCATGTCGGGCGTGGGGAAAAGTTCCCTGATTAACCGGATCGAACCGGAACTGCATTTAAAAACGGCTCTTATTTCCGAAGCGCACGATACCGGCAAACACACTACTACCTTCGCCGAAATGTTCGAACTGAAGGAAGGCGGATACATCATCGATACCCCGGGGCTCCGTAGTTTCGGTATGATCGACATGCAGAAAGAGGAAATCTCCCACTTTTTCCCCGAAATATTCCGCACCGCTTCCCAATGCCGTTTTTACAATTGTACGCATACTCACGAACCGGGATGTGCCGTCATCCAAGCGCTCCGGCAAGGGAAGATCAGCGAAAGCCGGTATTGGAGCTACCTGAGCATCCTGGAAGACAGCGGAGAAAAATACCGTTGAGTTACAAAGTGGAGTAGACGAAAAAATTCGTTTTTTTAGGCCCGCCCGGAAAGGTAAATGTTTCCGTATGCTTTTTCCCGCCGGAGGTGATAAAATCGCCCGTCAACCGATTCTCCTGCTCCTGTAGAGGAACCCGGATATACGAAACGGAATAGGGAAGAGTCTGCCAATTGCGGGTATCCGCTTTTTCGGTCATGGCATTGGCCAATCCGACTGCCAACCCCAGCCATTGATTTTGTTTCGAAGCCGCATATTTTATTCCCTGCTTAGTCGCCACCCTTAACAAAGAAGTGGAAAATTCCCGCAACATCCGGTCATGTAATGTCTTAAAAGCAATCTGATTGATATCCTCGGCCAATTCCAGCCCGAACCGTTTATCGGCATAGTAAAGCATTCCCTTAACATATACAGGAGGACGCTCCGTATATTTGGGGAAAACCGCCCGGACTACGTTCAGGTCCGCCAGCGAATTCCGTTCCTCCTCACTATATCCGGGTCCCCAGAAAAAAGGGAAAGTCAAACCGTATTCCGCATTATGAAATACGATGGCCTCGTCCCCCCGCTTCTCCTTTACAAAATTAATCCCCCATTCGGACTTGACCGGCCCCTGACCGTTCAGCCAGAAAAACACCAACTGTCCTTCCGCAGAAGGAGGGGCATACGTATACTCCCTATCGAACTCTTTTTCATACCCTTTCAATTCCGAAGTGAATCCACAAAGATAGGCTGTACGCATCAGATCTTTTTTCAATTGCAAGGGAACTTCCACTCCGAAATTTTTTTTATAATCCGTCCTGTAGGTATCGTAAGCATTCCGGTAAGCGATAAAAGCATTGTTATAATCCCCGGAAGCGTCATAAATCAATCCCATCAGCAAATGAGCAAAAGCATCCCGCTGATACCGGTTTTTATGATCCGGATATTTATCGTTCAATTGATTGAGCTTCACATTGATTTTACGCACTTCTACCAAAGCGCCTTCCATATCATTCAAACGGAGGTAATTCATGGCTTTATAAAAATTGACCATGATGATTTCGAAATCCTCCGGTTTATAAGGCAATATCATCGGATTACTCAATAAGACAGCCGCCTGTAAAGCCGGATTGCGGAACTGTTCATCCATCAGGACCTCTGCTTGCTCAAAAGCCCGGTTACTGGCTTCGGAACGCCCCATCATAAATTCTACGTAACCGAGATTCAAATAAAAAAGAATCCGGTTCTTTCCGCGGGACTGTTTCTTATCCTTATAAAGCTCTTTCTGCGCCTGCTCAAAATTTCCCTCGCGAACCGCGCTTTGGAAGGCCTCCGTACGTTCATACCAGGTAGCGCAACCTGTCGACATACACAGGAAGGCAACCACCGATATGAAATAGACATATTTTATCCTCATCGCCTTAGTCCGATACGTAATAGCGGAAGCACCGCGGAAACGATAAATCTTAAACCGGCTGGACTTTTAAAACCGGTCGGAAATCGTTTTTTTAATTTTTTTATCTCCCATCCAAACGACCTCATTCGTTTCCAGATTGGTCATTTCCAGATCGATCTGATAGGAGACTACTTTATTTTTCTTATACGAATCTACAATACTGTTGATCGTGCCTTGCAACATAAAATCAGCTCCCAGTTCACGCCCCCATTTTTTAGCCGTTTCCGGGGAAACGTAACCCTGATTATGCTGATCCCGCTCATCCCGCAATTCCTCCCGCTTAGCTCCGGCCTGTACCAGACGGACACTACCGTTCCGGATAATCGCTTTTTCTATGTCTTTGATAAATGTTTCCGCATCGATATGCTCGTGACTTTTATTCAAAATCGTCCCCACAATCACCACCGGACGGGCATTATTGTGCTGTGACTCATATATCGGAATCCATTTCGCCGTCAACAAATCCTGAATCATCTCGTTCGATACCAAACGGGAATCCGTATCGTTCCAGCGACCGCTCAAATCGATTACTTCACTGCTGTCGACCCGGGCTACTTTCCGGTTCGAACCGCAGCCGGACAAAACAACTGCAACTAAAACCGCTACTATTGCTAAAGTAATTCTTCTCATAATATCTCTGTTTTTATTAAGGTTTTCTTACATTTCTTTTTTTACAATTTCTATGCCAGAAAAAAGACCGGTCAAGGAAAACCGACCTTTTCCCCTGTCCCTCTAACGGACCTTCCCACCATAATCCCCGTCTGGGAAGCTATAGGATTCATATACTCCTCCAAAGGAACTTCCGAAAGGACAACTTTTTTAGCCGCACTCGAAGCATGCAGCAAATACACTTTCTCCCCTTTCCGGACAGCCAAGCCGAGATGAGAGGTATCCAAACCCTTTATCCCGGTAGTGATCAAGATAATATCTCCATCGGATAGCTTAGGGGATATCGCTGCAATCTCGCCCTTCGGAATATAATAATACGTTCTTTCGTTTATGGCGGTTTCCACAGACCGGATTTTAGGGATCAAAACCGGATCCGCCTCCAAAGCCGGATATTTTCTCCAATTCCGGCTCATAAAGTCAACCTGAACCGGATGTTTTATCCCTCCGAGCTCCCGGGTAACATCTTTCAGCACTCCACTTTTGCCCATCTCGTATAACCAATCCCCCGAATAATGAAGGCGGGACGTATAATCCCTGATTTCCCCTCCCCGGTAGCGTAAATACCTCAGGTTTCGCTTGTAAACTTCCGTCATTCCGGTATTATACTCCGGTAACAAAGCCAGCGCCAGGGTATTTTCGACCAGAGTAACACAATCCAAACCACTCAACCGAATAACCAGCTCCTCTTTTTTACCCCCTTCTAAAGTCCCCGCTTCATAAGGCGTACCTAAAAAAAATGTTCCAATAAGCGGAATCCGTTTCGCCACAGGCAAACCTTGCAAATCGTGCTTTCCGGCATACTCCCAAAACGACAGCAAAATCGCACTATCCCGATCCGGTATCCGGTTTCCCGCCAACTCCTGAGAAAAACCGCTCCACCCGCATCCGAGTAAACAACCGACTAAAAGAATATACTTTATTCTACTTTTCATTTTTCCATTTCCGGTAAGGATGTCCCGCTAGGTAAGAATTGTAATACCGGGCATCCCCGCTCACTTCTTGCCCTAACCAATCCGGGCGGACAAACGGTTCGCCGGCTTTTTTCAACTCAATCTCCGCAAGAATCAATCCGGCATTTTCCCCGTAAAATTCATCCACCTCATACACATGACTGCCTACAGGAACCAGGTAACGTCTTTTTTCAATTATTCCCGGTTCACACAGAGGAAACAAGAGACGAGCCTCTTCGGGACTTATCTCTTTTTCCCATTCAAAACGACTTATGCCTCCGTCCCGGGAAAGGCCTTTCACCGTCAACCAGCCTCTATCTCCGCAAAGCCGCACCCGGACATTGCGTTCAGGAACCGAAGACAAATAACCTTGGATAATAACCACCGACTTCAACGCAAAAGGCTTGAAGTCTCCCTTGACTAAAAACTTTCGTTCGATTTCCCGCCAATTTTCCGAATTCATAAATTTCAAACGATTTGTACAAAATTAAAATAAAAACGGAAAAAGTCATATGGCTTTCTCCGTTTTTATTTCGGTTTTCCATGCTTACTGCTCCGGAAAAAAACTAAAGCTCCTTAGGTGCGTATCCAGGCGAAGCCGCTAAAAATATACCGGATTCCTTCTCCGGGGTTTTGCGGGATGCCCCTTTTTCTTTAAATGACAGCTGCAAACTGCTCCAGAAACCGGATATCGTTTTCAAAGAAAAGACGCAAATCCCGAATGCCGTATTTCAACATGGTAATTCGTTCGATACCCATTCCCAAAGCAAAACCGGTGTATTTATCCTTATCGATCCCATTCAGTTCCAATACATTCGGATCTACCATCCCGCAACCCAATATTTCCAGCCAACCGCTCCCTTTACATATATTACAGCCCTTCCCATGACAGAGCGTACAGGATACGTCCATTTCAGCCGAAGGTTCTGTAAAGGGGAAATAAGAAGGGCGTAAACGGATTCGGGTTTCCGGTCCGAACAGCTCTTTTGCAAAATAAGTCAAGGTTTGCTTCAAATCGGCAAAGGACACATTTTCATCGATATACAAGGCTTCGATTTGATGAAAAATACAATGCGCACGGGCAGAAATCGCCTCATTGCGGAATACCCGGCCGGGAGTAACCAAACGGATAGGCAATGCATGGGTTTCCATATCCCGTACCTGAACGGAAGAGGTATGGGTATGAAGCACGATATCCGGATTTTTTTCTATAAAGAAAGTATCCTGCATATCCCGTGCGGGATGTTCTTCCGGGAAATTCAAAGCGGAAAAATTATGCCAGTCGTCTTCAATCTCCGGTCCCTCGGAAACCGTAAATCCCAATTTATCGAAAATGGAAAGAATCTCGTTCCGGACAATGGACAAAGGATGACGGGTCCCGTTCCGCAACGGATCTCCCGGCAAGGTCAGATCGATTCCCGATTTACCCGTATCCGCAACACACAATTTTTCCTTTAACTCATTGATTTTATGAGAAGCGGCCACTTTCAATTCATTCAAAGCTTTCCCGATCTCTTTCTTTTGTTCGGCCGGTACCGACTTAAAATCTTCGAATAATACAGCAATGGTCCCTTTCTTACTCAAATGTCTAATTCTGAATTGCTCCGCCTGTTCCGGAGTCTCAGCCGTAAAAGCGGCTATTTCAGACGCCAATTCCTTAATTTTATCCAGCATCGTCTCTTCTTTTTAATTACCGAGGCCACAAAGTTAGAAAAAAATTATTGAGTTTTTTAAGATTATAAACGAAGCTGCAAAAAGATTTCGAAGGGGCCTCAGCCCTCCCGCTTCCGGCACTTTTGCCCGAACCATCTTTCCTTCCAACGTTTCGCCCGGGGGTAAAACAAACAACCGGCTACCGCTCCCAGTACGTCGGCCAACAAATCGAGTAGATCTCCGCTTCGGTTGAAAAAATGCTGTTGTAAAATTTCAATAATACCGCCGTATAAAAAAGCGATACATAGCGTCGTCAGATAAATTTTACGCAGATTCATCCGCGTCTGATACTGCAATTCACTACACAATAGCAAAGCCATGATAAAAAACATACCGAAATGCACTGCTTTATCCAAATGAGGCACATTCCAATGAGGATTGGGAATGTCGTCCGAAGGCATAGCGCAAAGAATAAAAATAACCAACGCCCACACAATATTCCGAACCAAGAGGATGTATTTTTTCTTTTTTTCTGTCATAAATTCACGAATATAAATTTACCGGGCCCTTCAATCCGTGAGAATCCTCACTTTTATTCTTACGTCTTTAAAAGGACGATTGTTAGGATCCGTAGGCAAAGCCGCTATTTTATCGATAACGTCGAGACCCTCCACCACTTCTCCGAAGACCGTATATTCCTTATCCAAATGATGCGATCCTCCCAGATTCATATAAGCTTCCCTTTTCTCCTCCGACATATACATTTTATTGGGATTAGCATTCCATTCAAAAGCGATATCCTGCTTTATTTTATTGGCAATCTTCCGAAATTCCTCTACTTTTTTCAACTTCCGCAAAGAGTCTAAAATTACCTTTTTATCGGGGGTATAGTATTTCCGGCGGATGGCATTTTTAATGGGAACATTAACGGACCTTTCCAGAATATCCAATTCCTTTTCCGTATATTTTCTTCCTTGTACGATATAAAACTGAGAAATGTCCGACTCTTTAAAAAAGTTTTCCCGGTCCGGCTGCCGCGGAGCCGCCAAAGCTCCTTTTTTGTGATAATGTTCCGGTTTAATCTCCGCATCAATAACCATCGCTTTTCCATAACCGATAGCCTGCCCCGCTATCGCCTTCTTACTGTCCGAAGAACCTCCCTGTATAACAAAATCTTTGATTACCCGGTAAAACAAGGTTCCGTCATAGTGTCCCGCTTTAGCCAAGCGCACGAAATTATCCCGGTGTTTGGGAGTATCGTTATACAATTTCACCTTCATATTTCCCATATTCGTCTCTATCACCGCCAGTATCTCTTTTTCCTGAGCCGTCAGCAATAGGGGGAAAAAGCAACTTATGCATAAAAAAACTATTCTTCTCATCCTATATATCTTTCATTTTTAGTCAAACACCTTTCGTTTTCATCAGTCTCCTCACCAAATAACGCACCGGGAAAAAAGAAGCCAGATACCCGATCGTCAAAACAGTAAATAAAATCATCACGATATCACTCCATACCAACTTCACCGGATAATAAGAAATGATATAGCTTCCGTCTCCGAAGCGGATAAAACCGTAGGTTTGCTGTAAATAACACAGTAAAATTCCCACCGCCAGACCGATAAACGCCCCGAAAACCGTAATCAGATTCCCCTCCGTCCGGAAAACCGCAATCATCTTCGCCACCGGCATGCCCAAGGCCTTATATATCGTCAGGTCTTCTTTTTTATCCAGAATCAACATAGAAATAGACCCTACGATATTGAAAGAGGCAATCATCAATATAAAAAGCAAAATTAAAAAAACGGCCAGCTTTTCCGACTTCATCATAGCATAAAAAGAACGGTTCAGCTCATATTTATCCTCCACCCGGTAGGCCGCACCGACAATCTCCTTCAACTGCTTCTTTACCTGCTGTAAGTGGTTCGGATTTTTCAGCCGAAATTCTATCTTGGAAATTTCATCTCCCAACCCAAATAATTTCCGCGCAAAACCGATATCCGTCAAAACGAATTTTCCGTCGATTTCCTGTTGAGAGGAAAAAAATCCCGCCGGAAAAAGGTACTCGGAATGTAAAGCATGACTCATACCGGAAGATTTTTTATTGGGGTAATAAAACCTCAAAGGAGTTTTAAAATTCAATCCGATTCTCATGCCGGCCGCTATCCCATATCCGACTACAGCCGTATAAAGATCGCCCGTTTTCAGTGAATAAACTCCCTCTACCACATTACTATCCAAGGACGTATGCTTTTTAAAATCGGCAGTCACCCCTTTAACCGTCACCGGTTTCAGATTTTCTCCGTATTTCAGTAAAGCCGTTTCTTCCACTACCGGCTCGTAACTTTTAACGTCCGGCAAAGCTTGGAAACGAACATAAAACACACTATCGAAAACCGCAAACTTTCCCTCTGCCGGAGCAATGACCAGATCAGGGGTCAAACTTTCCGTACTTTTTTGCAAAAACAGATCCATGCCGTTAAAAACAGACAGGATCACAATCAGAGCTCCCGTACCGATAGCAACCCCCATTACGCTAATGGCAGAAATAATGTTGATGGCATTCTGTTTTTTTCTGGAAAACAGATAGCGTTTTGCTATAAAAAGTGACAACTGCATAAACGGCTCTACTGAACAGATTGAAAAGCTTCCTAAGCGTTTTTTTACTTACTCTTTCAGCAATTGATCGATTTTCTCGATGTAGTCCAGGCTGTCGTCTACAAAAAAGCGCAATTCCGGAATAATACGCATTTGTTTTCCCACCTTCTTTCCCAACAAAAAACGAATCGACTTATTCTTTTCGTTCAAACTATTCATGGCAGATTCCACCAATTCCGAAGGAAATATGCTGAGGTATATCTTAGCATACGAAAGATCAGGACTCACCCTCACCGTGGTCACCGATACCATCGCACCCGCTGTAAATTCTTTGCACTCACGTTGAAACATCTCACTGAGGTCCCTTTGTATCAAGCGGGAAACCTTACTTTGTCTAACTGAATCCATATCTGTTATTTTATCGGATAAAATTTTTCACAAATATACTACATTAAATTCATTATTTTATTACATTTGCAACCGCAAACCGGCAATCGAGATGTAGCGCAGTTGGTAGCGCGCCACGTTCGGGACGTGGAGGCCGCTGGTTCGAGTCCAGTCATCTCGACTAATGAAAGGCAATTGACACCCTATCTGTCAATTGCCTGTTTTTTTTATAGAAAGCTTTTAATACATTGGGGAGAAACGGGATCCACCGAAAGGAGTCCGTTAAGTAATGGATGAGATATACTTCAGGACGGTAGATCAAAAGTGTTAGTCTCTGATATTCTGAATAATAGATGAAAGACATCTGGAATCCCTTCATGGATTCCGATGGGCAGCACAGGGGAATGTGCTGAATCAGCCCCCAGTAAACGTAAAAAACTAACATCCATTCCGAATTAACCCTAGCAAACGTGAAGTTTCCGTAAATAGTGCAAAACCCGGGGGGAAAATAGAAAATAAACTTCTAATTTTACGTATGGGATAGAAATGTCTAACTATCGGAGGCTCGGAAATGAGGTGGATGATTTTAATTATGGGAGGCTTTCTATTCTTAGTTGTGAAAGTGGGAGGAATAAAAATCGAAAAAGCATTGGTATACGACAAACATACGCTGAGAGACACTTATCCATACGGAAAAACGGTTCGTTTTTTTCAATGGGATAAAATTTCGGCCAAACTGGATTCTCTGACGACCTTGGAAGAAGTGGCCACCGAATTCGGGGCGCTCAATAATTACAAGAACCGGAATGGTCTCGCACCCCTGGCCGATTCTGTCCGCAAAGACGCCTATAAGGCCCTAGTGGATAAATACGGCATAAAACGGGATCAATCCGTCCCTCTCTATCGCCCCGGCAACTTATCGGTTCCGGAATGTTACGGACAAGACGGATCTCTCGTCTGGATTCTTCGGGATACGGCGGACTATGTAGTCGTAGTCCCTGCTTTTTTCAAGGGCGTATGGCTGGTACCTTCCAAATATGTGGACCGGCTGAACGTGAGATATTTCCGAAAATTAATCGGTGTCGATCGCACCCAGCAGCATGTGGTCACGCTGGAACGCACCGATACCGCCTGGCTGGTCAGAAGCATGAATCCGGCTACCACCGGCATACGACGGCCTCCTTACAGGCGCCCTACTCCCCCGGGCGTATATGTCGTACGGGCGAAAGTAAAACAAATGCTTTTTCTGAAAGACGGAGGAAAAGGAATGGGGGGATATGCGCCCTGGGCTACCCGTTTTTCAGGAGGAGCTTATATACACGGGGTTCCGGTAAATTATCCTCAGAAAAAAGTTTACGAATTCGCATGGACGTTGGGCACGACACCCCGTTCGCACATGTGCGTCCGAAACGCCACTTCTCACGCTAAATTTATCTACGACTGGGCTCCGGTAGATTCTTCCTTAGTGGTTGTATTCAATTGATAAACAAGATGTATAAAGTGTGTGTATTTATTTTACTGGCGTGTTTTGTAAAAAAGATAGAAGAAAAAGAGATTCCTCCGAAAACACCGGGGGACGATTATCGGCTGTATGAGGAATTAAAAATCGATAAGATTATCGGTTTCCCGGCTTTTCGGGAAGCACTGAAAGGATACGGGAAATACGGTTCCGGGAAAAATCCGGTTTTAGCTCTCATCGATTTTACCAAACCCTCTTCGGAAAAACGGTTTTGCGTGGTGGATTTGAAACAGAAACGGGTATTATTTCAATCCCACGTAGCTCATGGAAAAAACAGCGGAGAAAATTATGCCGTTTCCTTCTCCAACCGCCCCGGCTCTTTCCAGAGTTCCCTGGGCTTCTTCCGGACGGAGAAAACCTATTATGGTAAAAACGGGTATTCCCTGACTTTAACCGGTTTGGAAAAAGGCTTAAACGATAAAGCCCGGGAGAGGGGTATCGTAATCCACGGAGCGAAATATGCCGATCCCGCCCTAGCAGACCGACAAGGCAGATTAGGCCGGAGCCTGGGATGCCCCGCTTTACCCCTTTCTCTTCACAAGGAAATTATAGATAGTATAAAAGAGGGAGCCCTTTTATACATCTACGGAAAAGACGCAGAAACGAAATCCCGTTTTTCCGCTCCTTATTCCTGACTTCTGTATTTCCCTTTTCGGATGATGGTGCCAACCGGAACCTGCATATCCGATTGAAAACGAGGCCTAAAACACCCTCCGTGCGGGAGCGGGTATAAAAACGTCGAAACCGTTCATCTCAAACAGGTTCTTACTTTTAATTGTCAATTAATTCCCTTAGATTTGCAGAAATTTAATAACCACAATTATCGATACCAACGAGTTAAAATGAGAAAATGGAATATTGAGGATTCAGCGGAACTGTATAACATCAACGGTTGGGGACTGAATTATTTTTCAATCAATGCAAAAGGGCATGTAGCTGTCACTCCGAAAGCAGACGGTCCCAGCATCGATATCAAAGAATTGATGGAAGAATTACAGGTCCGGGACGTAGAAGCACCGGTATTGTTACGATTCCCGGATATTCTGGACAACCGGATTGAAAAAATATCCAATTGTTTCGAAGCCGCTGCCAACGAATACGGTTATACGGCAAAAAATTTCATTATCTATCCGATTAAAGTCAACCAAATGCGCCCGGTCGTGGAAGAAATCGTCAGCCACGGCAATAAATTTAATATCGGACTGGAAGCCGGGTCCAAACCGGAACTTCATGCCGTTCTCTCGATCGATATCGATGAGGAGGCTATGATTATTTGCAACGGTTATAAAGACGAAAGTTATATCGAACTCGCTCTGTTGGCCCAGAAAATGGGGAAAAGAATTTTTCTGGTCGTGGAAAAATTAATGGAACTTCAGAATATCGCCAAACTGGCCAAAAAAATGAACATTCGTCCCAACATCGGAATCCGCATTAAACTGGCCAGTTCGGGCAGCGGCAAGTGGGAAGAATCGGGAGGCGATGTCAGTAAATTCGGAGTAAATTCCAGCGAATTACTGGAAGCCCTGGACATTTTGGACAAATACAAAATGAGGGATTGTCTGCAATTGATCCATTTTCATATCGGTAGTCAGGTTACCAACATCCGTCGCATCAAAACGGCTTTAAAAGAAGCTTCCCAGTTTTATGTCCAACTTCAAAATATGGGTTATGAAATTAAATTTGTCGATATCGGCGGCGGGTTGGGAGTGGATTACGACGGTACCCGCTCAGCGACTTCGGGCAACAGCATGAACTATTCTATACAGGAATATGTCAATGATGCCGTTTCCTCCATTGTAGACGCCTGTGAAAAGAACGATCTTCGCCAACCCAATATCATTACGGAATCCGGACGCTCTCTTACCGCCCATCATTCGGTACTGGTATTTGCCGCTTTGGCAAGTACCCATTTGCCGGCTTTCGATGAAAACGAAGAAATTGCAGAAGACGCACACGAATTGGTAAAAGAACTCTACGATTTGTGGGAAAACCTCAACCAGCCCCGTCTGCTGGAAACCTGGCATGATGCCGTCCAATGCCGGGAAGATGCGCTCGGCCTGTTTAATCTGGGATTGATCGACCTTCGCACCCGTGCCCAAGTGGAACGTTTATTCTGGTCCATAGCCCGGGACGTGTATGAAATGGCCGAAGCCACCAAACATGCCCCCGACGAACTGAAAAAAATCGCTAAAATGTTACCGGATAAATATTTCTGCAACTTTTCTTTATTTCAGTCTCTGCCGGATTCCTGGGCGATCGATCAGATTTTCCCCATTATGCCGGTTTCCCGTTTAAACGAACAACCTACTAAATCTGCTACGATTCAGGACATCACCTGTGATTCCGACGGTAAAATAGATAATTTCATTTCCACCCGGAATTTTTCCTATCACTTACCGGTACATGAACTGAATGAAAAAGAACCTTACTATTTCGGGGTATTCCTGGTGGGAGCTTACCAGGAGATATTGGGGGATTTGCACAATCTGTTCGGGGATACCAATGCGGTACACATCAAGGTAAAAGGAAACGAATACGTCATCGATAAAATCATAGAAGGAGAAACTGTAGCCGATGTGTTGGAATACGTACAGTTTACTCCCAAAAAAATGGCCCGTACCGTAGAAGTATGGGTAACCACTTCCGTCAAGAAAGGGATTATTTCGGCAGAAGAGGGGAGGGAGTTCTTATCGAACTATCGTTCCGGCTTATACGGATATACGTACCTGGAATAAAGGGCGAAAGTTCCGCCTTCGGTACAAAAAACGGGAATACCGGTTAAACTGTCGGTACTCCCGTTTTTCTTTATCGGCTTATAACCGGAATATAAATTTCGGTTTTCAATTTCGCCGGTTCGGTTCGCCCCGGATGATTGAGGTATTTTTCGTAAGCGGGAGTCAAGCCCAACCCATACCCGCTTTCAGGTAACCAACGGGCATAAATATAATCATAAACAGCTCCTAAATTCCCATAAGGTCCTTGATACAAAAAGACCGCATAGGTGCCTCCCTCCAGGTTTTTCACTCCGATTTCTCCCCGGGGTATCACCGGTTTACTTATCGTAAGGCACACATCCGTACGAAGTTTATCCGGTGAGGTTACTTTGGGATCGTCATGATAAATGCAAATGTGTTCTATACCGGCAGAAAATAATTTCTGTTCCTTTACG
>CAJMSX010000039.1 GCA_905216195.1 uncultured bacterium
AAGTAAAACAAGCCATCGAAGGATTGGACGAAAGGTGGAAAAATATTTCCGTATTGGTCAATAATGCCGGTCTGGCCGTCGGAATCTCTCCCATACAGGAAGGTATACTCGACGATTGGGAACGCATGATCGATACCAATGTCAAAGGGTTACTTTACATCACCCGGGCCATAGCTCCGCTGATGATCGGCAATCATACCGGACATATCGTCAACCTGGGTTCCATTGCAGGAAAGGAAGTATATCCCGGCGGCAATGTATATTGCGCTACCAAACATGCTGTAGACGCTCTTTCCAGAGCCATGCGCACCGACATGCTGAAACATGGAATCAAAGTAACCAACATCGCTCCGGGCATGGTCGAAACGGAATTTTCACTGGTACGTTACAAAGGGGATGCGAAAGCTGCTCAAAAAGTATATGAAGGATTTACTCCCCTGACGAACGAAGATATTGCCGATACCATCGTATATGCCATTACCCGTCCCTCTCATGTCTGTTTAAACGACATTGTTATTATGCCTACGGCACAAGCTAACTCCCGGGACGTAAACCGAAATTAAGACCGAAAACCGAACCGGAATTCTCTCAATTCCGGTTCAACACCTTTCTCTTATTCCAATTCCAACCCGAACATTTTTTTCATTTCACTTACGACCGGGTTCAATTTCATAAAATGGGCCAATTTATCTTGGGCCGTAATCGGTTTCTTTTGTTCTTTCCCGCTTTTATCATCGAAATAACGAAACGAAACGGTTATAAACCCGTTGTTTAATTTATTCATAAGCAGATGTTGCAACAGAGGCTTCAAATTCTCCAGTTTTTCCAACTGTAACTTATTATCTACTTCCAGAATTATATTTTCCCCTTTCAAAACGGGCTGATGAGACGTGAGCGCTACACTCACCGTGGTTTCCGGTTTATGTTCGCGGATATACTCTTCCAGTATCTGTTGGATTTTCTGTTTGTCGAAAGCATCCCGGGCCTCGATACGAACGACATTTTCTTTGGGGGACGTTTCCTGAGTAGCCGGTCGTGCGGTCGTCTCGGCAAAGGCTTCCTTCAACCGGAAAGAGGCGGAAGGACGTATTTTCACCTCTTCTTTCGCATCGGAGGCTGTCGCTAGAGATCCAACCGAAGCCGGCGGATTGCCAGAAACATCGGTTACTGTCTGAAATTTTCCGTTATACCCTTCTATTTTCAATAAAACCGGTGATTCAGACGCCCTCAGACTTTTTTTTTTAATGCATTGATCTGACAAAGCCGGATAAAAGCGATCTCCACACAAAACCGCTTTTCTACCCGCAATTTATATTGCATCTCACATTGTTCCGCAATTTTCAAAGCTTCATACAAAAAATCGACTGAACAATTCCCCGCTTGTTTCACATAACGTTCCCGAATACTCGCACTAACTTCCAGCAAAGGCAAGGTCACCGCATCTTTAGCGACCAATACATCCCTGAAATGTTTTCCCAGTCCGGCAACCAAATTCCCCGCATCAAATCCCTTTTCCATAATCTCGTTGAATAAAACGAGCATTTCCGGCACCTTTCCCTCATAAAACAGATCGGTTAAACGGAAATAATAATCATAATCCAATACATTCAGATTAACGATAACCTGATCGTACGTCAATTCTTTCCCGCAAAAACTCACTACCTGGTCGAAAATTGACAAGGCATCCCGCATAGCGCCGTCCGCCTTTTGTGCAATTACATTCAAGGCTTCTTCTTCGGCTTTCACCCCTTCTTTACCGGCGATATATTTTAAATGTTCTACCGTATCTCCCACCTTCATCCGATTAAAATCATAAATCTGACAACGGGACAGAATCGTGGGTAAAATCTTGTGTTTTTCAGTAGTCGCTAAAATAAAAACGGCATGAGCCGGGGGTTCCTCCAAAGTTTTCAAAAAAGCATTGAAAGCGGAAGTACTGAGCATATGCACTTCATCGATAATATAGACACTATACTTGCCGACCTGCGGCAAAATCCGGACCTGGTCCACCAATCCCCGAATATCATCTACACTGTTATTGGAAGCAGCATCCAATTCATGGATATTTAAAGAACGTCCCTCGTTAAAAGCCCGGCAAGACTCGCACACATTGCAAGGCTCGGCATGGGGCTGTAAATCCATACAATTTATGGTTTTAGCAAAAATACGGGCACAAGTGGTTTTCCCGACCCCCCGGGGGCCGCAAAACAAATAAGCCTGCGCCAATTGCCGATTCAGGATGGCATTCCGCAATGTAGAAGTAATCGAAAGCTGACCGACCACCGTATCAAAACTGGCAGGCCGGTATTTTCTCGCCGAAACAATATAATTATCCATGCAGGGAAACGATAACAAACCATTAATATTCTCAACCGACAGACTCTATCGGTCCTGTAAAAATAATATACTTTTACGTCTTTACCAACCTTCCGTCGATTTTAACAAGCATTTCCGCTTAACTTCTTCCCGGAAGAGTGGCTAAGAAATAGGGAAATAAGAGAATCAAATTTTTTCGAGATCGGACTTCAAAACCCATCCTTCATTTCCATCCACCAATTGAATATTGAGCCAATCCCCCAATGTTCCGATTACCTTTACTTTCAAACCTTCGTGAATCACGAACAAACTGGTACCGCTCGAATCCGGAGCTCCTTTTACGGTTACGCTCGGAGTCGTAATGATCGCATAGTCCCGCTCAGAGAGTTTCCGGCTTTGCTGAACCGTAAAAATCACGGTCAAGAGAGTCAGTAACAAGCAGAGGATTCCTGCACTAAAACCGATTTTCTTCAATCCCACCGAAGTAGAATAGAAAAATAAGGCTACCATACCTAAAAACAGGACAAAAAACACGATGGAAATATAGGCCCATTGATCAGCTCCGTAGTGAGAAACCACCGCTTTATACCAGCGGATGAAAAAGAGTTCCGGTAAAACATCGATTTTATCTACGGTTTGTCTTTGAGCCATCTTCAAATTGTATTGAGCATCAGCATCACCGGGTTTTAATAACAAAGCCCTTTCATAATTCAAAATGGCCCGGGTATTTTCTCCCAATTTATAATAACAATTCCCCAGATTATAATACAACTTAAAAGATTCCAGGCCTTCACTCAAAATTTTATTATAGTCTGCCGCAGCTTCCCGGTATTTTCCCTCCCGATAGAAATTTTCCGCCTGCCGGGCCAGGTCCTCTTGCGCCCGGAGTATTCCTAACGTCAAAAATAACAGAGGTATAACGATTAAAATTTTTTTCATATCCTACATTTAAATTCCAAGAATTATCAGATCCGAATTGTATTTTTTTTATTTGATAGCTTTATCCAGCTTCGTAATAATCGATATCCCATTCTCATATATCTTATCCATCTCCTGCTCGGAATTACTTCCGGGAGCATAGCGGGCGAATTCACAGCTATCCAATACATTGATGAACTCCCCGATCAGAAGCGGGTCGACGGATTTCCGTTGCAACAGATCGCTGATATTATCCCGGTTTAATTCTGCTTTGTCGATATTTAATTTATAACTTACATATCCCCACAATGCTTTCAGTACTTCATCATAGAATGCTTCCGCATTCTGGTTTTTCATGGCAGAAGCGGCTGCCTTCATCCGTTTCCGGGCCATCTTGTTAGCCGCTTTATTTTTTACCCGGGCCAGATCGGCATTAGCTTTAATCCGGCGTCGATTCAATATGCTTCCTACCACAAAAAGTCCGAACGGAATAGCGAAAGCCAGCCAATAGAAAGAAGTTCCGTAAAACTTACCGCCACGCGGACTCAGCTCCAGATTTCCTGTCTTGATGTACCGGATGTCCGAACCTAAAAATTTCACATCCTCCTTTTTATATGACTGAATCGTACTACCGCTATCGGGAGTGGTTCTTTCGGCTCCCTTCAATACATGAATATCGTATCCGGCTCCGGACATCGTTTTATAAGAATTGGTCCGGGTATCGAAAAATGAGAAAGATACCGAAGGTATTTTATAATCTCCCGCATATCGGGGAATAAGTACATATTCATAGGTAACACTACCGTGCATCCCCGTTTCGTCGGTCTTTATATCCTTGGTAACTTTAGGTTCATAACTTTCAAAATCCGGTGGGAAATTGATCGTAGGTGCTTCCAATAATTTCAGATTCCCGTTTCCGCTGTATACTACCTTATAGGTAAGGGCATCATTCGCTCTGATGGTATCGGACGAAATGAACGTCCGCACCGTAAGATTTCCGACAGCCCCCCGGAATCCCAGCGGTTTTCCCTCTTCCGGCAAACTTTTCACCATAATTTTTATCGGACGGCTCATCCGCATCGCCCTGACATCCCGGTAATTTCCGAAGAAATCGTCAAAAAAACTCCGGGAATTGGTCAATTGCTGTCGAACGATACATTCCAACTCAAAGGGTTCTATGGTTATTTCTCCCGTATGTTGGGGAAATAACAGTACCTTCCGGATAACTCCCACATTGTATATTTTCCCATCGAACGTTTCCCGCGACAACTCAATCCGGGAAGGAGTAGGAATTTCTTCCGCCAGGAAACCGTCGAAAGAAGGAAATTTACTGCGCCCGAAATTTACCAGATCGACCTTGGTATATACTTTTACGTTGGCGACCAGGCTTTCCCCTAAATATAAACTTCTCCGGCTCACTTCCACCCGCACAAACAAATTTTCCTCATTGATGGCAGCTCCGGATTCAGGACGAGCCGCCCGGCTATCCCTTTCGGCACCCTTAGAGGAACCGTTCCCTTTTACCACCTGAATGCGTAACGAATTCGAACGGTATTCCTTTCCGTTAACCATAATGGTAGCCGCAGGTATTTCAAAAGTTCCCTCTTTTTCCCCTTCGAGAAGATAGGTATAGGTATAAGATTCAGTCCGGGTCGCTTTTCCGTTAACCACGGTAAAAGACGAAGAAGAACCGGTACTGGGCCCCATCAGTAACCGAAAACCTTCGAAAGTAGGTATCTGAAGATTGGCCCCTTTCTTATCCAACGAATATTCTAATTTAAACTGTTCCCCTTGTTCTACAACGGCTGGAGCCGATGCTTTGAAATTTACTTCCTGAGCCACAGTCATCAAACTCGTCAGTACGAACCATAATAACCCTATTAACCTCATTTCCATCCGATTTTTATATTATACGCATCGTGCAAAATTACCAATCTTTTTCAATTTTCCGTTTCTTCGCTTTTTGTTGCTGCACTTTTTCCTTCTGCACTTTTTCCTGAACTTTCTTCTCATCGTTTTGTAAAGCCTCTAGCAAACGTTGAGCGTCTTCTTTTGAAATTTTACCGGGCTGAGGCTGTTGTTGTTGCTGCTGATCTTTATTCTGGTCTTTATTCTGGTCTTTGTTTTGGTCCTTGTTTTGGTCCTTGTTTTGATCCTGATTTTGGTCTTTGTTCTGGTCTTTGTTTTGGTCTTTGTTTTGATCCTGATTTTGGTCTTTGTTCTGGTCTTTGTTCTGATCTTTGTTCTGATCCTTGTTTTGATCCTGATTCTGGTCTTTGTTCTGGTCTTTATTATTTTTATCCTGATTCTGTTGTTCCTGTTGTTTCTTTTGTTTGGCGTATTCCAAATTGTACTTCGTTTCCTGGGAATTGGGGCGATTCCTTAACGATTCTTTATACGCTTCGATACTCTCATCGGTTTTCTGCATGGACAATAAAGTGTTTCCGATATTGTGATACAGTTCTCCCAATCGTTCTTTGTCAGTTTCATTTTTGGCCAGGGAAGAAAACTGCTGCAAAGCCTCTTCATATTTCTTTTGCTTATACAAAGCGTCTCCCAAATTAAAACCGGCTTCAAACGAATCGTTTTTTTTATCCATCGCTTTCCGGTATTCCACTTCGGACTTTTCGAAGTCTTGTTGGTTATACAATTCATTCCCTTCCCGGATAAATTTGCGTTCTTTCTGGGCATGCGCATTCCACGTCGCCCCGATCAACAACAACAGCATTAAAATATATTTCATCTTTTTCCCATTTTAACATTTAAACTTTCTTCCGCCATTTTTTTCATTTTGCTTTTCCCGTTCGGAAAATATGAATTTTCATGAAGTGTCTGTTCTTTCTTCCCAAAATCATAAATTCGACAAAAAGAAAAAAGAGACCGGCCAACAAAAAATACTGGTATTTTTCGGCATAATCGCTGTAAATACGTTCTTCGAGTAAGGATTTATCCAAGCGGTTAATCTCGTCCAGCAAGGTATTGAGCCCTACGTCCGTATTACTGGCCCGTACATATATGCCTTCTCCGGCTTTCGCTATATTTTTTAAAGTATTTTCATCCAATCGGGACACCACAATATTGCCTTGATTATCCTTCATAAACTGCCCGGGATTTCCTTTCTCCGGAATCGGAGCTCCTTGTTCCAATCCCATTCCGATCGTATAAACATAAATGCCTTTTTCCCGGGCGGCTTTTGCAGCAGCCACGGCATCGTCCTGGTGATTCTCACCGTCGGTAATCACAATAATAGCCTTCGAAGTTTCGGTTTGAGGGGTAAACGACTTCGCCGCAAGATCGATGGCCGCTCCGATAGCCGTTCCTTGCACCGGGACGGCATCCGTGTTAATATTGGAAAGAAACAGACGGGCCGAAGAATAATCGGTGGTAATGGGCAATTGCACATAAGCATCACCGGCAAAGACAATCATTCCCACTTTATCGTCAGAAAGTTTTTCAACCATCCGCGAAATGGCCAATTTCGCTTTTTCCAACCGACTCGGTTTAATATCCTGTGCCATCATGGAATTGGAAACGTCCAGGGCGATGATCAATTCGATTCCCTGTTTTTTTACCTGTTGCAATTTAGATCCGAATTGAGGACCAGCAGCTCCGATAATGACGAATAACAAGGCAAGCATCGTCAGGACAAATTTCCAGCTTCCTCTACGAAAAGAAAGCAGAGGCATCAGCGGAGCCAATAATTGCGGGTTTCCAAATTCGGCGATCGCTTTCTTTTTCCGGATCCTCATATACACAAAAAATACAATCAGTACCGGAATAATCACCAATAAATACAATATTTCGGGATGTGCAAATCTAAACATAGCTTCTACAATTTTCTCATTCGTCTTTATTCGGGTTCTCTTCTATTAAGGGATCTTTCTCAAAAGCGTATACCGGAGTAAAGTTTCGGTAATCAGCAACAACATACCAATCAATCCGAACCAAAAATACTGTTCTTGTTTTTTACTGAAATGCTTTACTTCAATTTTTGTCTTTTCCAATTGATCAATCTGCTCGTAAATTTGTTTCAGCTTATCATTATCCGTCGCCCGGAAGTACTGCCCATCGGTAACCGCAGCAATCTGTTTCAAAACATCTTCATCGATTTCCACAGTCATGTTTTGTAATTGCACCCCGAAAGGAGTCTGCACCGGATAAGGAGCCTCCCCATAGGATCCTACTCCTATCGTATAGACCCGTATGCCATAGGCCTTAGCCAATTCCGCCGCTGTCACCGGAGCGATGGAACCTCTGTTGTTCACTCCATCGGTCAATAAAATGACCACTTTCGACTTACCCGGACTATCCTTCAAGCGATTCACAGCATTCGCCAGACCCAATCCGAGCGCGGTTCCGTCGTCAATCATGCCGCTCTGTACTTCGCGCAACAAATTTACCAGCACGGCCTGATCGGTTGTCAAAGGACATTGGGTAAAGCTTTCTCCGGCAAAAACCACCAGTCCGATCTTATCTTGCGGACGTTCCAATATAAATTTAGTCGCCACCTCCTTAGCCGCTTCCAACCGGTCCGGCGTAAAATCCCGGGCCAGCATACTTCCGGAAATATCCAAAGCCAGTACGATATCGATACCTTCACTCGAATACGTCTGCCAACTGTTACTCGACTGAGGACGGGCCAAGGCCGTAACCAGAAAAACAATAGCTAAAACTTTCAGTACGAATAATACATGGCGCAACCATACACGCCCTGCCCGTTTGATCCCCCGGAAAGCCCGCAAAGAAGAAAACTGCAAATCGGCATGCGACCGCTTTTCTTTGAAAATATACCAAAGTATCATCGGTATCAACAATACCAACAACAGAAAATATTTCGGGTTAGCAAATTCAAATCCAAACATAAGTTTTCATTTAAAATCGTTACATTATTCCGTCGTTCGTGCCTCGGACTTCTCTATACCGGTTTCTCTTTCCTGCTCCGCTTGCCGCCCTTTCTCTTCTTCTTCCTGCCGGATTCGTTCCTCCTCCTCCTGTTTCAACTTCCGATGCGTATGATTCAAAAAATCATACGCCCGGTCGAGATTGCGCATATTTTCATCCGGTAAGGGAGTCGCTTTGGCAAACTTGACGTAATCTGCGATTTCCAGCATTTCCGACACCTTTTTCCGGTCTTCGGCTTCCACTTTCGGACAGGATTCCAAAGCCCGCACTGTCTCCAAAGAGGTCTGTTCCATAGCCGGGATATCTAATTCCTCGTCTAAATACATACGTACCGTATCTGTTAAACGGGTATAATATTCCTTTACCTTCCCTGATTGCCACAGTTTTTCCGTCTTTAAAGAATCCAATGCCTGTATCGCCTTGATATAAGGGGGGATAACTACGATCTTTTCATGCTTAAACAAAGGCTTGTTCCGGATACGCCGTACGATAAACCATACGATCGCCCCAATAACCGCCAAAGCTAACAGGGCCCACAATACATACGAACGGATTTCCGCAAAAGTCCAGGGAGAAGCATAAGGTGCTACAATATCGTAATTTCCTTTTTGCTCATCGATCTGAAACGTATTGACGATAAAAGAAACGGGCTCCGTCCGTAATACATTGTTGTAATGTTCGTTCTCCACGGTAATCGGCATCGGGGGTATTACGTACACTCCCGTATCGAAAACCGTAAAAATATACTTCTCTTCAAACAGCCATTTCCCGTCTTTCCCTTTTACCGAATCGCGGACCGGACCGGAAATGATTTCAATACCCCGGCTCACCGTATCCTGAAGCCGGGGAAAAACCACTTTCAGCGGCTCGTCGCTTTTTACCTGAAACGTCAAATGCTGCTGATCTCCAATCATCATATAAGTCGTATCCAACGCAACGCTGTACTCCAGGTTCTGTGCTTTGAGCAAATGGAATCCAAAAAGCAGAACGACAATACAGATCAGTTTTAATCTCATATTCAAATATTTTAATCTCCGTTAAATCAGGCTCTTTTTTTAAACAAAGCGATCAGAGCCCTTACATAATCCTCATCCGAACGAATATTGGCCACATCTACTCCCGAACGCCTAAAAGTATTGGTAAGTTCTCTCTCCCTCTCTACGGCATACTTTTTATAATTAGCTCTCAATTCCTTATCGGAAGTATCTATCCACATACTCTCGCCCGTTTCGGCATCCGTCAAATACATCAATCCCACGGGGGGCAATTCATCTTCCCGGCGGTCGTAGACCCGTAAAGCGACAACGTCGTGCTTCCGGTTTGCAATCGATAAAGCGTGCACAAAACTGCGGTCGTCGATAAAATCGGAAATCAGAAAACAAGTGCAACGTTTTTTGATGGAACTGGTCAGGTATTGTAAAGCGGCGGAAATATCGGTTTTCTGATCTTCCGGCGAAAAATCAATCAACTCCCGGATAATGTGCAAAATATGCGTACGTCCTTTTTTGGGAGGAATAAATTTTTCGATTTTATCCGAAAAAAAGATCACCCCGATCTTATCATTATTCAGCATAGCTGAAAAAGCGATTACGGCAGCTATCTCCGTAATCTGATTCTTTTTCAATTTAGAGACCGTTCCGAAATTCCGGGATGCACTTACGTCTATCAGCAACATAACCGTTAACTCTCTTTCTTCTTCAAACACTTTGATATAAGGCCGGTTATGACGAGCCGTTACATTCCAGTCGATATTTCGGATATCATCCCCATACTGATATTCTCTTACCTCACTAAAGGTCATTCCCCGGCCTTTAAAAGCAGAATGATATTCTCCGGCAAAAATATTGCTGGACAATCCCCGGGTTTTTATTTCGATCTTTCTTACTCGTTTTAATAATTCAGATGTTTCCATATGGTTGATCCGCCCGGTCAGGGCTTTACAGGTTATACATCAAATATCGCTCCGGTATGATACTGCCTTTCCTGCTATGGAACTTCTATCGTATTCAAAATCTCGTTGATAATATCCTCACTCGTCAGGTTATTCGCCTCTGCTTCATAAGTCAACCCGATACGATGACGCAAAACGTCCTGGCAGACGGCCCGCACATCTTCCGGAATGACATATCCTCTCCGCTTGATAAAAGCATAGGCTTTCGCAGCTTTGGCCAAACTGATGCTCGCCCGGGGAGAACCGCCGTAAGCAATCATTTCAACAAATTTCTCCAATCCGAATTCCGAGGGGTAACGGGTAGCAAAAACTATATCGATAATGTATTTTTCGATCTTCTCATCCATATACACATCTTTCACCACTTCCCTGGCCCGGACGATATCCGCCGGTTTAAGAATAGTATTGGCTTGAGGAAAAGTTCTCTCCAGGTTCTGGCGAACGATCAGTTTCTCCTCTTCCTTTTTCGGATATTCAATGACTACTTTCAACATAAAACGATCGACCTGAGCCTCCGGTAAAGGATAGGTACCTTCCTGTTCGATCGGATTCTGAGTCGCCATCACCAAAAAAGGCTCCTCCAAAGGATAAGTCATCTCCCCGATCGTAACCTGACGTTCCTGCATAGCTTCCAATAAAGCCGACTGAACTTTGGCCGGGGCCCGGTTAATTTCATCCGCAAGAATAAAATTAGCGAATATCGGTCCGTGCTTTACGATGAATTCTTCTCTCTTCTGAGAATAAATTAAGGTACCGATCACATCGGCCGGCAAAAGGTCCGGAGTAAACTGTATACGACTGAATTTCGCATCGATGGTAGTGGCCAAGGTGTTAATAGCTAAAGTTTTTGCTAATCCAGGAACTCCTTCCAATAAAATATGGCCATCGGACAACAAGCCGATCAAAAGACTTTCTACCAGATGTTTTTGTCCTACGATCACTTTATTCATCTCCATGTTAATTATGTCGACAAACGAGCTTTCCTGCTGTATGCGATCATTCAACGCTTTTATATCAACCGTATTCATCATATAAATATTTTGTTATTAAGTTATTAATTTCCGATCCGACACCCTCTATTCAGTATAAAACTGCTGAAAATCTTTATCCGATATCAAAATTACTCATTATTGACTCAAATGTTAAAATTTAGGACCTTAAAAAAAGTTAAGCCTACGTTTAGATTTCATAAAAAAAATATCAGAAACGGTACTCATTTCTGATATTTCTTTACTGGGGTTATCCCGCTTTCTCTTGTTTACCGCGGCCAAAGACCTTTAGAAATCCCAAAATAAAAATATAAATTGTGAATATAAAGATCAAACAACGTAAAAAAAAGTTCGGCCAGTTAATGGCTTCGGGAAGCATAAAATCTTTCACCAAAGCCGGAAGCATAAATACCATCAGTCCGAATAAAACGACCAATTGGGCGATGGTAAAAAAGCGTACCCGTTTTTCCCGACGTATTCTTTTTTCCCGGACGAGAGGCGGTTCTTCCGCCAGATTAGCCGCCATTTTCGGACGCTGATTTTTACGGATACCTGAGACCGATTTTGCTTTTTTCCCTCCACTCAAACGCTGCTTTAAACGCATCCCGACCAGAAGCATAAATACACAGAAAGCAATAAATATATATATATCCCAATTCATAACACCGTCTATTTGGCACAAAGTTAACAAAACCGTTCACATCAGCAAAATCCGGCAAGAAAGGATTTTTTCGCCTGAGGACCCCCGGCTCAAAGGTTTATCCGTTCAAACAGAGTCCCGAAAAAATAAATTTATTTCCCGGACAGCTGACACCCCAGCCGGACCGGAATCATCCAGGGACAGATATTCATCTCCGGCCGCCTCGGGCCAAAGCTTCTGTTAATTCCGTATTGATATCTATGAGGAATCGGTGTTCCGCGTTCAGTTCATCCAACACTTCCGCATAATTCACATTTTCCTGAAGAGAGGTCTCGATCCGGGTGACATTCGATACAATCGAGTCCAATTCGTTCTCGATATGGTCCAAGCCTCGCCCATACTCTTTCGTTTCTGGCGATTTTGCCAGTAAAGCCCGCGAAGTCTCCAGTCTTTCCCTAATCTTCCCGATCATTAGCCGGCTTTCAGTTTCTACCTCTTCCCTTCTAGCAGGAACAGCGGCCGTAATTTTCCGGGTTTGTGTTACAATACCCTCCAACCGGACCTTCAATGCACTGAAATCTTTTATGATTTTAGAATTTTCCACTTCCAAATCCTGCATCACGGCCCGCAGAGAATCTTTCAGGCCTTTAAACTCCGGTTCCATATACACAGCCGCCTGAGCTTTCTCCGCGTTTTCAATCGCCGACCGCGCAGCCAAAATAGATTCCCGGGGCATTTCAGCACAACCGAAAACCAAACTTCCCGTCACCATAACAAACAGCAAAATTCCCGTACTTTTCATCGATGTTAAAATTTTTCTACTGCAGTTTTCCTCCGGAAATACCGGGAGAAAGCTGTATGCGTCCTCTCTCCTCACAAATTTACACTTTTTTTCTACAGCAGATTTCATCCCCAGGAGAAAAATAGGAATCAAGAATTTAAACAGGGTCTACATCACAAAAAATGCGTAAAGCACCGTATGTTTTTTCCGCCTGTATACCGGCAAATTCCCGTTTCAGAAAAGTTTTAATCCCTGACAGAGAAGGTCCCTGTTCCAACTTTATAAGTAAATGTACCCGATACAGACCCGCAATCCTTCCCACTTCCGGCACAGCCGGGCCACAGACCCGCTGCAACAATTTTTCCCGCAAACGGCCGGCCAAACGATTGGCAGCATTTCGTAAAACCACCGGCTCTTTATGCCTCAACTCGATCCGGATCAGCCGTGAAAAGGGAGGATAACCGAAAAATTCCCGTTCCTGAGCCAGTGCTGCATAAAAAGTACGGTAGCTACCTGCTTGTAAAAAAGAAAAAATACGGTTCTTTATTTCTCCGGTCTGAACGATCACTTTTCCCCTTTCTCCTTTGCGTCCGCTCCGGCCACTTACCTGCATCAGCATACAATAGGCCCGCTCTTCCGCCCGAAAATCCGGGAAACTGATCATCGTATCGGCATTCATGACCCCGACCAATTTCACATTTTCGAAATCCAACCCCTTCGTTACCATCTGTGTTCCGATCAGAATATCCGTCCGTCCCTTTTCAAAATCATCGATTACCGATTGATACCTCGACTTACTGCTCATGACATCCAAATCCATCCGGGCAACCCGGGCCGAAGGAAATAATCCGGCCACTTCTTCTTCAATCCGTTCCGTGCCCGGTGTCTGCAAACGGTAATGGCCTTGTCCGCAGTCCGGGCAACTCTCCCTTACCGGTTCCAAACTTCCGCAATACCGGCAGCTCAGCACATTGCGTTGCTTATAGTAGGTCATACTCACATCACAATGCCGGCACTTTACAATCGCCCCACATTTATCACATTGTAAATAAGTAGAATATCCCCGGCGATTCTGAAAAAGAATGACCTGTTTCCCTTGTTCCAGTACCCGTTTCATCTCCTCATACAAAACCGGCGTAAAAGAACCTTTCATCTGTTTTTTTCTTCGGAACTCCGCTATATCTGCCAACTGGAGCTCAGGCATCTGTATATTGCCATAGCGGTTATCCAGAGAAACATAGCCATATTTCCCGGTTCCTGCATGCCGGAAAGATTCAAAGGAAGGAGTGGCCGACCCCAATAATACCCGCGCTTTCCAAAATTTTCCCAGCATAATGGCCACATCCCGGGCATAGTAACGGGGTGCAGGCTCCTTTTGCTTATAAGAAGCATCGTGCTCCTCGTCCACCACGATCAACCCCAGATTCCGGAAAGGTAAAAAAATAGAGGAACGTACCCCCAGAATAACAGCATACGGGCGTTCGCCGCACTGCTTTTTCCACAATTCCGCCCGCATACTATCCGGCATACCCGAATGATAAATACCGATACGATCGCCGAAAACCCTTCTTAAGCGTTTGATGATCTGTATGGTTAAAGCGATTTCAGGTAACATATAAAGTACCTGCTTGCCGGAATCTATACACTCTTTGATTAAATGAATGTATAGTTCCGTTTTCCCGGAAGAAGTGACGCCTTGTAACAGCACACACTCTTTCTTCCTAAAACCAGCCTGAATTTGCTCTAAAGCAATCTGCTGCAGGTCGGTTAACGCATGACAAGCTTCGGGATGCACCGGTTCTGCCAACTTTAAACGGCTGACCTTTACCTCTCCCACCGTCAAAATATTTTTGTCACAAAGTGCCTTTAAAGCAGCCCCGGAAAAAACAGACTCTTTGGCAAATTCCTGTTTAGGTATCGACTCTTTTCCGAACTCGATCCATCGACATAACATTTTATATTGAACCGGCGCCCGTTTTAAAGTATCCAATAGTTCCGACAAGGCTTCTTCCGTATAAGACCGGGCCCATTTTATCGTTTTTTCCGTTTTTTCCCGAAAAACCTCATCGATATTCTCTTTTATCTGAACATATCCCTTATTCAATAACGATTTTACCACAGCCACCCCACTTTTCACTTGGAGAAATTTCTCAATCTCCTTCAGGGCCACATATTCTCCGGGACGGAGAAAATTCATTACGGCCCTTTCCTGCGCACTTAAAACCGTATAATCCACCTCCCTTTCACAAGCCGAAAGGCAGGTAAAGCTTTCCAAACGAAAAGAAACTGGTAATGCCGCTCTCAGCACTTCGCCGGGAGTAGCCATGTAATACTCGCTGATCCAGCATAAAAAACGCAAATGCTCTGCCGTTAGACAAAGTTCTTCATCTCCTGTGTTTTCCACCTCGCGGATGCGATATCCGGCAGGAGGCTGATGGTGGATCCGATAAACCCAAGCCGTATATTTTTTATTTCCGGCAAAAGGAACGACGACCGGGAGACCGATTTTTATCTTCGATTCCAGGAGAACAGGCACGGCATAGGTAAAAAATCCTTCAACGGCCAACGGTATAATTACATCTACAAAACTCACATCCAACTCTCTTGATAATAGTCAAAAATAGATTTTTTACGGCAATTTCAAAAATTCCCCTTTTTAATTTTCTATAAAAAAAACGGAGCATATTCCAATGCCCCGTTTTTCAAGAAAATCCCACTATGCTCACCGATTGGACAATACCCGAACCAGATTCAACAATTCGGGGTTCAGGCCCTTGGAATTTTTGATGGTCTTATTAAAAGGAACATGTACAATTTCCTTATTCATAATTCCGATCATAATACTCTTTTGATCATCCATCAAAGCGTCTACGGCAGCTACTCCCAATTGACTGGCCAATACCCGGTCGAATGCGGAAGGAGAACCTCCTCTTTGCATATGTCCCAAAACAGAAACCCGGATATCATATTCGGGATGAGCTTTCCCTACTTTTTCAGCTACGCTGTAAGCTCCTCCGGCCTTCTCCCCTTCAGCGACGATGACGATGCCGCTGGATTTGGTCGGATCGTAATCTTTTTCGATAAAACGTTCCAAATCCGTCAAGTCGGTTTCTATTTCAGGCACCAATACCGCCTCTGCTCCCGTAGCAATCGCAACTCTCAAGGCAATAAAACCGGCATCCCGGCCCATCACTTCCACAAAAAATAACCGGTTATGTGCACTCGCCGTGTCCTTAATCTTATCCACAGCCTCAACTGCCGTATTGACCGCCGTATCGTAACCGATAGTCGAATCCGTTCCGTATAAGTCATTGTCGATTGTACCCGGTATACCGACCACCGGAATATCATGTTCCTGAACCAATAAACGGGCTCCGGTAAAGGAACCGTCTCCTCCGATTACGACCAAAGCGTCGATTTTATATTCCGCCAGTTTTTCCGCCGCCTTCGTTCTCCCTTCGGGAGTACGGAATTCGGCACTCCTCGCTGATTTTAAAATAGTTCCTCCCCGCTGAATAATGTTACTCACATCATGGGATCTCAATTTTTTAAGATCCCCGTTAATCAATCCCTGATATCCGCCGTAAATACCATAAGCTTCACATCCATAAAAAATGGCAGACCTCACTACTGCACGGATAGCAGCATTCATACCCGGTGCATCACCACCCGATGTAAGAACTCCGATTCTTTTAATTTTTCCCATAATTCGTATAAATTATTGCCTTTTATCTAAATTGAAATACATCCTTTTCCCTGCTTTCCTATCCCTTCATCCTATTGATTTTTTTCTTAATTTCTTCCATAATCCAGAGCGGAGTAGAAGTAGCCCCGCTGATTCCTACATAACCGGCCCCTTCAAGCATTCCGGACCGGATATCTCCGGCTCCATGTACAAAATAAGTGCGGGGATTCACTTCCTTACACACGTCATACAATTGACGGCCGTTGGAACTTTTTTCTCCGCTCACAAAAATAATCACATCGTGATTACGGGCGAAATCCCTCAATTGAGGGATACGATTGGCGACTTTCCGGCAAATCGTATCGTATACCGTTACCTGATTCCCTCCCCGGCGGCGGAACAGGTCCGCTATCGCCCGGAAACCCTCCAGACTTTTTGTCGTCTGCGAAAAAAGAATCACTGGCTTAGTGAAATCGATGTGTACGGCATCCCTTTCGTCCTCCACCACTAAAGCTTCTCCGTTGGTTTGCCCTACCAGCCCGATCACTTCAGCATGCCCGCGCTTGCCATATATAACGATTTTTCCCCCTTCCGGCTTTACCCGCTCATAAGCCAGCCGGATTTTTTTCTGCAAATTCAAAACCACCGGGCAAGAAGCATCGATGACCTCGATTCCATTCTCGGCCGCCGTCCTATAAGAAGCAGGAGGTTCTCCGTGAGCCCGGAACAACACCCGGCAATTCCGTAAACCGGCAAACTCTTCATGACCGATCGTTCTCAGTCCTTTTTTTTCCAAACGCTCTACCTCCAGGTTATTATGTACAATATCTCCTATACAGTAAAGCAATCCGTTATTCAACTCCTGCTCTGCCTTCCGGATAGCATTTACCACCCCCGTACAAAAACCTGAATTTTCATCGATTTCTACCTGCATCTTTTTCTTCACCCGAACAACGCTCCCGGATATACCGAAGCATCAATTCAATTTCTTCCTCTACCGTCATATGACTATTGTCGATCAAAACGGCATCTTCTGTCTTCTTCAAAGGAGCAATCTCCCGGTGTTCATCCAGATAATCCCGTTTTCTTACATTCTTTTCCACTTCCTGATAATCGACCTTTTCTCCTTTTTCCGTTAATTCTTTATACCGGCGCTCCGCTCGGACTTCAGGAGAAGCCGTCATAAAAAATTTCACTTCAGCCTGGGGAAATACCACACTGCCGATATCTCTTCCGTCCATGACTACACCTCCCTGCTTCCCCATTTCACGCTGCTGTTGAACCAGAAACTCCCGCACAAAACCTAAACCCGCTACCAAACTGACATTGGCGGAAACTTCCATGCCCCGGATCTCCTCTTCTACACATTCCCCGTTCAGATAGGTTTCATTACTCCCTTTGTCCGCATTATAATGAAATCCGATATGTATTTTTTTCAAACAATCCCGGAGCTTTTCCTCCCCTATTGTACCGCCCTTCACCAAACCTCTGCGCATGGCTTCCAGCGTTACCGCCCTGTACATGGCTCCCGTGTCGATATAAGCATACCCCAACCGGGCTGCCAGCCGTTTGGCCACCGTACTCTTGCCCGTAGAGGAATGTCCATCCACAGCAATAATCAATGCTTTACACTCTTCCATAATCTTTGCAAAGATACAACATTTTTAATAATCTCTCCCTACCCCCACTCGTAACGCCATCAAAATTAATGCAAACGTTTCAATCCGCCAACCTCTTTCCGAATATTTTAAATAAGCAAATCTCCGCTAGCCCGACCTATCTCTCAATTCACTCTTACCACTCTCCGCTAAAAAGAATAGCGATGACAAAATACGTCCAGGTTTCATTTTTCAGAAGAAAACCGTACCTTCGTCTCCACTCGGAAAAAAGGTTTCCCGTAACTTTAAGAAACCGATTCTATTTTCAAACGTTAAACCACCTGATAAATTAAAAACAATATGAGTACACCATCCGACATAACTCCTTCTGCCGGCAATTGTAATCCTTTACTGGAAAATTTTACAACTCCGCATGCTACGCCTCCCTTCGACCGGATTAAAAATGCCGATTACGAACCGGCATTCCTCGAAGCCATTCGGACAGCAAAAGAAGAAATCGAAGCTATCGCCTATTCTTCCGACCGTCCCGATTTCTATAATACCATAGCTGCTTTAGATGAGGCCGGTGAAAAACTGGATATCGTAACATCCGTCTTTTTTAACCTCAATTCCGCCTGTACCAACGAAGAAATGCAAGAGATCGCCCAACGTATATCACCTCAACTCACCGAATTCAGTAACGAAGTATACAGGAACCGGCCCCTTTTCGACCGAATTAAACGAATATACGAAAACCGGCATTCTCTCTCCTTAACTCCGGAACAAGGTACGCTATTGGAAGATACCTGGAAATCTTTTATTAAAGGCGGAGCCGATTTATGTGAGAATGACCAGAAACGGGTCGGGGAAATTTCAATGGAATTGTCGACCCTGGGATTAAAGTTCGAAGAAAATTTACTTGCCGAAACTCACGATTTCGAATTACACCTTACCGACGAAAAGGATCTATCCGGCCTTCCGGAAAGCGCCCGGGAAGCTGCAGCATTAACCGCCCGGGAAAAAGGGAAAGAAGGATGGATTTTTACCTTGCAAGCCCCTAGTTACATCCCCTTTTTAAAATATGCGGATAAACCGGAATTACGTGAAAAAATGTTCCGCGCCTATCACTCGAGAAGCAACCGGGCCAACAAACATGATAATAGTGAAATCGTCCGGAAAATAACAAGCCTGCGACTGGAAAAAGCCCTACTGCTGGGTTATAAAAACTTTGCTGAATACGTACTTACGGATCGGATGGCTCAATCTCCCGAAGAAGTAAATACCTTTTTAGATCAATTATTCGAAGCCTCCCATCCGTATGCCCTGAAAGAAAAAAAAGAAGTGGAAAAATTCGCCCGGGAGAAAGGATGGGAACACGAACTGCAACGCTGGGACTGGGCTTATTATTCCAACAAATTAAAACAGGAAAAATACGCTCTGGACGACGAAATGCTGAAGCCTTATTTCCAACTCGAAAACGTACAACAAGGGGTTTTCGGACTAGCAAAAACCCTCTACGGATTATCGTTTAAAGAAGTATACGACATTCCGAAATATCATGAAGATGTCCAAACCTTCGAGGTATACGACCCAGACGGATCGTTTCTGGCCGTTTTGTATACCGATTTTTTCCCCCGGGAAAATAAAAACGGCGGAGCCTGGATGACCGAATTCCGTTCCCAGTATAAACACAACGGGCGGGACGTCCGGCCTTTGGTATCCCTGGTTATGAATTTCACCAAACCCACCGATGAGAAACCTTCCTTACTGACATTCAACGAAGTAACTACTTTTTTACACGAGTTCGGCCATGCTCTGCACGGCATGCTTTCCCGGAACACTTACCGTTCGACCGGAGGAACCCACGTCTACAGGGATTTTGTAGAACTTCCTTCCCAAATTATGGAAAACTGGGCCCTGGAAAAAGAATGGCTGGATCAATGGGCCGTGCATTACCGAACCGGGGAGAAAATCCCTCAGGAGTATATTGAAAGAATACGGGAAACGGCCAATTTTCAAAGCGGGTCTCTCAGCGACCGACAACTCAGTTTCGGAATGCTGGATATGGCCTGGCATACCATTACGTCTCCCGTAACCGTTCCCATAACCGATTTCGAAAATGAAGCCATGAGAAAAACGGAAATATTTCCACCCGTCAAAGGAAGCTGTTTTTCAACGACCTTCAGCCACATCTTCGGAGGAGGATATGCCGCAGGATATTATAGCTATAAATGGGCGGAAGTACTGGATGCCGACGCTTTCTCCGTCTTTAAAGAAAACGGTATTTTCGATATTCCGACCGCTACCGCATTCCGGGAAAACATTCTGGAAAAAGGAGGTTCCGAACACCCGATGACTCTGTATATCCGTTTCCGGGGCCATAAACCCGGCATCGATGCCCTGCTGGAAAGAAGCGGATTAAAAGAAAAAAAGGCTCCTCCCGAATGCCTCTGATTTCTGTGGTGTGAAAAGGGTACGGCAAAAAAGAACACGTACCCTTTTCACTTATATAAACAATTCCGCTTCTTTAGGCGTACTGCATTTTTCAAACAACAGATCCGTATAGGGAGTATAAAATAGACGGGCTTGCCAAGGACATCCCTTTACACAAGCGCAACATTTGATACAACGTTCGGAATCGCTGAGCAACTCATTTCCTGGCCGGATGGCGCCCACCGGACAAATTTCCGCACAATAACCGCATCCGTTGCACAAATCCGCCAAGGTTGTCGGTGCCATCGGTGTCTTAACTCCTTTCTGCTTATAGGGATAATTACCTTTCACCTTCAATGCCGGCAAAGGCCCTTCCTCCTGTATAGTCCTCAGTTTATTCACCGCTTGTCGGGCCAGTCGTCCGGCTATTTGCAGATCCCGGGCATCGGGACGCCCCGCCGCTATAGGTTTATCCGCCCGGCTATAAGAATGTTCCCCTATAAACGCTCCGGCTGCCACAACCGGGAAACCGGCTTTTTCTGCATAATCCTTCAATTCCAGCAAAGCATCTTCATAATCCCGGTTGCCGTATAACACCGCTAAAATAGCCGTACAATGTTCTCCTCTCACCTGCTGCAAACGCTCCATAGCCGTTTCCGCAACCCTTCCCCCGTACACCGGAACGGCTATCACCACCAAGCGGTTCTGTATGAATAGCGGAACTCCGGGAGTCTGATAGGTAAGATCCGTTTCCGTTAACGGGCCGATTCCACAATTTTTCCCTATACTTTCCGCTATTTTTTTCGAAGTACGTGTAGGTGAAAAATACACCAAATGAGTCCCTGGGTAAATCATAATGGAAAAATTTAAAAAATAAAATTCGGTAAAAACGGATAAAAATAGTAATTTTGTTCCATATCTCAGCATTAAACCGAAAATTTCAGACAGGCTCAGTGACCGATACCAAAATCATACCTCTTTTACCCGAGAATATGCTGAAACAATTATTTTCCTACTCGTTTCCGGCGATTCTCAGCATGCTGGTCGCCTCGCTTTGTAATATTACGGATCGTTTGTTTATCGGCGAAACCCAGGGAACTCTTGCTCTGGCCGGATTAGCCCTTACTTTGCCCCTGATGGTATTATTGACGGCTGTTGGTTCCCTCATCGGTACAGGAGCTTCTATACTATTGGCCCGACTACGCATGCCGGCCGACAAGAAAGAGGCGGAACGGATTTTGGGAAATACCCTGATAGGAACCGTCGGTATTTCCTTATTACTTATTTATCTGCTGTCCGTTTTTCAAAAAGAAATACTCTTCCTACTAGGAGGACGTAAACAAACCATCGCTTATGCAGCCTGTTATTTGTATATTGCAGTCCCGGGCAGTATATTTACTCATCTCTCCGTAGGGCTTTCCAATTGCATGAGAGCCTGTGGCCAAGCCCGTAAAGCCGCTTCTATTCTCCTCGGAGGAATAACGGCCAACCTCTTCCTGAACGGTATCTTAGCTTATTCGGGAAAAATATCCATCGAAAACTGCGCAAGAACCACTGTAGTATCTATGTTTCTTTGTACCATACCCATCCTTCTGCATTTTACCGGACACCAGATGAACTTCCGATTCCCGAATTCCGGTCTTTATCCTTCTCTCTCTTCGTTCTGGAAAATTATACGTACAGGATTAACTCCTTTCTTTATGAATATGACCATTTGTACCGTCAGCATCATCATAAACAATTATTTAGTAATACACGGAGGATACAGGGCTATCGGAGCTTTCGGAATCATCAGCAGCTACACCATTCCCCTGATGATGATGCTTGCGGGTTTTTGTCAGGGAATGCGTATTTTGATCCGCTACAGGGATATCCCCGATAAATTCGCTTTATTGCGAAAAACCCTTATGGTAGTGACCCTGCTCACTTGCAGCGGCTTGTTGACCGGAGAGTTACTGAGTCCTTATTTCATCGGATTTTTCACAACGGACCCCGAAGTGACCCGAATGGCGACCTACGGTTTGCAAATCATTTTCTGCACTTTACCGATTTTAGGTTTTCAGTTCGTTATCGCCGGATTTTTCCAATCCCTGGATAAAACCCGAAAAGCTTTATTTATCAATATGTCCCGCCAATTCGTCTTTCTGATTCCCTCCCTGTTCATTTTTTCCGGTTTTTGGGGGATTACCGGAATCTGGGCGGCTATCCCTTTTTCAGATTTGATGGCCACCGCCCTTACTGCTTTTTTTCTGTTATCCGAAAGGAAAAAATGGATTCGCCCCGGTTCCGAAGAAGCAAACCCGGTAAAAGTCCGGTAACGGAAAAGTTATTTTATTCCCCTATCACTCAAAAAAGCCATAAATTTATCTTTATAGGAATCGGAAACCGGAATATATTCCTTCCCGAAAACAATCCGATTCCGTTCAATGATTTTAATTTTTTGCATTTGTACGATATATGAACGATGCACCCGGAGAAATTGGCGGGAGGGCAACAATTCTTCCAAAGATTTCAGGCTCATCAGAGACAGTAAAGGACGGGACTCCCCTTCGAGATAAATTTTAACATAATCCTTCAAGCCTTCGATGTAAAGAATATGCTGCAAATCGACCTGCACCAACTTGTAATCCGTCTTTACGAATATACTCCTCAACTCCCCCGAATTTTCCGTTTGTTTCTGCATTTCATACCATTGCAAAGCCTTGTTAGCCGCCTGCAAAAAATCAGGATAACTGATCGGTTTCAACAAATAATCCAACGCATTGACCCGGTAGCTGTCGACGGCATATTGTTCGAAAGCCGTAGTAAACACTATCCGCGTTTTATTACCGACAATTTTGGAAAATTCCATACCGTCCAAATCCGGCATTTGAATGTCCAGAAACAAAAGATCGGTACACCTCCCGGAAAGCTCCCGCATCGCAAGCAATGCGCTGGAAAATTTTCCACAGAGGGTAAGAAAAGGCGTTTTAACGACATAGCTCTCCATCAAATCCAAAGCCAAAGGCTCATCATCGATAATACAACAATTCAGGTTCATTTTTTCCTAATTTTACTCATACTGTAAGCGAAGTTCGGCCACATATTCCTCTCCTTCTTTTCCGGCTTTCAGGGAATAATGCCCGGCATACAACAACTCCAACCTCTTCCGGAGATTTTCCAGGCCGATGCCCGAGCCGCTTTTATCCTGGACGGTTTTAGGGAAATAACTGTTACGGGTACGGCAGATGAGTTCTTTCCCTTCACCGGTATGAAGTTCGATATGAATATAGGATGTCTCTAAGGGACTGCAACCGTGCTTAAAAGCATTCTCGATCAAGGTAATGAACAAGAGAGGAGCAATGTCAGGATTGCTTTCAGCATCAATATCCGTTTCCAAACGAACATGCCCCGGAAGCCGGATTTTCATCAACGCGATATAATTGTTGATAAACTCGATTTCCTTCATCAAAGGCACGAAATTCAAATTGTTTTCATACAATACATAACGCAATAACCGGCTTAGGTCGTGAACGGCATGCTGAGCTTTTTCCGGACTGATGGATATCAGGGAGTAAATATTATTCAGCGTATTAAACAGGAAATGAGGGTTCAATTGATTTTTCAGATTTTTTAACTCGGCTTCCGTTCTCCGCTTTTCGGATTCTTTTCGCTCCCCCTCGGTTCGATACCAATTTCCCGTCATTTTAATAGCAACACTTAATCCGGCGATCAATCCCATCAACATAAAATCCCGGGAAAAAGTCATATATTTCGGAGGATGAGGCCGAAAAGCCTCATTTCCCTGAACGAAATGAATAAAATGAAAGTGTAACCAGGCATCCAAAGCAAAGCACATCGAAATGATTATACCGATATTCAAAAGGAGAAAATAAAAAAGCCTTTTACGGAAAAGTATACGATCGATCAACCAAAAATAATTGACGTAAAATACAATCATAAAAGCCAGCGGAACAAACATATAGCCCATATACCACGTAAACTGGAGAGGACTTCCTTCTTTGGTAAAAAAGAAAGGAAAACCGAACATGATTCCCCATCCGATGACGTGAATCAACACTTCCAGTATTTTTTTGTTATTTTTCATATATGCTCTCCTCCCTGCGGACGATCGATTTCCGGTAACTTTTAATCTACCCTCCGGTTTTAAGTAAACAAACTTAATTATAAATCTTCAGATTAACCTCCTGTTTCTTCAAAATTATTCATACCTTATCGCTTCGATAGGATCCAAACCGGAAGCTTTTTGTGCAGGATACCAACCGAAAAAAATGCCCGTCACCGTACACACGACAAAGGAAAGAATAACCGAATATAACTGAACGTACACCGGCCAGCCGGCCAACCATTTTACGACCCAGGCGGCGCCTATTCCGAAAACGACGCCGATAATTCCTCCGGTAACACTGATCAGAATAGCTTCGATCAGAAACTGGGCCAAAATGTCTCGTCCTTTAGCTCCGATAGACATTCGTAAGCCGATTTCCCGAGTGCGCTCCGTTACAGAAACATACATAATATTCATTATTCCTATTCCGCCTACCAGCAAAGAGATTCCTGCTATACAAGCCAGCAACATGGTCATCATATCCGTGGTAGAATTCATCATGGTACTCAGTTCTTGTTGCGAACGGATATTGAAATCGTCTTCATCTCCTGCTTGCAATTTGTGATTACGACGCAAAATACTGTTAATTTCTTCTTCCGCCTCTTCCGTCAGTTTTTCCGACACGGCCGAGCAGAATATACTTTGTAAATGGGTGATGGCCAGAACCCGTTTCTGGATGGTAGTATAAGGTGCTAAAATCAGGTCGTCCTGGTCCATCCCCATACTGTTGTATCCTTTTGAGGTAAGCACTCCGATCACCCGGAAAGGAATTTTTCCGAACCGGATGATTTTTCCCACAGGGTCTTCCCCGTTCGTGAAAAGATTGTCGACTATCGTCTTTCCGATAACGCATACTTTGGCTGAACTCACCATATCCTGTTCGGCGAACATTTCTCCCTGAGCCAGGGAATATTTCCGGATTTCCATGTATTCGGGGCTGACTCCATATACGGTCGTCGGGTAATTATTAGCTCCGTATATCGCTTGTCCTCCGCTACTTACCGACGGAGAGGAAGCGGACACATACCGGGTCTCGTCGACAATAGAACGGTAATCCTCCAGTTTGAGGCTTTGCATATCGGCTGCATCCAGACGGACTCCTCCCCGCCTGTCCGCTCCGGGATGGATCATAATCATATTGGATCCCATCTCGGCAATCTGTGCCCGTATGCTTCTTTTAGATCCCTGGCCGATAGCCAGCATAGTGATCACGGAAGCTACTCCGATGATGATTCCCAACATCGTAAGAAATCCCCGCATTTTATTATTTCCCAAAGCCCGTACCGCTATTCGGAACAAATTCGTAAAATTCATTTTATTCTATTTTTAAGGTTTGCTTTCCGCGTTTTTTCCCCTTTTTCCTATCTTCCTCTACCTTTCCGTTTCTTCTTCCCTATTCCTTAGCTTTCGGCATACTTGCCAAGGTTTCCCTCGCCGAAGCAATATGGGAATTCTGGGTATCCTGAACCACATGACCGTCTTTCAGTACAATCGTCCGGCTACTGTAAGCCGACAATTCAGGATTATGGGTGACGAAAACGATGGTCCGGCCTTTGGTATAAAACTCCTGAAATAAACACAGAATCTCGAAGGAAGTACGCGTATCCAGATTTCCCGTCGCTTCATCTGCCAAAATCAATACAGGATCGTTTACCAAAGCCCGGGCAATGGCTACCCGCTGCTGCTGCCCGCCCGACATTTGATTGGATTTGTGATACAACCGGTCGCTAAGTCCCACTGCCCGAAGCGCCTCCACAGCCAAACGCTCCCGTTCCCGGGCGGAAACAGCGGAATTATACATCAAAGGCAGTTGGACATTCTCTAAGGCCGTCGTTTTGGGCAACAGATTATAAGACTGAAATACAAATCCGATCTTATGATTTCTTAATTCTGCCCGTTCGTTTTTTCCCATCCGGCGAGCCGAACAGCCATCCAGCCAATATTCTCCAGAAGTCGGAGTATCCAGGCATCCTAACAGATTCAACAGGGTCGATTTTCCGGAACCGCTCGATCCCATAATCGTTACAAATTCGCCGGGCCGTATGGTAAACGATACTCCCCTCAAAGCATGTACCACTTCACTTCCTACCTGAAAGTCGCGCCTGATGTCTTTTAACTCTATAATTGCATTCATTTGTCCGCCTTCAAAATGTTCTTTCCTTTTTCCGCTATTACTCTTTAATTTCCGCTTTTCTTTTTCTGTCCCGGCGGCTTAGGCATAAAAGGACTGGTTTCCGTCTCTCCGGCAGCCCCCTTCCCTTGTATTCCCTGACCGGTCTGTACCATTTCGGTTACGACCTCTTCTCCTTCCTGCAAACCTCCGGTTATCTCTATCAGGGAAGTGGTAGAAGTCCCCGTTTTGATAATCTTTTCCTGTAAGTTGTGTCCGTTCTTTACCCAAACCGTCTTCTGTAAGGCCGGATTATCTATTTGAACCGGATAGACGGCGTAGCCTCCGGCAGAAGCCATTTCCGCCTCCGGCACAAATTTGATGGCTTTAGACGGTATCGTCAACACTCCGTTTTTCTCCAGCGTATAAATCGCCACCGTGGCCGTAAGACCGGGTTTTAACTTCAAATCCGGATTGGGAGCGCTGATGACCACCTCGTAAGTCACCACATTCGATTCCACGGTAGCCTCCAGGCGCACTTGAGTTACTTTGCCTTCAAATAAATCGTTCGGATAAGCATCTACCGAAAAAGTCACCCGTTGCCCCTCTGCCACCTGTCCGATATCCGCTTCGTCTACATCAGCCACCACCTGCATTTCCGTAAGGTCCTTGGCAATAGTAAACAAAGTAGGGGTTTCAAACCCGGCCGCTACCGTTTGCCCCTCTTCCACCTCGCGGCTGACCACTACCCCATCTATAGGACTGGTAATGACAGCATACCCCAAATTCCTCCTCACTTTTACAATAGCCGATTGGGCTTTATCATAACTGCTTTTCGCCTTTTCATAATTATACAAAGACAATTCATAATCACTGTCACTGATCAGTTTTTTTTCAAATAATACCTTATTCCGGGCATAATTTTTTTGCTGATAACGGTATTCGGCCGCAGCATTCGCCAGTTCCGCTTCCTGGGATTCCAATTCGGCCTGGAGAGTGACTTTATCCATTTCCGCTAGTAATTGCCCCTTTGTCACCACACTGTTGTAATCCACATAAATTTTATCGATAATACCGGATACCTGAGTACCGACTTCCACCTTAGTAACAGGCTCTACAGTTCCGGTAGCGGATACAATATTCGACAAGGAGTTACGGGATACCGGGCTAACCTCCCAACCGATCTTCCCCCTGGAAGTACCGCTCAGAAAAAAATAGCCGCATAACCCCAACCCAATCACAATCCCCGTGGTCGTCAGAAGTTTTCCTTTTTTCATGATGATCTATTTTAATTGATTTTTCTTTATCTTATTACTGGATCACAACCTCTTTTCCTTCATAGAAATTCAACAGTTGCCGGTTCAATACCGCGGTATATTTTGCCTGGGCCACTTTTAACCGGGCTATCAGCAGGTTATTTTTTTCGGTAAGCATCTCCAGGGTATTTTTCATCCCCAGGGAAAATTGCTGCTGCACCAATTCAAAAGATTTCTCCACGGCTTTCAGACTTTCCTGAGCCGAACGGAACTGCTCCTGGGCCGAAACGGCATTCTGGTAAACGGTTTCTATGGATTTCAACAAATCCTTTTGTACACTTTCATAATTTAACTGCGCATTCTCTACTTCCAATTTCGCCAAATTAACGGCAGTACGGTTGGAACGCCTGCTAAAAATAGGAACGCTCAACGTCAGCCCGATATTCTCACTCCAGTTATGCTTCAGCTGCGTACCGAATCCTCCGTTGCCGGAAACATGAGTAGAACCGATTCCGGCACCGAGGCTGAGTGTGGGTAAATACCCCGCCCAGGCTTTGTCCTTCCCGATGCCCGCTACCTGAATATTCAACTGATTATACCTGATCTCGGGCATCACACCCAGGGAAGTCAGATAGACATTTTCTTTAGAAGGTAAACCCACCAATACAGCCGCGTCCGGCAAATCCGGAATAAGCAAATCCATCTCTTCATCGATTCCCAATTCCAACAATTGTTTCAACTCCAAACGATTATTATCCAAAGTGGTTTGCGCCACCACCAATCCGTATTGATCCGAGGTGTATTCCGATTCCAGCTGTGCCAAATCGGCCTGAGATAGAGACCCGGCTTCCCACAATTCCTTTCCGCGATCCCGCTGCGCTTTCGATACCTCTACGGTATTTTCATTGATTTTTACCGTTTCGTAAGCATACAACACCTCTACGAAGGCCTGCATAATAGCCAATTCTATACGGTTTCCGGATTCTTTTACCATCAGTCCTTCCACCTCATTGTTCAACTCCATTTGCCGGATATTCATTTTTAAAGTTCCCCCCTGATAAAGCGTAACGGAAGAATTCAGGTCATAAGAAGCCGAATAAGCATTTTTATCCGATATCTCAGGAAAAGGACGGTTTACATAGGCCTGAGAGGAAGAGAAAGACAAAGAAGGAAGACGCTCCGATCTAGCCTGTCGGGTGTTTTCCAGACTTTGCTCCAGCGATAATTTTTGCTTTTTTACCTGAATATTATGACTCAATGCATAATCGATGCAAGTTTTCAAATCCCATCGTAAAGGTTTTTCCTGAGCGTTGGCCTCCCGGCCAAAAAGACTTAGGAAAGCTATCCATAAAATTATTTTGCTTTTCATATTCTTTTCTTTTATACAAGCAAAAATAGAAGAGCTTTCCGTTGCCCGCAATTGAAATAGACAACCCTCCCGTTTTTATCGACCGGTTTCCCGTTTCGGCCGACGAATGTATCTTCCTTACACCCTGCTTTACAAAGCATAACGACCGAGGAATGCTGCAGGATTTCCTTCCTACCGAAACATTTCAAAAGACTTTGCGTTAAATCCGGAATAAAAAAAGGAAAAATGAGCATTCACATCGGAAGTATTATCCGGGAAGAATTTATAAAAACCGGATGGTCTGTAACATCCTTTGCAGAAAAAATCAAAAAAGACCGGACTATCGTATATCACATTTTCAAACGAAAAAGTATAGATACCCAATTGTTATTCGATATCTCGACCGTACTTCAAACCGACTTCTTTTCCTATTATTCCCGGCAATTGTCCCCGAACGGATCTTTGCTACGGCCAGCCCTCCAGGAAAAATCCGATTCCGGGAAGACTTTGAAAAAAGTACTGATCGAAGTAGAACTTAGCGAAGAAGAATTTCAGCGGCTTATCACCCGAAAAAAATCTTAAAGTAATATTTTAGCATGAATCAACTCGTAAATATCGCGATCTTCTCCCACTACCCATACCAGATCGCCTTCTTCAAAAATCGTACTAGCTTCGGGATTTCGAATGGAATCTTTTCCTCTTTCCAAACCGACAATCAGGCATTTGTATTTTTCCCTGATGCCGGCTTCCCCTATCGTTTTACCTTTAAATGAGGAATCTGCATCGATAATAATCTGTTTCAAAGCAACTTCACTCTGAGTAAGATCGGACACTTCCTGCCGGATCGTCTGTATATGCAGATAATTACCGAAATTTAAAAGCTGTTCGTCAGTTCCGATGACCTGTAAACGATCTTGCGGGTAAAGACGTTCTTTTCCTCCGGGGATGTTCATACAGAGATTGCCCCGGAAAATAGCTACCACATGTACGCCGAACCTGGTTTTTAAAGCCAGTTCGGCCAAAGTCTTTCCTACCCATAAAGAATCCGGCGGCATCTCGAAATCGGCCATATGAAGATCCCTGGAAAGTAAGGTTCCGGCAAAACGGGGCATACTCCGGCCAGCAGGACGAGCCGAAATATCCCGGATATGAAAATTTCTCAAAAAACGGCGCTCGATCAATATCGATTGTTTCTTCAAATAACGGGAATATATCATGCCGGCTACCGCCATACAAGCTATTCCCAGCAATAATCCGACGGATATCCGGAACAAAGCGGAAATTACAAACATCACGAATACCACAGCCAGAACGAAACGAAAAGCGATGAGAGAGACCAAATATCCCCGGTTAAAGCGATTGTCTTCCCATAAGGTTTCGAACTCAACCGAATGATTTTTTTTTGCCACGATAGCCCTCAAAAACGGAGCCATGGCCAATATAATCAAAACGGCACTCACTATCGGCCCCCAAATACCGGGAATATGTCTTCGGATGAAAGGGACAAGCAAACTGAACGACAAAATTAACTCCGCTACAATAATTACGGAATAAACCGTCACGATCCGGATCAAAGAGGTCAGCAACCGTTTCCAGTTACTCTCCTGATTTACCACCTGAGCCCCTGAAGTATAACGCTCGAGAAACCTTTTCCAGCGGGGCGGCAAACGACGCTCCAGCACAGGATAAGCGGGTTCGGCCAAACGAATCATATAAGGAGTCAGGAAAGTAGTAATTACCGATACGGCAACCACAATAGGATAAAGAAAACTACTCGTCACATGCAAACTACGACCCAAAGAAGCGATAATAAAAGCAAACTCGCCGATCTGAGTCAGGCAAAAGCCGCATTGCAGGGCGATTTTCAAAGGCTGCCCCGCCAATACCACCCCGAAGGTACCCAATATCGATTGCCCGATCAAAATCGTCAGGGTAACAATTAAAATCGGCCAAATATAGGTTACTATCATTGCCGGGTCCACCATCATCCCCACCGAAACGAAAAAAATAGCTGCAAAAAGGTCTTTCACCGGTTTTACCAAATGTCCGATCTTCTCCGCTTCTATCGTCTCCGCCAATATCGATCCCATCACAAAAGCCCCTAATGCCGAAGAAAAACCCACACTGGTCGCAAGAACTACCATCAAAAGACACAAACCCAAAGAAACGATCAGCATGGTTTCTTCATTCATCAGCAAACGGGTCCGTTTAAAAAAAGTGGGAATAACATAAATTCCGACCAAAAACCATAACAACAAGAAAAATAAAAGTTTCGTGATGCTGAAAATCATTTCGATTCCTTCAAAGTTGTTTTTTACAGCCACGGTAGAAAGTAACACCATCAACACGATGGCTACCAGATCTTCTATTACCAATATTCCTAAAACCAAACCTGCAAATCGCTGAGTACGTAATCCCAGATCGTCCAAAGCCTTATAAATGATGGAAGTGGAGGACATGGCCAGCATACCTCCCAGAAAAATACAATCCATTCGTTTCCAACCCATGACAGAACCCAACAAAGTCCCCAGTATAACCATTCCCGTAATAATGGTCATGGCTGCAATAATAGCCGGTCCTCCTACTTTCATCAGTTTTTTGAAACTGAAATCCAAGCCCAATGCAAAAAGCAGGAACACCACTCCGATATCCGCCCAGGTTTGTACATTCGCCGTATCGATTACCGTCGGCAGAAAAGTGACATGCGGTCCCGCTATAAAACCCGCAACAATATATCCCAATACTAAAGGCTGCTTTAGTTTTTTGAATAGTAAGGTAATAACGCTGGCAGAGGCCAGTATGAGGGCCAAATCGGATATAAGAGTCGGTAACTGGGACATTTCACTCCGTTTTTATTCCTGCAAAAGTAGGTAATTCATTAAAATTCCGTTTCATTTTCTCCTTTTAATTAACTTTCGAAACACAACTTTCTTTAATTTTTCCGCGTTAATTATCCTGCCCGAAACGACAAAACAACATTGACACCATGTGGTTTACTACCGGAAACATACTACTCATCGGTTCGACCCTCTTACTCGTAAGTTTGATTGTAGGCCGCACCGGTTATAAACTGGGAATCCCGGTTTTACTCCTCTTTCTGGTAGTAGGAATGATCTTCGGCAGCAACGGAATCGGCATACAGTTTCACAATGCCGGAGAAGCCCAATTTATAGGTACTTTATCTTTGTGTATCATTCTTTTCGCCGGAGGTATGGATACGAAAATTCACGACATCCGGCCGGTTATCAAACCGGGTATCCTCCTGGCTACGGTGGGTGTTTTAGCGACTACCCTCATCACGGGTTTATTTATCTTTTGGATTACCCGTACCCTCTATCCCAACGTAACCACGCCCTTTGCCGGCTGTTTGCTCCTGGCAGCCGTTATGTCCTCTACCGACTCGGCATCCGTTTTCAACATCCTGCGCTCCAAGAATTTGATGCTGAAACAAAACCTTCGTCCTCTGCTGGAACTGGAAAGCGGAAGTAACGACCCCATGGCGTACATGCTCACGATTCTTCTCCTCCAAATCCTGAAATCCGGAGAAATGCACTGGGGGTATATTCTCCTCTCTTTTTTATGCAATTCAGCATCGGTATCGTAGCGGGATATCTGTTGGGACGTCTAGCCGTATACATTATCAATAATGTTTGTTTATCCAATAATTCCCTTTATCAGGTAATCTTACTCACTTTCATGTTTTTTACTTTTTCCGTCACCGATCTTTTACAGGGTAACGGTTATTTAGCCGTTTATATGGCAGGGCTGGTTGTCGGAAACCGCAAAATCGTGTATAAAAAAAATATCGCCAATTTTTTCGACGGCATCGCCTGGCTGTTTCAGATCATCATGTTTCTTTCCCTGGGGCTCCTGGTTAATCCGAAAGACATTTTACCTATTGCCAATCTGGGGTTACTGATCGGACTCTTCCTCATCTTTTTTGCCCGTCCCCTAGCTGTCTTCCTGTGTTTGCTTCCCTTTCGTAAAATAACTGTTCAGGGACGTCTCTTCGTATCCTGGATCGGCTTAAAAGGAGCCGTACCTATCATTTTCGCCACGTATCCACTATTAGCCGATGTTCCGAAAGCCGGACAGATTTTCAATATTGTTTTTTTCATCACCATTCTCTCTTTGCTTCTGCAGGGTACTACCGTTTCCTGGAGCGCCCGCCTGCTTCGCCTGGCGCATCCTGCCCCGGAAACGCCTCCGGAATTCGACATGGAATTGGCTGAAAACATCAAGTCCAGCGTAGCGGAAGCCACCGTTATGCCGGACTTATTGTGGGATGGAGACCGGCTGAAAGATTTACATCTGCCGAAAAATACCCTCGTCATTATGGTTAAACGTTACGAACATTATTTCGTCCCCAGCGGTACAACTCGTCTTCTCCCCGGAGACAAACTTCTGCTTTTGTCCGATAACGAAGACGAACTTCGGCAAACCCTGGCCAACCTCGGCATTGAAGAATATACCCTCCGCCGAAATTGATACTTTTTAATCTCTTCCGGAAAACTCTCTTTTTCAGAATCTTAACACTATCGTCCAGAATAATCCGCTTTCCCTTACCATATTTTTTCCAATTTTATTGCTAGTTTCAAATATATCCTATATATTTGCATCGCTTTTTCGGGATGTAGCTCAGCCAGGTAGAGTCCACGTCTGGGGGGCGTGTTGTCGCAGGTTCAAATCCTGTCATCCCGACACTGAAAACCAAGAGGTTAGACCAAAAGTCTGACCTCTTTTTTAGTAGGACGGACATGTCCTACTAAAAAGAGGGAACCACCTACAGCCCCCTCGGTATATTTCTTTATACGATTACACTACTTTGATTCTTCACTATCTAAATCCACCTCTTCCACTTCTCCACTTTGTAATCCCAACACATCTTTTGCATTTAGAGGAGTTACAACCTTTTCACCCGTCTTTTCTTCCAGTTCTATCCTTGCATTACGGGCAATCGTTCCACCTTGCCGGGCTACCTCTATATGCTCATTGAATGATTCCGGGTTTTGTGCTTCTGATATTTTCTTAGTAGACAACTCGGCAAGCATATTCAACACCAATTCGGTATTGGTCATGTTGTCCCGTAAGTTCTCTTTCTTCAATCCCTTGAATTGCTTGTATTCCTTAGCCGTCTTTCCTGTCCACGTCTTATAGATAATATCTGTCAGAGTGGCAAACTGCACACCTTCCTGTAATCCGTGACGTTTCCATTCATCGGTTAAGTCCTTGCGGATTTCTATACTCTTGAGCCGTTGATTGATCCAATTGTCGGAATATCCCAACCGTTTATAATCCAGCATTGCCTGTTCGATAGACAATTCCGGATCTTGCATTTGGTCTAACCGTTCCTTAGCTACTTGTGCCATCCACAACTTGAAAGGTTCTGCTTTAGGAGAAGGAATGGATTGTATTAACCGGAATAACTGTTCTGTATCAGCAACGTCTGTCTTATAATACTTACCGTCTGACGAGGGCAATTTCAGTTGGTTACAATTTGTAACCGACTCATTTCCCTCTTTAACCAGTCTATGTTTTAATACTTTCCAATAATTTCTTGGATTAGGACTATCCGTCAATACCGCTATCACATCCACAATAGAGAAATACCATTCCTCTCTATCACTGTCCCATACGGTACGGACTTTCTTTTCCTCGAAGATTTTTATTGCATTCTGTTTTGTCATATCATCCGGCTTTTTATTATTACAAATATACCTGTTAGGAATGAGTTATCCTATAATTACAGACAGTCGTTTTAGACGATTTAAACCGCCAACATATTCTGCCGAATACTTTCCTCCTGGCTGTACCATTTCAAAAGACGACTATTTTTATGAATTCGACTGGATAATAATTGAAAACTCAAACAAATTCTTTACCCCAAAATACGATTCTCACTAAGGTAAACCGATTCAGCTGCCGGGTAGACTCGATCCGCTTGGGATTAATCGGTAAGGAAACCGAATAAAAAAGGATGATAAGAGGGGTCCTCTCTCTTTTGGATAAATACTTCCCGGCTGTATTCATTTCTCTATCCTAAGTCGGGGAAATGAAAAATCCGGGAAGTATTTTTATTGACAATTAATTTTGAGAACAGGAGCCGCCACCCTCGCAATAACGCTCTATAGCAGCTTCAATGGCTTGCGGGCTACTGTAATTTCCGGTCCAGGTGCCGGCATGTTGGCTACAAGAACAAGTAAAAGAAACAGCAGCTCTGGTGCCGCCTATAACGTCTTTCATTTCCCGTTCATTTAATTTCCGGGCACTTTTTAAGATCAAATTATTTTTCATTCCGTTTAAATTTAAAATTATATTACAGCTTATCTGCAATTAATTGCGCACATTAATCGCTTATTGTCCTGTAAATTAACAATAATATAGGGGTTGCAACTCTGATGCGAAAATTAGATTGGCTGGGATAAAAATAAATCATTTTTTTATAAAGCCATCTAACCTTTTTAGTTATTTAACTAACCAAACTAAACGGATTTACTAACCAAATGAATTGCATACGCGGCTTCCTGCTTTGTAGTGCCGGCTGAATGATTCCCCAAACTTTCTCTCTCTTCGGAACAACTTTTCGATTAGTCAAAAAAGCGTTTTGTCGACACGATAGCGGAGGGTCTCTTAAAATGCTTATGTACAATCGTAC
>CAJMSX010000040.1 GCA_905216195.1 uncultured bacterium
GTTGATGTTTTAGGTGCATTATGATCTGGCAACTTTCGGAAATCATGATTTCGATTATGGCCAGACCGTTCTCAGGAAACGGATGGAGGAGGCTGAATTCCCTTTTATTTGCGCTAATATACAGGCGGAAGGGAGTGAATTGGGACAGCCTGTAGGGTATGCGGTACTGCAAGAAGGAGGCCTCCGCTTGTGTTTTCTGGGGTTGATTCAGACAAGTGCTGTGTCTCATATTCCTGCAACGAATCCGGAGAATTTAAAAAACATTACTTTTTCCTATTATCAGGAGGCAGCGCGGCGATATAAAGAGTTGAGAAAAAAATGTGATGCATTCATCGGCCTGACGCATTTGGGTTATACTTCGGATTCTTTGCTGGCTATGGAGATGCCGGAATTGGATGCGATTATCGGCGGGCATTCCCATACCTTGGTGCGGGAACCGAAACTGATCAATGGGGTTTTGGTCAGTCAGACCGGTTCGAATCTGAAATACGCCGGAATAACTACGCTGGAATTTAAAGGGAAAAAATTAGTGAATAAAACCTTTCGGGTTGTCAAGCTGGATACCGTTAAGCCTATCGATGCTGAGGTAAAGAAAATGGTGGAAGATTTTTCCAACCGACCGGAGTTTCTGGTAAAGATCGGAACGACTTCCAAAGGATTGAAACATAAGGAAAACGTGGCTTCTTTGATGGCTGATGCCATGTGTTATGCAGCGGATTGCGATTTCGCTTTCTGTAATAGCGGAGGCGTTCGTTCCAATTCTATTCCCGCCGGAGATATTACGATGGAAAACATGTATAAAATAGAACCTTTCGGGAATTACATCGTTACGCACGAATTGACGTTGGCCGAGATGAAAGAGTTGATATTGAACCGGTTCAACGGGTTGAATAATCCGGAGAAACGTCGTATCGATCTGTTTATTTCCCAAGGAAGATATACCTTGTTGAAAAATGCAGAGGGAGAGGGGATAGATGTCGTTTTTGTGGATAAAGAGGGTCATAAGTTGCAGGAGGGGCCCCGGAAGTATAAAGTGGGGCTTAGTAATTACGTAAGTACGACTTATGATTTTGCGGGTAAGGGGGAAGGAGAGGATACCGGAATTTATCTGGTAAATGCGATGGAGAATTTTGTGAAATCCCGGGGGAATGTCGATTACTCCGAGAGGAGGACTTTCATTAATAAAAAGTAGAATCGACGGGTGAAACTTATTTATCGTTTATGCGTTAATAGGAAGAATTGAGAGGAAAGACACATAAATGATAAATAAATTTCACGAATAATGAAGACATTCAAAACTCAGATGCAGGCTTTCGCTATGCGGAAATTGCTCAGTTATGTTGAGAAAGATCCGGAGCAGAATGCGGCGAAGGCATTAAAATGGATAAAAAAGATCGACATCGACGGAACTTACGGTTCTTCGTGGGAAACCCTTGCCGAATGCCTCAAGGACCCGCAAAATAACTGGACTCGCCTGGTGATGAAGGCTTATAACGAGTGGGATCCGTTTGTGAGGAGAAAATTATTCGAAGCATTGATTTGCAACGCTGCTATTATAGGAAACAGCGCCATCAAGATTACCAGTAAAAAATACGGAGTGAATGTGCCCTGGACCATTTTAATGGACCCGACTTCCAGTTGTAATTTGAAATGTACCGGATGTTGGGCGGCGGAATACGGCCATAAAATGTCTATGGATTACGAGACGCTCGACCGGATTATTACCGAGGCCAAGGATTTGGGCGTATATATGTTTATTTTTTCCGGAGGAGAACCCCTGGTACGGAAAAAAGACATTATCCGGCTTTGTGAAAAGCACCCGGATTGTTACTTTTTGGCTTTCACCAACGGAACGTTGATCGATGAGGCTTTCGCCGACGAGATGTTAAGAGTGGGGAATTTCGCTCCGGCAATCAGCGTAGAAGGGTATGAAGAAGAGACGGATATGCGGAGGGGTAAGGGAACTTACCGGGCGGTCATGAAAGCGATGAAAATATTGAAAGAAAAGCGGCTGATCTTCGGTATGTCGACCTGTTATCATCGTAAAAACGTCGATGTTGTGGGTTCCTCCGAATACATGGATTATATGATTGAGAAGGGAGCCGCTTTCGTATGGTATTTTACCTATATGCCTGTCGGAAGCGATGCGATTCCCGAATTGATGGTAACGGCCGAGCAACGGAAATTTATGTATGATCAGGTTCGCATGTTCCGCCGCACCAAGCCGATTTTTGCTATGGATTTTTGGAACGACGGGGAATACGTAAACGGATGCATTGCCGGAGGACGTTATTATTTCCACATTAATGCCAACGGGGATGTCGAACCTTGCGCTTTCATTCACTATTCGAATGTGAATATCAAGAATATGTCTTTACTGGAAGCTTTACGTTCTCCTTTGTTCAAAGCTTATCAGCAGCGACAGCCTTTTAATAAGAATCATTTACGGCCTTGTCCGCTTTTGGATAATCCGGAAAGTCTGCGCGAAGTGGTTCATGTTTCGGGAGCTCGTTCTACGGATATGCTGAAACCGGAAAATGTGGATGTTTTAGCTGGGAAATGTACGGAAACTTCCAAGAAATGGGGAGTGGTAGCGGATAAGATCTGGTATAGTCAACCGGGAAATCAGCAGCAAGCCGGAGGGGAAAATATGAACGGTAATTCGCTTCGCCTGGAAAAAGCGGGAGCGGTGAACGGGGAGCATCCGCTTTCTCCGAACGGAAACGGTGTATCCCCGAACGAAGAGGTGAAAAAAACGGAAAAATTGAAAGTGGCCGAATCGGTAGAAATCGAAAAGGGTTAAATTCTCCGGCATTCGATCCATATACGACGGGCATTACCGATGGTGGTGGCAAATAAATAAATATTTCCTCCTTCGGTAATGCCCGAATTTTTTCTCAATTGGGCTACGGTCATGGGAAAATTACGAATAGTAATATTCGCCTGAGGGTATGGGATGTGCATGGATTTTAACTGTTTCCCGGAAAAGCCGAATGTTCGTACGACCTCAAAGTAGCGTCCGGGAAATTCCCGGACCCAGATTTCGGAGGTATACAAGTGACTGTGGAGGTGTAATTTTTTCAGTCCGTATCGCTGGGCCGTCAATTTGAAAGCTCCGCTTTTCAGAAGTGCTGCGTTCGGTTCGTATAGATACTTCTCTACCGTGTCGGACAACAGAAGTCCGGCTTCCTTTTCTTCCGAGGGGAGGAATTCGAATTCTTGTTTATCGCCCTTTCCGGGAAAATTGACGGTTTTTATCCGGGGTTGTGCCGCAGGATAATTCCGGGGGAAAGGTTCCAGCACAAACAGGATTTCCTTGCATTCGTTCCGGATGGATAAAATGTGAATTTCTGTGGTTTCCGGTAAGAGACGCAGGGTTTCGGTGAGATCCGCCATGGGAGAAATTTTTACGATGAGGCGTTTCGCTTGTTGGAGAAGAATATCTTTCAGGGACAGGATATCCGGTTCACATTCGCTGAGGGCGAACAAGCGTTTATTGTTCCCCGATCGTCTGGCCGGGTCGATATAAAAGGTATCCGCCTGTAGGGAGCCGATTTGTTCCCGGGCGTCTCCCTGCAGGACCCGGATGTTGGTCGCCCCTAACCTCCGGAAATTTTCCTCGGCAGCCCGGCAATACTCTTCCAGGCGCTCGATGTATATCACCTTTTCCGCCGTACGGGAAAAGAAATAAGCATCCACTCCCAATCCGCCGGTAAGGTCGCATACCTGTTTCCCTTTTATCAGATTTTGTTTATACCGTGCGGTCGTTTCCGAAGAACATTGTTCGGCAGCCAGCCGGGAGGGAAAGACGATATCGGCCTGAGCAAACCATTCCGGTAATTTTTCCCGCACCTGACGGCGGGCCAGAATCTGGGTGACGGCAAAAGGCATATCGACTCCCGGATAGTGCCGGGCATTTAACAAAAGTTTATCCGTGTCGTCCGAAAGATGATCGGTCACGAATTTTTTAAACTCGGGAGATAAAGGGTATAACATTCCGTTCCGAAATTCGATACCGCAAATTTAGAAAAAAGAAAATATACCCGAAAGTGTTTTTGTTTTCATTGTAAGAGGTAGTAAACCCCTATGCCGGCCAGAAAGCCGGAAAGAGCCAGCCAGGAGATGTGTTTCATATACCAGATAAAACTGATTTTCTCCAGTCCCATGACGACCACCCCCGCAGCCGATCCGATGATGAGAATACTACCTCCCGTTCCGGCGCAATAGGCGAGCAACTCCCAAAATGTACCGTTTTGTACGAAATTGGCCATATAGGCGGGTTCCGGTAAAAGCGAAGCGGCATGGGGGGTCAGAATAGGATACATTCCCATGGAAGCGGCTACCAGAGGAACATTGTCGATAATGGAAGAAAGGAGACCGATAAGGATACTGACGATATAAACGTTATGAATTTTCTGATCGAGGAATACGGATAGGTCCTTCAGTATTCCTACAGCTTCGAGAGCTCCGACGGCCATTAAAATGCCGAGGAAAAACAGAATGGTCGGAAAATCTACTTTCGATAAAACATAGGGTACCCGGTATTCCGTACCGCCGGCATTCGTTTTTTTACGGTTGTAAAGGAGGTCTATGTATATCCAGAATAAACTCAGAGAGAGTAATATACCGACAAAGGGAGGTAAATGGGTAACCGATTTGAAAACCGGTACGAATAAGAGACAGGCTATCCCGATGATAAGGATGAGATTGCGTTCCCGGGGAGAAACCACCGGGGCAGAAGCGGGAATTTCCGGGCCTCCCGCACTCGTTATTTTCCCTTTTAACCCCAGAGAAACCAGTAAAAGCGGCAAAGCCAGAGAAATGACACAAGGCAGAAAAAGGCTCCGCATAATGTTTCCGGAGGTGACGTTGTCGTTGATCCAGAGCATAATGGTGGTGACGTCTCCGATGGGTGTCCAGGCTCCACCGGCATTGGCCGCTATGACGACCATACTTCCGTAAAGCCATCGTTCCTGAGGTTTATCCAGTAATTTTTGTAACAGCATAATCATGACAATGGCGGTGGTCATATTATCCAGAACGGCCGACATAAAAAAAGTGAGAAAGGAAATCAGCCACAGTAATTTCTTTTTATTTTTTGTTTTGATACGGCCGGTAATTCCTGAAAAGCCGCCGTGAATGTCGATGATTTCCACGATAGTCATCGCTCCGAGTAAGTAGAAGAGAATTTCGGAAACATTTCCCAACTGATCGATTATCCGCGAATTGACGATGTATTTGATGATTTGCTCCGCCTGACTGAGAGAGGCGTATTCTTTATTGGAATCGATAAATTCCCGGAAGGAGGTTGCGTCTGCACCGATAACGGTGCCCGAATCCGTAAATATATACAGCGTCCATAAGAACATTCCGAGCAGGAGGGAAACGGCGGCTTTATTTATCCGGGTTTTGTTTTCGAGGGCGATGAAGATATAACCCAGAATAAATATAAAAATCATTGCGGTTATCATACTTTTCCTTTTATCCGGTATGTACGAGGAGTGAGAAAAAAGCGTTACAATCCGTCTTGCTAAAAAAATAACCGGCTTGTTGGCCGATTGTCAAATCATTTGTATATTTGTTACGTCATTAAAGGGAAAATGAAACGGACTCTGTTATCCATATTATTTTTGTGGGCGGTGTTCCTTTTTTGGAATACACCGGCAGGAATCGGTGCGTTCGCGATAAACGTTCCGCAAGCGGAAGTCGTGTCCGGAAATGATAACGGAAACTACGAGGATTTGTTGGAAGTTATTATAGCTACCCGGGCCGCCGATCTTTCTCTTCAGCAAACCAATCCCTGGAACGGCCAACCTACGTTTCGTCGTACCGGGCCTTATCGTATCGCTCCGGAAAAAACTTTAGCTTACCTTTCTCAGATCACGCGTTTTTCCACTGTTCTGGCGGGGGAAGACCGGTCGTCCGATTTTCGGGAGTATTTTACCTGCCGGAGGTTATCCGGTTATTATATTTATATGCTTCGTAAGATTATTATTTAGCCTTTTTTCTTTTTTCTTTCCTTTTTATTATTTTATGTAAAACCGCCCGGTTTACGGTATAGTGTCGTTGTGTGGCTTATCTTCCGGAGTTTCCCGGAAGGAGGCTGAGGAAAAAGGAAAACGCAATGCAGCCGGAAACAGGATTTGTGATGCGGTTGTGAACGACTTTATCAGGAAAACCAGGGCTTAACTAACAATCATTATGGCAAAGTATAAAAATTTAGACGAAGATATAGAGATGATTACCAATCGGGAAGTAGTGAAAAAAAATAAGGTATCTATGGGTGCCATAGGCTTTATTTTATTGGCGGTTTTGTGTATTTTGGGAGGAATGTCTATCGAGGATCCCAATTCTTCGCTTTCTACTTTTCTGTTCACCGCTGCGGTATTTATGGCGATCGGCGGATTGGTTAAATTTTTTATGGGAAGAAACTGTTATTTTTTCCGTCCTACCGGTAGTAAGATCAATAAGATGATTCTTTATTTTGATCCTCGCGAAAGCCAGACCTTACAATATTGTATGGAAGAGAAAAAATTCGAGGATTTAAAGAATCTGAAACGTCAGGTCAATACCGGAACGAAGGTGGAAGTGATGGCGGCGGGCGACCAGAAATTTGCTGCCGTTCAGGTATACGAATATATTCCCTATAATTACGAGGCGGTTACGCCCGTATTTTGTTATTATGGGGACGAAGCCCGGAATTTTTTCGGGTTCCTGAAACAGATGCGTTAAAAATGGGATGAAAAAAGGAAGTGACCGGTTTCGGCACTTCCTTTTGATGTGTATCCCTCCGGGCTTTTCACGTAAGATGGATTCAGCACGGGAGTGTTTTTACCTGTCGTTCCTTTTCTCAGGATTGCTGGGAAGGGTAAGGGAGTTTCCCGATCAACTGGGTAATTTGCTGATCCCTTTCGCGAATACTTTCGGTCTGTTGTTTCAGCAGAAATAATAATTTTTCCACCATTTGTTTGTCCGACATTCCTGTAGGTGCCGGGTTATACGGTGCAGCCGGTTCTTCTACCAGATATTGAACCCCTTCTCCGGTAAGCAACCAATTTTTATTTACCCCCAAAAGTTCACAAAGTACGGTTAGCTTCGTGGAATCCGGCTTGGTTTTCCCTTTGATATAATTGGAAATCGTACTGGCTGAAATGTTGATGGCTTTAGCAATTTTATACTTCGATATCTTTTTCTCTTCGATAACGTTTTGTAGTCTTTCCGGAAATCCCATAGTTATTTAGATTTATTTTAAATATCAGTTTTATATGTAAATAATCCAATATTTATTTGCATGTAAAGAAAAATTGGATTAATTTTAATGTTTGCTTGTATTCAAATATAATTATAAATGTTAATATTATCAATAATTGTAAGTATTATACTTTTATTATTGTAATGTATATATTGATATTCAAAGCGTTGCAATTCATTTTTTATTTATCATAATTGGTATAGGAGGAGCAGACCCAAATAAATTCAAATTTATTTGTCTTTTTTCTGTCTCTATAACTCTTGAAAATGTACGATGTTTTTCATCCAAAGTTGGATAATAATGGTTTTAGAATTGGTTTGCTGGATGTTGTTTGGATAGGGTGGGGAGCACTTCCGTGGAATTTTCCCGGGAGATCAGAGACGTTTTTTCAGTTAATTCACTATTTTTGCATACGCAGCGCTTTAGCAGGCAGAAAAAATTTAAATTATATATTTTATGGCAATAGAGAATACAGTAGAGAAGGTGAGATGTCTCATCATCGGGTCGGGACCGGCAGGATATACGGCAGCTATATATGCGGCCAGAGCGAATTTGAAACCGGTATTGTATACGGGATTACAAATGGGCGGCCAATTGACTACTACGACGGAGGTTGAAAATTTTCCCGGTTATCCGGAAGGAGTAACGGGGCCCGTGATGATGGAAGATATGCGGAAACAGGCGGAACGCTTCGGTACCGATATTCGTTTCGGGAATGTGGACCGGGTCGATTTTTCCGGTCATCCGCATCAGGTGACGGTGGACGGTACGAAGCAGATCGAGGCCGATGCGGTCATCATCGCTACGGGAGCTACCGCTAAGTATTTGAATATTCCGGCTGAGGAGCGTTTCAAAGGGTTGGGTGTGAGTGCCTGTGCTACCTGTGACGGTTTCTTTTACAGGGGTAAAGATGTAGCGGTTGTGGGAGGAGGAGATACGGCCTGTGAAGAAGCGAGTTATTTAGCGGGGATCTGCCGGAAGGTTTATATGATTGTGCGTAAAAATTATCTCCGGGCGTCTAAAGCTATGCAGGAGCGGGTTTTTAAAACCCCGAATATCGAGGTGCTTTTTGAACACAATACCAAAGATTTGTATGGGAGTGACATGGGGTTGGAAGGTGCCCGGCTGGTTTACAAAATGGGCACTCGGGAAGAGGAGGAACACGATATCCGGATCGACGGTTTTTTCCTGGCTATCGGTCATAAGCCCAATACGGAAATATTTAAGGAGTATATCACGCTGGACGAACAGGGGTATATCGTGACGGAAGGTAAATCTTCTCTGACCAATGTTTCGGGCGTATTTGCCGCAGGCGATGTCATGGATCCGATTTATAGGCAGGGAATCACTTCAGCCGGCGCAGGTTGCCGGGCGGCCATCGATGCCGAAAGATATCTTGCTGAACTGGAAACCGCTAAATAAGGTCCCGAAACAACGGACGAGGAGAGAGGGGAATGTAGGAAATCCGGGGTCGGTTAGGTTCGTTAGGTTTTTCCGGTTGGACGAAGTTCCTCTGGGAGTTTTGGATCCCGGAGGGAAAATAGGAATGAAAAAGGTGCTGCAAAGGGCACCTTTTTCGATTTTTATTTGATAGTTACCAGGGTTGCTCCGTAGCCGTATTGTTTGAACGAAGCGTCCTGATGCTGAAAACGTTTATATTTCGTTTGGAGTTCCCAGAGGATTCGTTGACGGAGGACGCCGTCGCCTTTCCCGTGGATGAATACGATTTTCTGCCCTTTTCTTAACTTATAGGTTTCCAAAGTTTTATGGAATACGTTCAATTGGTATTCGAGAATGTCTTTGTTTTCCATTCCGGCTGTAGTTTCCAGTAATTGGCCGATGTGCAGGTCCACTTCCAGTACATGGGCAGGAGGTGTTTTGCGGAGTTTTTTTTCGGCAGGGAGGATATCGGTTTTTTTCTCTTTTACCTCCGAGGAAAACGGAAGCAGGGTGTATTCTTCTTCTGGCCTGTTTTCTTTTCCCGCTTCCCGTAAGCAAGCGACGGAGGCGAACCATTTGACGTGTTTATAATTTCCCGATTTGCACAGGGCTACCGGATTTAGTTTTAAGCGGGTGTCGATGGCATTTTTCGGAATGTACACGCCTTTTTGATAAAATATCGCCTGGATCAGAATAGTTTTGATTTGCTCCAATTCTTTTAAGGTATAGGTCCCGATAAGGACGGTGGTATCCGGAGCGCAGTTTCCGGCCGTTATCCCCAGGTTCTTTTCGTCCTTGGAGTAACCGATAGCGTAAAGACACTGTTGGTCGGTATCGTTTACGAAATGCAAGTCGTAACGGCTACCGGATAAGTTTGCGAAATTATCGGGTACCAGGGCGATGTAGACGGTGTCCGTAGGTTGTGTTTCAATTTTTTTCTGTGCCGGAATGTTTTCCGGTGCAGAAGAAACAGGTTGCGGCTGGGAGTGAACGACTACCAGATCGCTGATGCTCGCCGGAATCTCGAATCCGTATTCCTCACAATATACATTGACGGTTTTCGCGTCGATTAATCCCGTAACTTTTCCTTCCAGCTTTTCTGAAATAAATTTTACCGTATCTCCGATTCTGATCTGATTCATGTGATGGTTGCGTTAAATTCCGGTTGTAAAGCCGGTTGTGGTTTCCATACGGCAAAATTAGTGCTTTCCTTTCAAATTCCGGCGTTCCGGTAAAACTAATTATTCCGTTCTTTCCGGCCAACCTTCCGGCTTTTACTTCGTAAAACTTTTGCTTGCAACTAATTTACGATGTATGAAGTATACAGTTTTGATTTTGTATGTATTCGGACTGATGACGATGCCGGCCTGGCTGTACGGACAGGGAAAAGAAACGGGCAAAAAGGTCAGGCGTGACAGTGTAGCGGACGATCTCGGTACTATTCCTGCATTTACCATCTATAAAGACAACTATATCATTACAGGTACGAATTTTTCGGGCGGTAAAATCAACAAATACAATTCGGATGCCAAATTTCAGATTAGTTTACGGCACCGGCTTTATAAAAGTATGCTACCCTGGCGCATCTATCTTTTTTTCACCTATACGCAGCGGTCGTTTTGGGACATTTACCGGAAATCGGCCCCCTTTACCGAAACGAATTACAATCCTTCATTGGGATTCGGACATAATTTTGTAAAGGACGACCGGATTGTGGCTTTGGCTTCCCTGCAATTCGAGCATGAATCGAATGGGCGCGATAGCATTTGGTCCCGTAGCTGGAATAAAATCAGCCTGATGGGTTTGTACGCTTTTAATCAGAACTATACGTTGCAGGCTAAATGCTGGATCCCCATTATGGTTGCTAAAGAAAATAAACATCTGGCCTCTTATGCCGGTATCGCTCAGATAGCGGGTACTTACACCAGCAATAATAAACGGTTGAATTGTTCCGTTTTAATGATAAAGCGTAGCGGTTGGGATTTGAGTGCCAACTGGCAGATTGAAATTGCATATAAAATATTCCGTTTGGATAACCAGTATTTTTTTCTTCAATATTATAACGGGTACGGGGAAAGCATGCTCGATTTCGACCGGTTTCAACGCTGTTTGCGCATAGGAATCGTTATTAAGCCCAATTCTTTTACTATTTTTTAGGGCCGGGAAACAGCGGAGGGACCCGTTTGTTTGAGAGGTGTGACTTTTTCGGATCTTCCGGGTTTTAAACCGGTTTCCCGGAGGCAGGCTTTGGATGGTTTTTCGGCTTCGAGAGGGGTTTTTACCGGAGATAACGAAAAGACGTGGAAGTGTGGAGCAAAAAATCGGATAAACATTTTTCGAAATCGATTGAAAATATTAAATTAGCACTTTCATTCAAAGTATAATTAAATCATTACGCAATGACACTACAGGAATTTCAGCAGTCAATCCGGGAAGGGATACCCGATACTCTCCCGGCTCCCAAACCTTATGATCCGGACATCAATCATGCTCCTAAAAGGAAGGATATATTAAATCCGCAAGAAAAAAAACTGGCGTTGCGGAATGCTTTACGTTATTTCGATCCGAAGTATCACGCTGTATTGGCTCCGGAATTTGCAGAAGAGCTGGAAAAATACGGTAGAATTTATATGTACCGTTTTCGTCCCGACTATGAGATGTATGCCCGGCCGATTCACGATTATCCCCACCGCAGTTTGCAGGCGGCGGCTATCATGGTGATGATCACCAATAATCTGGATAAAGCGGTGGCCCAGCATCCTCATGAATTGATTACTTACGGGGGAAACGGGGCGGTATTCCAAAATTGGGCCCAATACCGGCTGACGATGAAATACCTGTCGGAAATGACGGATGAACAGACTTTGGTGATGTATTCCGGTCATCCGCTGGGATTATTCCCTTCCCATCGGGAGGCTCCGCGGGTAGTCGTTACGAACGGAATGGTTATTCCGAATTATTCCAAGCCCGACGATTGGGAAAAATTCAATGCTTTAGGAGTTTCCCAATACGGTCAGATGACTGCCGGTTCGTATATGTATATCGGTCCGCAGGGTATTGTGCATGGTACGACGATTACGGTACTGAATGCGGGACGGAAAATTTCGAAGCATGGGGAGGATTTGAGGGGTAAATTATTGGTAACGGCCGGTTTGGGCGGAATGTCGGGAGCTCAACCGAAGGCGGGGAATATTGCGGGATGTATCAGTATCACCGCTGAGATCAATCCGAAAGCGACCCAAACCCGTTATTCCCAGAAGTGGGTAGATGAGGTGATCGACGATCTGGAGGTTTTGATGGAAAGGGTGAAAAAGGCCCGTGAAAATAAAGAAGTCGTTTCTCTTGCTTACCAGGGAAATGTAGTGGATTTGTGGGAGCGGCTGGCGGAAGGCGATATACCGGTGGAATTGGGGTCCGATCAGACTTCTTTGCACAATCCCTGGGCAGGCGGTTATTATCCGGTGGACGTATCTTTTGAAGAGAGCAAGCGGATGATGTCCGAAGAACCGGAGCTTTTTAAGGAAAAAGTGCAGGTATCCCTGCGTCGTCATGTAGCGGCCATCAACCGCTGTGTCGAACGTTTCGGTACATATTTCTTTGATTACGGGAATGCTTTTCTGCTGGAATCTTCCCGGGCGGGAGCCGATATTTTGAAAGAAGATGGCAGCTTTAAATATCCCTCGTATGTACAGGACATTATGGGACCGATGTGTTTCGATTACGGTTTCGGGCCTTTCCGCTGGGTATGTACGAGCGGGGATCCGAAGGATTTGGCTAAAACGGACGAATTGGCGGCCCGGGTGCTGGAAGAACTGGCCCGCACCTCTCCGGCAGAAATACAACAACAGATGCATGATAACATACGCTGGATTAAGGCTGCCGGTGAAAACCGTCTGGTAGTCGGTTCTCAGGCCCGTATTCTGTATGCCGACGCCCAGGGAAGAATCCGGATTGCAGATGCTTTCAACAAGGCTATCGCTTCGGGTGAACTGTCGGCTCCTGTGGTATTGGGACGGGATCATCACGATGTGTCGGGTACCGATTCCCCCTTCCGGGAAACTTCTAATATTTATGACGGATCGCAGTTTACAGCGGATATGGCCATTCAGAATGTTATCGGAGATGCTTTCCGCGGGGCGACCTGGGTGTCTATTCATAATGGAGGAGGTGTAGGTTGGGGAGAAGTGATTAACGGAGGGTTCGGTATGCTCCTGGACGGAAGTGAAGAAGCCGGCAGAAGATTGAGGATGATGCTGTACTGGGATGTGAACAACGGAATCACCCGCCGGAGCTGGGCGCGTAATGAAGGTGCCGTTTTTGCGATTAAACGGGCGATGGAAGAAAATCCGCAACTGAAAGTGACGCTTCCTCATTTTGCAGACGATCAATTGATTGAAAGCCTGTTTTAAAACAGGCTTTCCCATCTATAAGCCGATAAGGACGTATAAAAACAAAAAAAATCGCTAAAAACTAGCGATTTTTTTTTGTTGTTCAACAAGGATTCGAACCTTGACTAACAGGACCAGAATCTGTTGTGCTGCCATTACACCATTGAACAATGAGGTGTTATTTCAACGCCACAAAAGTAATGTTTTTTTTTATTTCCCCAAAGAACAAAAATGTTTTTTTCGGTAGGTTCGGATTCTTTTTAGGATTCCTTATGATACCATTCTTGTCCATAGATAAATGTCAATAAAGTAAGGTCGTCGCTTTGTTCGTATGCTTTTACATGTCGCCGGATATCGTTCCTGATTTTTTCAATAAATTCCCGCGGATGAAGTTCGTTATTTGCTTGTATGACTTTCAGTAAGCGTTCTTTGGTATAGAATTCTCCTTTTTCATTTTCTGCATCGGTCGCTCCGTCGGTGTACAACAACATGCCGGAACCGGAAGAAAAGGTATGGGTATATTCTTTATACTGATGTCCGTTTAGGATTCCTAAAGGTAAATCGGAGTGAATTTCAAAAAATGAAATGGAGCGGTCCGGGTAGGTCATTACGGGGGGCATATGTCCTGCATTGCAATATTTCAGTATTCCGGTTTTCAGGTTCAGCATACCGATAAAAAAAGTGACAAACATATCGGCTTCGTTCCTTTCGGCTATGCTTTTATTCAAAAAAGTGGCGATGTGTGCCGGTGATTCGTGCCGGAGAGATAAGGAACGCAGTAAACTGATGGTAAACGACATCAGCAGAGAAGCCGGAATACCTTTGCCGGAGACATCTCCGATGGCGAAATACAAATCGTCTTCCAGAATGAAGAAATCGTACAGATCTCCGCCTACCTGACGGGCAGGTTGCAGAACGGCATACAAATCGACTTCGCTTTTTTCAGCGAACAGAGAAAAATTCTGGGGCAGCATACCCATCTGGATATCGTGTGCAATGCGGAGTTCACTTTCGATTTTTTCCTGGGCGGTGGTAGTTTCCCGGAGGTGACGGATATACTCGGTCAACTGTACCTGCATATCCCGGAAAGAATCGTATAGTTCGCTCATTTCATCTTTAGTCTGTATATGGGGAAGGGGAGTATTGAAATTACCGGAGGCAATACTCCGGGCCGAGAGGGCGAATTTTTTCAAAGGTTCGGTTACTTTGCGGACAGAAGCCGAACTGACGACATATAGGAAGAGGAGCAACAAGAGAAAAGAGGCAATGACCATCAGATTGAACCGGTGTAAAGCGTCGAATATTTCATCATAAGGGCAAATGAGAGCCATATACCATTCGGTCCCCTGGACAGGACCGTAAAATATAAAAGATTTTACGTGCCGGTCGTAAAAAATATCCATGCCGGTCTGTCCGCTTACGATTTGCCGGGCTATGCGGGTAGCTGAGGAATCTTGCATGGCAGCGGTGACGTCGAATAAAGTGGTATCCCTTAAATAATCGTTTCCTTTCCGGCCGATGACATAATTTCCTTGCTGATTGACGACGATGATATATGCGTTTTTATAGGAAATATCGGAGTCGATCAGTTGGGAGATGTAGTTCAGGGACAAATCCACCGAAAAGACACCGATGATACCCCGGTTCTTGTCCCGCAGCGGAACGGAGTAGGTGGACGTAATCACTTCCTTATCTCCGAAATCCTGATAGGGACGGCTCCAGCGCGCCCTGTTGTTTTCTTTTGTCAGCCGGTACCAGTTTTTTTCATAATAGTCGTAATCGGCATTCAATTGGGTAGTTACCACCGAATCTCCTTTCATATAGGAGTAAGGGGCAAAACAATCGCCTTTTTCAGGGAAATATCCGGGTTCGAAAGCGATGGCGCATCCGAAAATCTCCGGATTGTTGTGAACAATTTGCCGGGTGATATCAAAAATAGCATCAGGCTGTCCCACGTAGCCGGTAATCAGCCACCCCATGTTATCGGGAATTTTTTCCACAGTGCGTAATAAGCGGGTTACCCGTAAGTTGGTTTTGGCCGCCATATTGCTGAACTTTTCATAAGCGTTTTTTATAATGACCTGTCGGGAATAATGATAGAAAACTCCGAAAGCCAATATGAAAAGTAGGGTAAGGGAAAAAAGTATATGAAAATTCAAACGAGCGGAAAAAGAATATTTTATTCGTTTCAACATGGTGTATGACTTTCAGGGGGAAGCGAAGATAACAATATTCTTTCAGAAAAAGGCAATCTGTCCGGAAGAGAAGGTTTTTTTTAGTAAATAGGATTTTTGGCCGGATCTTCACGGTCCTGCTCCGAAGGCATGATGTATACAGTGATACACTTGTAGGGGTACGGATTTCTTGGGTCGTACCGGGTCAAAAAAAAGCCGGATAACGTTGGAAGGTTATCCGGTCTTTTTTATCATTCGAATGCTTTTATTTGGTAGCGTTTTCGAGACGTTTCATCATCATAAAGATGAACAGGGCGGAAACCACACAAAGCACGATGAGGATGGACCACAATGCCCACAGTTGCATATGTCCCCACAGCATGCCGATGATAGACACCAGGTAGTTACCGACAGCGGTAGCGCCAAACCAGAGACCCATCATAAGACCTTTATATTTGGGGGGAGCTACTTTCGATACGAACGAGATACCCATGGGTGAGAGGAATAACTCTGCAAAAGTCAATACCAGGTAGGTGTTGATAAGCACTGAAGGAGATACCAGCAGATTGTTGGCTATCACCGTAGCCCCGTCAGGATTGGGAGTAGGCAGTCCGATCGAGAAGAACGCCATAACGGCAAACCCTAAAGCGGCGATAAACATACCGATTCCGATTTTTCGGGGAGCCGAAGGTTCTTTGCCTCTTTTAGCCAAGGCTCCGAATACGGCAAGGGATACGGGAGTAAGAGCTACTACGAAGAAGGGGTTGAATTGCTGGAACATCTGAGGTAGAACTTCGATAAAAGACCCCGGTACTAACGCTTGATATTTGTAGATCAGTATTCCTATGGAAACAGCTGCCACCGCTCCCGCTATCAGTTTCGATTTTAATTCTTTGGATTGGAATAGCGCGAATAAACCGTAAATGAAGGTGATTACGAATACGAGGTTAAACACATTGAAACTCATGCCTAAGGCTCCGTCAGCGGTTCGTGCCGTATAATCTCTGGCAAAGAACGTAAGAGTAAGTCCGTTCTGGTGGAAGGCCATCCAGAAGAAGATTACCACGGCAAATACCAGAACAAGGGCGGTGATGCGGGATCTGGTCTGTTCCGGCGTCAGTTCTACGATATTCTCTTGTTTACCGCTGGCTGCAGCTTGTTTGGTATTCACATCCGCATGCTTGAAGGTTCTCTTGAATACCTGATAGATCAGCATGGAAGCGATCAGGGAAATGCAGGCAACAGCGAAACCGTAGTGGTAGGAAAGAGAGAGTTCTTGGATATATTTAGAAGCAAATTCAGACAGGTTGGTGAAGGAGGCGGCTTGGTGCTGGGCGAACTGGGTCAGGGTTTCCAGGGAATCGGCAGCCATCGGTTGTGCGTTAGGTAAGAGACTGTCCAAATATTCATGACAGAGGGCCGGGATATCGCCCTGATACTTAAAACCGGCTTTACTCATGAAATGTTCTGTGATTTTGGAAGCGGCCGTAGGGGCGAAAAGGGCTCCGATGTTGATGGCCATATAGAATAAACTGAAAGCGGTATCGCGTTTATCTGCGTATTGGGGATTATCGTAGAGGTTACCGACCATTACCTGAAGATTCCCTTTGAATAATCCGGTACCTAAGGCAATGAGGAAAAGTGCTCCGAACATAGCCGTTTTACCGAAAAAGTCGCCGCCGGTAGGAATGGCCAGACAGGTATAACCGATGAACATGACCACGATACCGGATGTTACCATTTTTCCGTAGCCGAATCTATCGGCCAGAATACCTCCTAAAATCGGTAAAAAATAAACAAAAGCTAAAAAACCGGCAAAGATATTGGAGGTCGCTGCTGAACTAAAGCCGAATTTCGCTTGTAAGAAAAGGGTAAAGATAGCAAGCATCGTGTAATACCCGAAGCGTTCTCCAGTGTTAGCCAGAGCCAGGGCATACAGTCCGTTGGGTTGATTTTTAAACATGGATTTGATTATTTTAAGTTAATATTAATTTCTCAATGGCAGCAAAAATAAGAATTTTTCTGTATTTTTCGTCTTTAAAACGATTGAGGAAGTGTTATGGAAAAGTTAAATAAAATTTTTAAAACTTCTGAAATAGCTGTTATTGATCAATATACTATTGAACATGAGCCGATAGAGTCGATCGATTTAATGGAACGGGCTGCACGGATTTTTACGAAAAATTTATTAAAAAAATTTTCACATTACCGAAAATTTGCCGTCGTAGCCGGTTGGGGAAATAACGGAGGGGATGGTTATGCCATTGCGCGTTTGCTGAAACAAGCAGGGAAAGAGGCGGAAGTGTTTTGTTTACGCACGGGTTCGCGCCTGAGTCCGGATTGCGAGCTTAACCGGAAAAGGTGGGAGGGAACTCTGACGGAAATCACGGCGGGGGATGCCTTCTGTCCTGATGTAGAGGCTTTAATTATAGATGCACTTTTCGGTTCCGGTTTGAACCGGAAGGTATCCGGCCCCGTAGCGGGATTAATCCGGAAAATTAACGCTTTGCCCAACCGGGTGGTAGCTGTCGATATCCCTTCCGGTTTGATGGGAGAAGATAATTCGGCTAACGACCGGGATGCCATTGTCCGTGCCGATGTTACTTTTACTTTTCAGAGTCCTAAACTGGCTTTTATGTTGGCTGAGAATTACGCTTATGTAGGAGAATGGTATGTATTGGATATCGGTCTGCATCCGGAAGCTTTGGAGCAGACACTGACGTTATATTATTACCTGACTCCGGGTCGGGTAGCCAATCTGTTGCCTCTTTCCGGAAAGTTCGACCATAAAGGGACGAACGGACACGGTTTGCTGATAGCCGGTTCTTACGGAATGATGGGGGCGGCCATTCTGGCTTCCCGGGCGGCCGTACGTTCCGGTATCGGTTTACTCACCTGCCATGTTCCCCGAAAAGGAAATGATGTCCTTCAAATTTCGGTTCCCGACGTGCTGGTGGAACGGGATGAAAAAGACGAGTGGTTCTCAGGTGCCGGAATATCGGGACGTTATCAGGCTGTGGCGGCAGGGCCTGGATTAGGAACCCAACCCGAGACAGTGGCTGGACTCCGCAAATTACTGACGGAATGGAGGGGCCTGACGATACTGGATGCGGATGCTTTGAACATAATCTCGAAACACCGGGAGATGCTGGAACTCTTACACGAAGGTTGTATTTTGACTCCTCATCCGAAAGAATTCGAACGATTGTCAGGAAAAAGTGAAAATGATTTTGAGAGATTAAATAAATTAAGCAATTTTGCAAGCCATTACCGGGTATCGGTTGTGTTAAAAGGGGCCCATACGGTTATTGCTACTCCTCAGGGAGAATGTTATTTTAATACGAGCGGAAATCCGGGGCTGGCCAAAGGGGGAAGCGGAGATGTGCTGACAGGAGTTTTGCTGGCTCTGGGGGCAAACGGGATGAGGCCCGAAAGAGCGGCAATGTTGGGGGTATTTGCTCATGGTCTGGCCGGGGATCTCTTGGCGGAAGAAAAAGGGGAGCGGGGGATTTGTGCGACGGAGTTGGCCGGAGCCTTGGGAAAGGCCTGGAAAGAATTGGAACTTAAAACAAAAATAGGAAAGATATGAAAAGGATCGTTTTCTCTTTTATACTGATTACGGCGGTGATGGCTTCTGTTTATGCACAGAAAAGAAAAGAAGGGACGCCGGTTACCGTAAGTTACTGTTTGCCTAAGGTTAGCTTTCAGGTAAAAGTAAAGATGGAATATACGCAACTGATACCCGGTCCATACCGGGAATATGCCCAGGAGAAGCTAGGAATGAGGCCGGAGATTTCTTCCCGCAGTGAGAAATGGGAAATAAAGGGAATCGAAGTGAAACCGGTATATGTTCCGGATAAAACTACGATGTATGCCATGACGGCTAACGGGGAATACCAGTCCGTTATGCTGACTTTAAGTCCCGAGGGTTTTTTGGCCGGTGTGGGTTGCGGACCTCTGCCGATATCCGTTCCCGTTCAGTCTATGTACTATACTCCTCTGTCCCGGAATTCCGGAAACGAAGTCAACATCGCTTCGTTGAAGACCTATAATCCGTTGAAGGAAGTGTTGGATACGAATTATACGACTCAGGAAGTAGACGGAGTCGTGAAAAGGATTTGGGATCCTATTATCCGTTATACGACAAAAACCTCTTCCGATAACAGGAATGAAGCTGTCAAAGAAATATACAGAATCCGTTCCGAAAGAGCGAGATTGATTGCAGGTGGAAACGAGGTTCCCGACGGAGCTTCGCTGGACCTGATTTTGAAAGAATTCGACCGGATGGAACAGGATTATCTCAGCCTTTTTATGGGTAAAAAGATCAGCCAGACGCTGGAACGTGTTTTTTACTGTGCTCCGGAGAAAGCGGGAGAAAACACTCTGATTTTCCGGTTTAGTGAGGCCGAGGGAGTGGTAAGCCGTAAAAACGTATCGGCGGTTTCTTATTCGCTCCGCGTGGATAACGTAGTGGTTCCGGCGGGCCGGAATGCTTTGCCGGAAGGACAGGGACAAGCCGTTATCTACTATCGCGTTCCGGCTGCGGGGGATGTGAAATTATTCCGTATGAATGAAGAGCTGCAAAATTTCCGTACGGTTGTACCTCAATTGGGAGTGATTAAAACTTTTCCGACCGAGGTGATCTCCAACGAAGGATTGGTGCTGGAATTTTATCCGGAATACGGTTCTCTAAAAAGTGTTGTGAAAGGAAAGACAAAATAAAAGGTTTACCGGGGTAGTATCAAATTGCGAATTATGGCGTGGTGGAGTAATTGGTTCGGGCGTTTTCTCATCTGGCGGGTACGATATGTCAAGGAAAAGAATTTTATTCTGGTCCTGAGCCTGCTGGTAGGAATCGTATCGGGCCTGGCGGCGGTGTTATTGAAAAATATGGTACATACTACCCATATGTTTTTTACAGAACGGCTTCAGGTAGATAGCGGTAGTTTGCTGTTTTTCGTTTACCCTTTTATCGGTATCTGGCTGACGTCTCTTTTCGTTCGTTATTTTGTCCGGGAGGATATCAGTCACGGGGTGACCAAAGTATTGTATGCCATTTCCAGGCGCAACAGTATGATCAAGCCCCATAATAATTATTCTTCCCTGGTTGCCAGTACCATTACGATCGGTTTCGGTGGTTCTGTCGGAACGGAAGCTACTATTGTTTTAACGGGTGCTTCCATCGGTTCCAATCTGGCCCGCTTTTTCCGGATGAATTATAAGGTAATGACTTTGATGATCGGCTGTGGAGCGGCGGGTGCGATCTCCGGAATTTTTAAAGCTCCCATTGCCGGAATTGTATTTACTTTGGAAGTTCTTATGCTGGATCTGACCATGGCCTCTCTGATTCCTCTGATGATTTCGGCCATATCTTCTTACGTGCTGGTATATTTTCTGATGGGAGACGGGATGGTGCTGGATTTTTACGTTCACGATCATTTTGCACTGGCTAATTTGCCTTATTATATTATTTTAGGCATTTTTTGCGGGTTTCTGTCAGTCTATTTTATACGGATGAATATCCGCATTGAAAGCTGGCTTACCAAAATAAAAAACCGTTTTAAACAGGTATTGGTCGGTGGGGCTTTACTGGGATTACTGATTTATTTGTTTCCCCCTTTATATGGGGAAGGATATACCTCTTTACAGGATTTGCTAACCGATAATGCCGATAATATATTGAACAATACTTATTTCTTCAGTCTGAAGGATAGTATATTTATGGTGATACTGTATGTAATCGGACTGGTATTTGTCAAAGTGATCGCTACGGCCCTGACCAACGGAAGCGGAGGGGTAGGCGGAGTGTTCGCCCCCAGTTTGTTTACGGGAGGCGTCGGGGGATTTTTGGTGGCCAGCCTGATCAATCTGACGGGCTTGGTACATGTGCCGGTCAGTTATTTTGTATTGGCGGGTATGGCGGGGGTGATGTCGGGAGTTATGAACTCACCTTTAACGGCTATGTTCCTGATTGCGGAGATTACGGGAGGATATGCGATGCTGGTTCCTTTGATGATTACCTCTGTAGTCGCCCACCTGACCGGCAGGGGAATGGAACCGCATTCCATCTATGCCCGTCGTCTGGCGATGCGGGGAGATTTGATTACCCACAACAAGGATAAAGCGGTGTTAACTTTGATGAAGTTGGACAAAGTGATAGAAACCGATCTGAAAACCGTTCCGATAGATGCCAGTCTGGGGGATCTGGTAAAGATCGTATCCCGTTCCAGCCGGAATATTTTCCCCGTGCTGGATGCCGGCGGAGGTTTGTTGGGAATCGTATTGCTGGACGATATTCGGAAGATTATGTTTAATCAGGATTTATACAATACTACTTTTGTAAGGGATTACATGACAACTCCTCCTACCGTGGTCGATACGAAGGATCCGATGGACGTGGTCATGAAAAAATTCGAAGATACGGGAGCCTGGAATCTGCCGGTCATTCAGGACGATAAATATATCGGTTTCGTGTCCAAAGCGAAAATTTTTAATACTTATCGTCGTGTATTGCAACATTTCTCCGATGAATAAGTATATTTTAATGTACATCTTTTGGAGAAGATATAAATTTAATAATTATGAGATTGTTTTTCTAAAAAAAAAGTTTACTTTTGCGGCAAATTGAACAGAAACCTTCTTTAATATTTGTGATATGTACTGGACTCTAGAACTGGCATCAAAATTGGAGGATGCGCCCTGGCCTGCATCTAAGGACGAACTGATAGATTACGCGATTCGTTCCGGTGCTCCCATGGAGGTAATCGAAAACCTCCAGGATATTGAAGATGACGAAGAAATTTTCGAGAGCATAGAAGATATTTGGCCGGATTATCCCAGTAAGGATGATTTTTTCTTCAACGAAGACGAGTATTGATACGGAATGCGCTAAAACACGCTGAAACAACGAATTACGAAAGGAAGGACCACTGCTGGAACAGGGGTCTTTTTCGTTTTTAGCGGGAAAAAACACATTTTATTTCCCGGAAATAATGTGTTTTACCAGGTATTCCCGCCTCTCTGCTTCCCTCTCCTCCGGAATAAATTTAGTATAAGTCTTTTGTGTCAGGTCAACGGAGCGATGAGCTAGTAAATGGCCGACTTTGTCTACTCTTCTGGTGCGAAGGACAGGAACGGCGAAAGTATGCCCTCGAACATGCATGCTGAGAGTGAAGTCAATGGCTGACAGTAAGCATACTTTCTAGGTTGAAAAACATTTCGTGTCTTTGTTTTGAAAATTGTATGGGATTATTATCATATCGATAGCCCGGTTCCGTCTTTCTAGTCCCTGGATTTTAATTTCGTTTTGGATTGGGCTTCTGGGGTTGGAAGAGGAAGGACGAAAATAGGTTATGACTTTTTCGGTGGACTGTTATTCCTTTTCCAGAGGATAATAAGGAATGGTCCAGGACGATTTAAGTTCCCGGATGTTTCCTGAGCTCTCCTGATGGTAAAATTTAAAGTTTCCGCCCTGGCTGAATTGCTGATAGGGGGTAACATAGGAAGCTCTTTCGAAATCCAGCCATTTTTTCCGGGAGATATTCAAGGTTTTCCAGCGATATAGTTCGATGGGTTCGTTTTTTTGTTGCAGTCCGATGCCTTCGAAACGAAAGTCCCCTTCTTCGTCCCTGGCTCTCAGGATGAGTCCCGGTAATCCGTTGAGTTTCCAGGGTCCGGCATTTACCGGAATTTCTGCAGTAAACCAAACCGTCCAGGTCCGTCCCCGAAAATAGGCTTGCGCCTTTTGGCACATGTAGCCTAGGATTTCTTCGGCTCCTTCCGCCAGTTCCCATTTCATTTCCGGTATTTTTTCCGTGTACTCATAAATTGCTTTCCAGGTGAAAGGAATATTATAACGGACTCTGGCCTGTCCTCCTGCATAGTCATAAATGATTTCGGCCGGGGTCATCACGGCGGGTTCACCGGCTGCGCGCCATTGTACCTCTTCTTCTTCCGACAATTGGGGTTCCGCTGTGAGCCCCCGGTCGACCCGGGTTCTGATCAGATTACAATACCATTGGGGCAAATTATAATATTTGGCATAATTCTTTCCGTATTGTAAGATGTTGTAACTGTGGTAAAACTCTTTTTCATTGTGTCTGTAATGCATATCGTATATCACGGTCAGAATCGTAGTATCCAGTGTTTGGCAGGGAGAATCGAAGCTGCATGAACCGATGAGCAAGCGGTCCGGATAGGGCCAGGTGAATCCGCTTTGTGCGCACGTCAGGCTTATCTGGTAAAAGAACAGGATGGAGAACAGGATGTGTTTCATAGGGAATATCGTTAATGTGTGGTCTGAAATTATTTTGCGGGTATCGGGCCTTTTGATTCTGTTAATAGGATCTTTTGGATAACTGCTCCAATCGGATTCTGGCCTGCTTCCCTTGCGGGGTTTCGGGAGGTACCGGTTTTTTAAATTCTTTCAGTGGCGGATAGTCCGGAAACTTTTGTTGCTTTTCTTTCAGTAAACTATCGAAACGGTGGGAATCGACCTGTCTTTCCAACAGGACGAGGGAATAAAAACAAATATAAGGGCTTTGGTTGAACTTCGGATTGTTGAGGAATCGCAGGGGCAGAAGAAAATGATTTTTCTTCATTCGGTTAATACTGTCCTGGTAAGCGTTATATTTTTCGGAATTTTCCGGGAATAAAGCCTGGGTTTCGGTCAAACGGGCTATTTTTTGGGAACTGCTGGTGTAATTTTTCTTTAATTGCCGGTAGGCCGTAGTAGCATAAGATTGTGGAATGTCGAGCGGATTATCCCGTATATCTTCCTGGTCGGGCAGTTGTACCTGCAGCCGGTCCCCCGGTTTTAGCACGAGATTATGGCGTAGGGAGAATTGCTTCGCCTGGGGTGCGAAAATGACGTATTCGTTCTCATAAGGGATATCGAACCGAAAAGTGAACCGGTTATTTTTTACGAAGCATGAATCTTTGATGAAGAGGTCGTTTCCGGTTTCATAACCGTATACATATATCCAGGTACTGTCGGTGCCATATGCTGTGTCGCAGGTTCCCCGGATTTCTACCCGGTTGTGAGGAGTACCGCATCCGAGGAAAAGTAAAGCGGGAAAAATGAGAAAAGGCATAAATTTTATCATCGTTTTTTAGGTTGAGAAAGAGGTTTATACAACCTCTTTCGGTGAGTAAACTATTCGCAATCGTACCGGGCACCTCCTATTTCCATGACGGTGTCCGTAGCAGCGATATTCGCCGATCGGCGGCTTGTAGCGCAAACGTAGTGAACATTTTACTGTGGTTTTGCCTTTTTCGTTTTAGTTTCAACTGGGAGTCGCTCCACTCCGTTCGACTATTCGGGGAAAAGGCTTTCTCTTTCTTCAGGCGGGCAAGGCCTGACTTGGGAAAAATGCCTTTTTTATTTCAAGCTGAATTTAATTTTAAACATAACGGAGGCCGGGCGTAGCTGATAGCTATAGACATAGTTCGTGATGTCGTTGTAAATCGCTGAGCGGAAAGTTCCCGTATTGAGGAGGTTCCGGCCTTCCAGGGAGTACTCGACGCGTGCGGTTCTGTAGGAGAGCCAGGCGTCCAGAAAGAACATATTCCGGTCTCCTTCTACAATTGTTCCGTTGTGATAATGTTCGCCTCCGACACTACAAATCCATTTTTTATTTATTACGAGATTCATAGTTGCATTCTGGCGCACTACATAAATCGGCTCCAATTTTTCACTTTCCTGGATATGACTGCGGCTTCTGGAGAAGTCCGCCGTATATTCCAGAATAAAGGCTTTGGTGAAATTCGTATTTATTCCTAAACCGGCGGTCATCCGGTCGGAAGACGTCTGCATGATTTTCCCCTGCCGCAAGACTTCGTACCAGGAACGGGAGAAACCGCCGGAAAGCCGGCAGGTGGTAGAAAGAGCATCCAATCGTTTGCTGATTTTTGCAGTGACATTATAGCCTTGGGAAGAGTGGGCGATGGGATACGACTCGATGTGACTCAACGTCCCTTCATACTGGGTACCGTACATCAGGTTCTGACGGGAATGCCAATAGGAAGCATTTAAGGACCAGAACAGCGCTTTGAATACGTTTTTATAAGTAAGAAGGGTGGAGTAGGTTTGCGTTTTTTTTCGGCTGATATCGCCTTTTTTACTGGCGATAATCCGGTAATCGGACATGATGTAACCACTGTATGTATCGTATAAATCTCCGATATTCTTCGAATAGGAAGCAGAAGCCCAGAGGCTGAGGTTATAGTTTAAGATCAGATCAAGGGATAAACTGGGCTTAAGGAGGATCTCATTTTTATTCACTGCTGTTTTCTGTACTTTATCCTGTATGCGGAGGCTCATAAAATCGAAAGGTAGCTGGAACTGGATGCCGAGTTTATCGCCTTTACGGAATCGGATAGAGGGACCGAGGATGAGATCCAGTTTCCGCCAGTAAATATCGTTACGCATGGTGTCGGGCGCGGGTAGAGGGAGGCCTTTGTCGTTTATAGCGTTCAGGCCGGAATTCATCCATTCCAGATGAGCATTGAAATCTGTGTTGACCGAGAAAGACCAGTATTTTATTCTATAACTCATGGACACGGAGTTATGGGTGCGGAATCGTTGACTGTTAAGGGTTTGCCGGGCATCAGGATAACCGGCGGGGGAATCGAAAATCTCCGGATAGAGCATCGGAGTTATGCTCAAGGAGGTGGGTTGGGTAACATAGTCGGTTTGCGACCGAAAACTGATTCCCGTTTTTCGGAATTGACGGATATTTAAAAGTTCGTTGCGAAGGGAGATGCGGGGTAGCCGGAAGGATTGGATGACTTTATCCGCATCGTTCAGTACTTTTCCCAGGTCTTTGTCCCAGCGGCCGTTGAGGGAGAAGGTTTCCTCCAAATAGCGCTGGGAGGTATTCGATCGGAGTTTAAAATCTATTTCCGTTTGATCGGTATGTTTCGATGCATAGGTTTGTTCCCGGATCACCAAAGGTGTCGTTTCCGGCAGATAATAGGTGGTGACGGAGGTCCCCCGGGAGATTTGCTGATCGTGAATATACTGGGCGTTGGCCACTAATTCCAGATTTTTTTTCAGTTTTGTAATGGTATTCAGCGATAAGGTATGGACGTTGTTATCGAAATAGCGTTCTTTGTCGAGGGCGGGCGTAGAAGGGGTATGAACTCCCAATAGGGAGGATACTCCCCCGAGGCCGCCGGAGAAGGATTGCAATTCTCTGGATACATCGTCCCCGCTGTTGTTGGTTTTATACGTATTGATGGTTTGAAATCTACGGCCGAAGAATAAGGCGGTCATCTCGGCGTTCCACAACCACGGTTGGTAGCCTGTTCCTAACTGCATAGTAGCGTTCCAGGCTCCTCTGGCAGAAGGTTTCAACCGAAGGTTTAAAGCAGCCTGGTCCGAAGAAACGTGTTTTCTCAGCGCTTTTATCGGCTGGTGTTTTTCGTAAATCTGTACCGAGGCGATATCTTTAGCCTGAATATTATTGGTCGCTATGCCGTAACGACCGCCGAGCATGTCCATGTCTTCCACATAAAATCGGTTAATGGCTTTTCCGTTATAACTGATTTCACCGGATTTACTCACTTCAATGCCAGGCATTTTTTTCAGTACATCGCCGATGGAGCGGTCGGTTGCGTCGCTGAATTTCTCGACGATGTAGGTGAGGGTATCGCTGCGGCGGGTAATGGGAGGTGCTTTTACCAAAACCTCGGGGATCTTTACTTTTTGGCTCCGGACTTCAAAATCGACTTGTTGGGAAAACGGCAGAACAATGCGGCTTTCCGTTTTGATGTTGAATCCTGTGATTACGATCAAGAGGCTATCGGCCTGACCTTTGTAAGTAATCGAATAGCTGCCGTTTTCCCCGGTAAGGGCATATCCGTAGACAGCACGGCGGTCGGTCTTTTGAATCATTACATTTATGTTTTCCATACCCGCCCCCGTTTGAGCATCCCGCACCGTACCCTGGATAGTGATTTGCGCTGCAGAGGTGAACGGTATCAGATAAATAAGGACTAAAAGGGTGGAGAACTTCATTACATCAAAATATTGAGAGATATATTATAAATAAATATATCCTTTGATTAAATATAATTTATCTGACACAAAATTAAAAATAATGTATTAATTTCAAAATAATGGTAGGATTATTTTATCACATTTTCTTAACTATTTTAAATTTAATCGATGTGATAAATTTATATCCAATTGTTTATCAAAAAGTTAATTGGATATGAAAAAAGATGAGATTGTAGGATATCACTTACCCTTTCTGTTCGGACAGCAGAGCTATTTGTTGCAAATGGCCGAATAATTACAGGTTCTGCATTTTTTCTCTTGTAAGGTCTGGGTAAAAGTCGTATGGCCCGCAAATATCTCTTCCACTAAGCGGCTTAAGTATTCCAGAAATTCATCTTTATAACTTTCGAAATCGAGTATATATTCTTTATCGCATTTGAGACGATAGTTATAATCTTTTCCGAATAGGAGTTTGGTGCTGTAAATTCCCGGGATTAAAGCTTGATTTCCCCGGTAAGTGTGTCGGAACATCAGGCAATACAACAAAGTTTGGAAAGCTGCTTTGTTTCGGGTAGAATTCCGGACATCGAAAACGGAAGGGATATTTTTAAACAGGGTGTTGTCGGCTCCGGTTTTGTAATCGATGATGCGTACGGCTTCTTTTGTTTGATCGATGCGGTCGATGATGCCTCCGATAAATACGGTTTTAGGGCGGTTATCGATCCGTAGGGAAAGAGGGACATAATATTTTTTTTCCATAGAAATGATTCGGAAAGGACACATTTTTTTGTCGTAAGTTAGCATTTGCAGAATGTATTTCCGGATAATTCCCAGAATCAGTTCATTGCTTCCGTTGTCCATCAGTTGGTTAACGTTTTGATCGTACAGCTTCAGGTAAGATTTCCGGATGTGTTCATCGATCAGATTTCTGTTCCGCAGAAGGCTGTCGATGACCGGCGCTGTAATTTCTTCCTGAGCGACGGTAGCGTACAACGATTGGGAGCATTCATGAAAAATATTTCCCAGTAAACGGTGATCCAATTCTTCGGCTATTTCGTCTTTTTCGCGGATGTCTGCCAGGTATTTGAAGTAAAATTTCACCGGGCAATCCATATAGGTGTTCAAGGCGGAAGGAGAGAGGGCATTTTCTTCCGAACAAGTATACTTCTCCAGTTTTTCCCGGATGTACTGATTTTTTTCGATAGCAATGGGGGGAACCTCTTGTAAAGAGATACGGTTCTGGAAGTGGTTTTCCCGGATCGGCAGGCCGGATTCATATTTAATCTGGTAAAGAAAACGGCTCATTTCACCGGTGTTCAGTCCTTTGACGGCTGATGAATACAATATCCGCACGTGTTTTGCCCGTTGAAGTAAGCGATAAAAATAATAAGCGTACAGGGAATCCTGGTATTCCGGAGAGGGGAGTTTAAATCCCGTGCGCAAATTGTAAGGAATGAAAGAGGAAAAACTCCGGTTCGGAGGCAATATATTTTCATTAGCCGATAAAACGATCAGATTTTTGAAATCCAGCAGACGGGTTTCGAGTAATCCCATGAGTTGCAAGCCTTCCAGCGGTTCTCCGGAAAAAGGGATGCTCAGGGTATTGACCATTTTGGAAATGATTTGCATGTATAATTTATCTTCCGGTTCGATCTGTTCTTCCCGGAAGGTGTTCTGCAAGCTCTGGATGTAAAGGGAAATCCGGAAAATAAACTCTTTTTCTATGGGGTATAAGAGTTCCGTTTCGGTTCCGAAAGAGCCGGTCAGTAAACGAAGGATTCGGAGGAGATAGTCCGGAATATGCTCTTTTTCGGAGGAAAAAACCGCTTGTACAACTTCGTTGAATTGCAGTTCTTTTCCGGAAATATAAACGGTATTTCTCTGTTGAATTTCCTGGGTGATCCGGTTGATCGCCTCCGGGTCGGTGTCTTTGATCAGTTTATGATTCAGCAAAGCGATTACCGGTTTGTAATAATAGTAAGGTATGTCTTTTTCGGTTTTGACGTATTTCATTAAATCTCCCAGCAGGGAAATCAGGGCGGCTACGGAGGTGGTTTGCGCCGGATAGCCGATGGTGATATTGATTTTCCGGATATCGTCGGGAATCGAGTGGGTGACTGGAATGAGCATCCGTTCGTCGCAGAGTACGATAGCCGTGTTGTAGTTATTGCGATCGGGGAAATCCCGTATCAGCTCCGGAATTAACTTGGCCTGACCGATGCTGGAGGGTACGGATATGAATTCGATTTGTTTTCCGTTGTGCAAAAAGTTGTTGAAATGTTCCGGTCCGAGTTCGTTTGGAAAATTTTTCAGGTTTTCCCGGATAAAATTCCCGGCTTCATGGAAAGAGTTGGAGGTATAGTAAATGTCGTAATCCCAGTAAAAAAGGGCTTTTTGCTGATTCTGATAAAAGCGGAAGATCTGCTTTTCACAAGCGGTCAAGGCATTAAAACCGGCAAAAACCAGGTAGTTCTCGGTCCGGTATTCTTCGATATGTTCCAGGAAATAACGTTGTCCCATGCCGTTAAAGCAAAGTTTTTCCTGTAAGAGGGCGGATTTGAAATCCCGGTAAGTAGCATACAGCTTGTCCCATACTTTTAAAAATTCCCGTTGTTCTTTGCTGTATTTATGGGGATTGAAGCTATTCCAGAAATTTTTGATGGTTTCAATTTGTTGTTCGGAAAGGTAGGGAAAATTGAATTCCAGTTCTTTCAGGGAAACGAGGTTATGAAACAGGGCTTGGGCTTCTACCAGGTGTTTGTCTATATCGTCGAAGTCTTCCAGGAGCATATGGCCCCAGAAGTAAAAGTCTTCGAATCTTTCTTCGCTACCCGACGCCTTTATATACGCTTTAAAGAGTTTTATGATGAGGATGAGGTCTTCCGGAGTTTGCAGGCCCGTACATCTTTCTATATATTCGTCGAGGGTAACGATATCGGGCATCCAGTAAGGAGTTTCCGCGAGGCGGCTCAGTTCTTCCGCCAGAAATAATCCGGCTCTTTTGTTGGGAAAAATAACGGTGATTTGCTCGGGGTGGGCCGGAAATTTCCGGATTAAATCCTGGGCCAGCAAATGTAAGAAGGAAGACATACGCATACTTTTTGTTTTCGGGCGGAAAATTATAACTTTGCCGGAAATACCGCCGTTAAAAATACAAAAAAAACCTTTTCGGTAGGAATTTAAATGAAAAATCCGGCTAAAACCGGTTTTTAACGGAGGTAAGATCGTTTTTCTGATTTATAAAAAATATGCTGAACGAATTATTAATCAAAAACCGGAGTTACCGACGTTTCGATCAGAAGGTGCGGATCACCGGACAGGATTTGACCGATTTGGTGGGGTTGACCCGGTATTGTGCTTCCGGGCGTAATGTCCAACCCTTAAAGTATGTGGGCGTTATCTGTCCTGAAATGTGTGCAAAAGTATTTGAGACCTTATCCTGGGCGGGATATCTCACCGATTGGCCCGGACCGGAAGAAGGAGAGCGTCCGGCGGCTTATCTCATCCAATTGCTCGATACCCGTATTGCAGAACATTGTTTATGCGACGATGGGATTCAGGCGCAGACGATTCTATTGGGCGCTGCGGAGAAGGGATGGGGAGGTTGCCTGATCAAGGCGTTTAAAAATGAGACGCTCCGTCAAATTCTCGCTTTGCAGGAAGAACAAAAGATTTTGTATGTCCTTGCTTTAGGGAAACCGAAGGAAAGGGTGGTGATAGACGATATGAAAGCGGGAGATTATAAGTATTGGCGGGAGGCTGACGGGACTCATCATGTTCCGAAGCGTTCGGTCCAGGAATTGATAGTAGAAATACGATGAAACTGATTTGTGCGGAATATCAGGGGAGAGATGAAATGACGGTGAGCGTGGTGGGGGATAATGCCTTATTACGAAACAATACGGACTTTTATTTTCCGGCATTTACCCGGAGCTTGAGTTGCGTTCCTCAACTGGTTCTGAAAGCCTGTAAATTGGGGAAAGGGGTTTCCGAGCGTTTTGCCGGGCGTTATTATCAGGAAGTCGGAGCGGGAGTGCGTTTTTATGCGGATAGCTTGGCTGAAGATTTGAAAAAGAGAGGGTTGCCTTGGGGGGTGTCCGCTTCTTTCGACGATTCGGCGGCATTGAGCGATATGATGGGGTATACGGGTGGCGTGTTGACTTACGCTTTATTGGTGAATGAGAGAGAAGTATTTTCCGGGAAGAGTACCGACTTGCCCGTGAGCATCGACCGTTTTATTTCCCTGGCTTCCGGGTATTATATGATCAAGATCGGGGATTTTTTCTTTTGTGGAAATCCTTTCCGTTATAGCGGTTTACGGATAGACGACCGCCTTCGCTTGTATTTAGGAGACCGTTGTTTACTGGATTTTTCCATCCGTTAGCAAAAAAGGAAGGAGAGCGGGGTTATAAAAAAGAGTTGTGCCTGAAAACACAACTCTTTTTGTCTCTTTTAAATATTGATGTTATTGTAGAGGAAACGTTTGATTTTTTGAGTGGGGGTTTTTTCAAAGGGTTCACTTTGTATCATCACCAGTTGAAGCTTCGAAAAGTTGTTTACCCGGCTGTTGACGTATTCGCGGAGCTCCTTTTTTTGTTCTTCAATATAATCATTGATGAACGTTTTATAATTTCCGGCCTGGGTTTTCAGTTTTTGGTATTGTTTTTCCAGTTCTTCCATGTTGAAATGTACCATAGCGACCAGTTTCCCTTTACTTTCCACCACCAGGGATTCATTGACGAAGCGGAAATTGTTGATGATGGATTCGATTTCTTCCGGGTAAATGTTTTCTCCTGAGGCTCCGAGGATCATCGTTTTAATTCTTCCTCGTATGGAAAGGCGTCCGTGTTTGTCGAATTTGCCCAGGTCGCCGGTTTTAAACCATCCGTCTGCTGTTATTACTTCCCGGGTCAGTTCCGGTTTTTTGTAATACCCTTTCATCACATGGGGACCTTTGATCCAGATTTCGCCTTCTCCTTTCTGGTCCGGTTCGTGGATTTTCAATTCCACGCCTTCCATAGTGGGGCCTACGCCCTGGAGGAAAGTCTGGGAGGGGTTGCTACCGGCTGACATAGGAGAGGTTTCCGTTAAACCGTAACCGATGGCGTACGGAAAACGGGCCTCGCTGAGAAAACGCTCGACGATGGGATCCAGTTTTGAACCTCCGACTCCGAAGAATATCAGTTCGCCTCCGAAAGTAGACATCAGTTTTTTTCCGGCCATCCGGTTGAGAAATTTCCGGACGGGAGCGAACTTATAGCACATTTTCAGCAAGGCCGACGAATTGAACTTCGGCAATATCTGGGTTTTATAGATTTTTTCGATAACCAAAGGTACGGAGAGGATAACGGTCGGACGGATTTTCTGCATAGCCGGCACCAATAATTTAGGTGTAGGCACGCGATCCAGGTAAAATATCCTGGCGCCGAACATAAGCGGTAATAAAAGCCCCAATGTATTCTCATACGTATGGGCCAGCGGCAGTATACTCAGGAAACGATCGCTTTCTCCTACGGGTTGTATGGTACTGCATTGACGCGCGTTCCAGACCAGGTTCCGGTGTGATAGTTCCACACCCTTGGAGAAACCGGTTGTTCCGGAAGTATAAATGATGGAAGCCGTATCTTCTTCTTCAAGGGGAGTTTCCGGAAAATCCTCAAGCTCTTCTGCTACCCGATAGCCGGATTCCAGTTTTTCGATGTCTTCAGCTTTATATCCTTCGGGGATAAAAGCGAAATTGTTCATCAGAATTTTGTGAGTCAGGAAATCGGTTTTTATGCCGGCTACCAATTTGTATAATAGTTTGGATACGAACAGGATTTTCGCTTCCGAATGTTCCAGAATGTTCTGGATATCCTCGCTACTGAAGCCGGGAAGTACGGGTACCGAAACGGCTCCGATCTGGGCGATTGCAAATTGGGTAATTCCCCAATGGGGCATATTGGCGCTTAAAATAGCTACTTTATCGCCTTTGCGGATACCCAGATTCCACAAGTGACTGGAAAGGGAAATGACTTCTTTATATAAATCCTGATAAGTTCTGCCTTCAGATTGTACAAAATTTAAAGATAAATTGTTTTTAAATTGGGAACAACTGTTTTTAAGTAATTCCGGTAAAGTCAATTTATTCAAGACCATGTTTACTACTTTCGAAAATTCGGTACAAAGATAAGAGGTTTTTTCGGATTCCGGGTTAAAGAATAATAAAAAGTACTGTGAGAATAGTTAAAACGGACCCGGAAAAGGGAGAGAAAAAACAGAGGTTGTCTCCCCCTTTTCATCTGTGAGACAACCTCCGGCTTTTTACAGAGGGAAAAATAAAGAACGAGATTCACAATACCGATAAAAGTCCACATTTTATCAGAGTACATGAGTAAGTTCAACCGATAATCCTAAAGCGGATATAATCCTGTAAAAAGTCGACACTTTGGGTTCAGTTTTTCCGGTTTCGACTCGGGAAATATAGGATTTATTGGTTCCTATTTTTTCAGCTAATTCCTGCTGCGTCATATTTGCATTCTTACGGGCTTGTTCGATAATCTGTCCGGTATAGTAAGCATAAGCCTCCTTTCTGAAAGCATCACGTTCCGGAGTGCCTTCTTTACCATACAATTTATCGAGCTCTGCGCTTATGCTCTTAATCTTCTTTGCTTTCATAATATTCCTCCTTTATTCTTAGTGCTTTCTTTATTTCTTTTTCGGGAGTTTCCGGGCTTTTCTTTTGAAAACCATTAAAAAGGACCACGATTTTACCTTCATCAAAAATGAAAAATATACGATAGATATTTCCATTATACCGGGCCCTGATTTCATAGAGGCCGTCTCTAATGAATTTTACAAATTTTATACTGATCCTGTCCTCGGTCTGAAGAAGATCAAGTATGTAGTGGATCTTCTTCCGTTCGACCGCTGACAGTGTTTTCATGAAATTATCGTAGTAATCTCCGTATGCTATTATTTCTCTTTTCATTCATCAAATGTAATAAAAGTTGATAAGTTGAGCAACTTTTCTCCTGGTTTTTTGGGGAGAAAACAGGGTCATTTTGAAGTAAACCTGAAGAGTTGGACAACCTCCGGCTTTTTACAGAGGGAAAAATAAAGAACGAGATTCCGCAAGGAGTCTCGTTCTTGTTAGTGAGAAGCTATCTGAAGAGGACAGCCTCACCCTGATTTTATTTTGCGGGAATATTTTTCAATACTTCTTTGAGGAAATCCCAGAATTTTCCGACGGAAGCGATATTGACTTTTTCGTCCGGAGAATGCGGATGGCAAATGGTCGGTCCGAAAGAGATCATATCCCAATGCGGGTATTTGGCTCCGAGGATACCGCATTCCTATCCGGCATGTACTGCCATGATTTTTGCTTCCTGGTGATACATTTTTTGATAAAGTTCACGCATCAGTTTGAGGATAGCTGAATCCGGATTCGGTTTCCAGCCGGGATAAGCCCCGTCGAGTACAATTTTGTCGGCTTTTGCCAGTTCGAAAACCGCCTGTAATGAATCGGCAAGCGCTTCTTTCGCCGTTTCTACGGAAGAACGCATCAAGGTATTGATGGTCACTTTTCCGTTTTCCGTTTTAACGATAGCCAGGTTATTGGAAGTTTCAACGGTTCCCGGCATGGAATCGATCATGCGTACGGTTCCGTTGGGGCATCCGAGTATAGCATCGATCAGTCTCCACTGCAGGTCGGCGTCCATCACTGATGCGGGCATTTCCGTTTCTTCCGCCAGCAGTTGAACGTCCGGGTCCTTGGCGATCAATTCGGCTTTATAAATGGCTCCGGCTTCTTTTACTTTGGCCAGGAATTGGTCTACATCGGCGGCCGGAACCGTCACGATCGCGAAAGATTCGCGCGGTATGGCATTTCGGAGGGTACCTCCGTTTACGGAAGCGATGCGTAGTCCCAGTTCGGTGGCATGGGCTTTGAGGAAGCGGAACAGCAATTTATTCGAATTTCCTCTTCCCAGGTTGATATCCATACCGGAATGCCCTCCTTTCAGGCCTTTCAACGAAAGTTTGAAAGCTTTGCTGCCTGCCGGAACGGCTTCTTCTTTATAATTGAATTCTATGGTGGAGTCCAGTCCTCCGGCACATCCTACGTATAATTCACCTTCGGTTTCGGAATCCAGGTTGAGTAAAATATCTCCTTTGAGGATACCGGCTTTAATTCCGTTAGCTCCGTCCATACCGGTTTCTTCCGTAGCGGTAATCAGCACTTCGATCGGCCCGTGGTCGAAAACGGTGGCTGTCA
>CAJMSX010000041.1 GCA_905216195.1 uncultured bacterium
ATAGCCTACGGAAAGACACAACAGAAATACCGAGCCAGAACCTAAACGAAAAAAAGAATTGGTCAGGCGGGCCGAAACCCGCATATCCGCTTTCGCCAAACGAATCTCCTTCGGTTTCCCGGTCGAGCCCGAAGTATGCCCCACGATGAAATCCCGTCCGTCAAACCATTTTTCCAGAAAATCATACAATTCCGGGTCTGTTTCTCCCCGAAGAGCAGACAAAGCGGAATACGTCCTTCCGTTTATTTTCAGTTTCATCTTTTTAAAATTATCTCCCGTTCCGCTTCAGGGTCCAGGTACAAATATCTCCCCTCCCGGCAGAGACTCACCGGTATATTATTCGTATACAACTCTCCCGTACCCAACCCCTGCGGCATACTATTATTTAAGGTAGCCGTCCATTGTGCCAAAGCGTTTAAACCGATATTCGATTCCAGAGCCGAGGTTACCCACCAGCCAATATTCCTTTCCCGGCACAGCCTGATCCATTCCTCTGCTCCGCCAAACCCTCCGGCTAAAGCCGGTTTTAAGACGACGAAGGCAGGTCTGATCGTATCCAGTAACGCTTTTTTCCCCGCCAACCCGTTCACGCCGATCAATTCTTCATCCAAAGCAATGGGGACAGGCGACTCCCGGCATAAAGCGGCCGTTTCCCCCCACTGTCCCGCCCGGAGCGGCTGCTCGATGGAATGCAGATCATACACCGATAACGCCCTCAGATAGCGTAAAGCTTCCTGAGGAGAAAAAGCACCGTTGGCATCCACTCTCAATTCGATTTTTCCCCGGTCGTATTTTTTTCGGATAAAAGCCAATAAAGCCAATTCAGCTTCGAAATCGATAGCCCCGATCTTCAGTTTGATGCAACGAAATCCGGCTTGCAGTTTTTCTTCTATGCGCCTCATCATGGTATGCCGGTCCCCCATCCAAATCAAACCGTTAATTTCGATTTTCCGTTTTCCTTCAGTAAACGCGGAAGGGAAATATATCCCTTTCCCTCCATTCCGCAAATCGGCCAAGGCCATCTCTACGCCGAAACGAATCGAACTCCAGTCCTCTAATTCTTCTACTCGTAAACGACCGATATCCCGGCAAACCTGCCGTAACTTTTCTTCATAATCCGGTGCGTCCTCCGCACTCAACCCCCGAAACAAAGCACACTCTCCCCAACCCGCTCTTTCCGGCCGGGCCTCTTCCCAGACTCTGATAAAAAAAGTTTCTTTATCGGTCAATATCCCCCGGGACGTCCCCGAAGGCACTTTAAAATGAAGTAAATAGTTGGAATAAGCAGCAGCTAACATCGAAAACCGTTTATTCTATTAAGGAAATTTCGGAAACTGGTCAAAATCCGGATCCCGCTTTTCCAAAAAAGCGTTTTTCCCTTCCTGAGCTTCGGCCATCAAATAGTACATCAACGTAGCGTCTCCGGCAAATTCCATCAAACCATGCTGTCCGTCCAGTTCCGCATTTAAAGCACGTTTAATCATCCGGATGGCCATCGGGCTACGCATCAGGATCGTTTTACACCATTCTACGGTTTCGTCTTCCAGGCGTTCCAACGGAACCACCTTGTTGACCATACCCATTTCTTCAGCCTCCTTCGCCGTATACTGACGGCATAAAAACCAAATCTCCCGCGCTTTTTTCTGTCCGACACACCGGGCCAGATAAGAAGACCCGAATCCCCCGTCGAAACTCCCGACTTTAGGCCCCGTCTGCCCAAAACGGGCATTTTCCGATGCAATCGTTAAATCGCAAATCACATGCAATACATGTCCGCCTCCTATGGCATAACCGTTTACCATGGCAATCACCGGCTTCGGTAAGGAACGAATCGCTTTATGCAAGTCCAGCACATTCAAACGAGGCACCCCCTCCTTATCGATATATCCCCCTATTCCCTTCACCCGCTGGTCTCCCCCGGAACAAAAAGCCTTATCTCCCGCCCCCGTCAAGACCACTACCCCAATGTCATTTCTTTCCCGGCATATCCCCATAGCATCCAGCATTTCGGCATTGGTCTGCGGACGAAAAGCATTATACACCTCAGGCCGGTTAATGGTGATCCGGGCTATTCCCTCGAAAAAATCGAATTTGATATCTTCGTACACTTTAATTGTTTTCCACTCTCTCATAGATATTTATTTTACGTGATTATTCTTTAACTACCGGCCGGGCCAAATAGTTGAAATAAGCTTTCAACACCCGGTCGTTCCCATAACGGGGTGTACATACTTCCAATATAGCGGAAACCTTATCCTCCTGCAAAAAAACCGGTAACACCCGCATCAACTCCCCGGCTTCCCCTGCCCGGTAATAGGAAAAACGGTGCAAACGGGCAAATCCCTCTACATCTACATCCCGGGCGGTTTCAAAACATTCTTCCAGTTCCTCCAAATCCGAAGGGCCGGGAATAAAACGGAAAATGCCCCCTCCTCCGTTTTTTATCACAATCATCTTAAAACGGGGAGTAATATACCGGTTCCAGAGCGCATTGGAATCATACAAGAAACTCATATCGCCGGTAATCAGTACCGTCAGAGTATCTGTCGCCCAGGAGGCTCCTACGGCCGTAGACAGGGAACCGTCGATCCCGCTCGTTCCCCGGTTTCCATCGACCCGCCCCACCTGAGGATATTCGAACAACTGAGCGTAACGCACCGGAGTACTGTTGGATAACTGAAGACGACAACCGGCAGGCAAGACCGGTAAAATCAGTGAAAAAGCCTTCAAATCCGACCAGGAAACGTTTTCCAGATAAGCGGTATGTCTTTCGGCAGCCAGCTCCTGTTTGGCCTTCCACAAACGGGAATAATCCGAGCGCACCGAAGGCCAATTTTCCGAAAGTTCCGGCAAAAAATCGCCGGGATGCAAGCGCACCACCGTAGTTACTGCCCGGAAAGTATCCGCCGGATGCTCGCTGCTGTCGATACTCCAATGAAAGCGGGGATGATAGGTACGGAGATAGGTCTTTATATACCGGGAAATCAAAGGCCCTCCGAACGAAATCAGCAAATCCGGAGCATATTCCGCCTTTTCCTCCTCTTTCAAGACGGATAGCACCCGGTCAATGGTAGAAATACAACCCCCTCTTCCTGCGTTAGTAAGGCTTTCTGTCAATACGACCACATTTTCCCTACCGGCCAAACGGTATAAAGCTTCCTCTACCCGTTTATCAGGACGCAGGAAACCGGCCAAAATCATAACTTTATGACAAGAGGCCAGGCAGCTGGTAAACGAAGCCGTCAACCGACCGGACGGCAGAACTTCCGCATCGATATACCGGACCGATCGTTCCGCTCCACCTGTATAAACCTGCCGTTCATACAAAGGCTCCCGCAAAGGCAGATTGATATGTACCGGCCCCGGCCTACCGGCCAAAGCACAATTCAAAGCATCGTTCACCAAGCGGTTGGTATACCATCGTTCGTCCTCATCCCGGATCTCGGCCGGAAGCTGGCAGGAATATTTTACTAGCTGTGAAAAAACACCGTTTTGACGTATGGTTTGACTGTCGTCCTGATCCACCCACTCCAGGGGACGATCGGCCGACAAAATCACAAGCGGTAGGCGCTGATACCAGGCCTCCGCTACAGCAGGTCCGTAATTTAACAAAGCCGTACCGGAAGTACAGGCCAAAGCGACAGGTTCTCCGGTTTGCTGCGAAAGTCCCAAAGCAAAGAAAGCCGCACTCCTTTCATCCAGAATAACGAAGTGTTCTAAACCGGGTCTCCTCATCAGGGAAATAATCAACGGAGCATTCCGGGAACCCGGAGAAATCACTACTTTTTTTACTCCTTTTTCAACCAGTAATTCTGTCAGGATCCTGACTGTTTCCTTTTTCGATCCGGTGTATTTCATACCTCTATTTCTCTTACATAAAATCCAATAATGTCCGTACTTTTATCTCCGTTTCCTCCCACTCTTTTATGGGATCGGAAAGCGTAGTAATACCCCCTCCTGCATATAAACGTACCTCCCCCGGAAATAATTCCATACAGCGTAAATTGACAAACCAGTCAAAAGTACCATCCCCTCCAACCGGTCCCAAATAACCGGAATAATACCGCCGGTTACATCTTTCTGTTTCTTCAATCAGCTCCAAAGCTTCCCGTTTCGGGAAACCCCCTACTGCCGGAGTCGGATGAAGTGCCTCCCGCACCGCATCCAGCTCCTCCGCCGGCAAAGGCTGCTCCGTACTGAATACCGTACACAAATGCGCTACATTTCCTGCCGCAGCAGAAAAAGGCCCCCGCATACGGAAACCCGTCTTCGTTTTTTCATCCAAAATCCCCCGGATATAATCTGTAACGAACTGTTGCTCCCGGATCTCTTTCTCTTCCCACTTCAATTTTGCGGGATCCCCCGACAAAGCTTGGGTTCCGGCTAAAGACATCGTAGTAAAGCCCGCGGGAGACTGACGCATAAATACCTCCGGACTGGCTCCCATCCACGTCATCATTCCAGGCATGGAAACCAAAAAGACAAAAGCATGCGGATAACCGGCCGCCAAGCGTCCGAACCAGTCAGCAACACAGCTATAACCCCGGTAAGCTTTCACCAGGCTCCTGGCCATCACAGCCTTCCCGATGCCCTTTTCACGCAAAGCCCTAATCATCGCTTGCAAATGCTCCAGATATTCTTCCCGGCTGCAATCTACCCCGTCGTCCTTTCTCTCCGCCGGCTTTTCAGCCTCTTGCCGCAAAAAACGGATGTTTTCTTCATCTCCGGTCCAATCTGTAAAAAAAATATCCGGACGAAAAAAAAGAGTAGGTAAACTTCCCGCGGCCGAAAAGGGTGCCACGACAAACCCCTTCTTTTCCCCATCCATACTAAATCCTCCGAACTCCCGCACCTCTTGATCGCGCTGAGCCCCGAAACAGACACTATTTTGTCCCGGCAGACGGTAGGAAAAAAACGGGATACCCCGCTCCAGACAACAGCTCTGAGCCTCCGAAACCCTCATTCCACCTTTTGGTAAATCTTTCATGATCATTCATTTCATAAACTGCAAAATTATGGAAAATCCCCCACATTTTTTCCCTCTGAAAGGGAAAGTTAAATAATGTCATGAATTAAACATTCACTTCCTCTCTCTCGTACTTACTCCGTTTACAAAACGAATTAGTATAATAATTTCTGAATTAATTAACTAAAACTAATTTAAATTATGGCAACAAATCCAAAAAGAACAAGTACCGTGGCCAAATTAGGGGTCATGACGCTTGCCATTATGAACGTTGCTGCAGTAGTAAGTTTGCGGGGTTTACCCGCGGAAGCGGTCTATGGACTCAGTTCCGCTTTCTACTACTTATTTCCAGCCATCTTATTCCTGATACCGACTTCCTTGGTTCCAGCCTAACTCGCTGCCATGTTCTCCAAAAAAGACGGGGGAGTATTCCGATGGGTGGGGGAAGCTTACGGAAAACGCTTCGGTTTCCTGGCAATATTCCTGCAATGGATAGAAAGTACCATTTGGTATCCTACCGTATTGACATTCGGAGCCGTTTCTATCGCTTATATCGGTATGGACACTCATCACGATGCTTTACTGGCCTCCAACAAGATTTTCACTTTAATAACCGTTCTGGTCATTTATTGGGTAGCTACCTTCATCTCCCTGAAAGGCTTGGGGTGGGTAAGTAAAATATCCAAAATCGGAGCGATGGTAGGAACCATCATTCCCGCCGGATTACTGATTCTTTTCGGGATCATCTATCTTTCTACCGGGGGACAAAACCACATGGATATGAGCCAGGGCTTTTTCCCGGACCTGACGAATTTCAACAACCTGGTGCTGGCTTCCAGTATTTTCCTGTTTTATGCAGGTATGGAAATGATGGGTATACACGTCATGGATGTCCAACCCCCTGCCAGTAAAAACTATCCGAAAGCGATCTTCATCGGTGCCATCATCATTGTGATTATTTTCATCCTGGGAACCTTCTCGCTGGGATTGATCATTCCGGCAAAAGATATCAGTTTGACCCAGAGTCTTCTGGTCGGATTCGACAATTACCTGAACTACCTCCATCTCCATTGGGCCTCTCCCATCATCGCCATTGCTTTGATGTTCGGTGTATTGGCAGGGGTACTGACCTGGGTAGCCGGTCCTTCCAAAGGTATCTTTGCTGTAGGGAAAGCGGGGTATCTGCCTCCTTTCTTCCAGAAAACAAATAAAATCGGCGTACAGAAAAATATTCTGATCATACAGGGATGCATCGTAACCCTCCTATCTCTGCTATTCGTAGTCATGCCGTCAGTACAATCTTTTTATCAGATGCTTTCCCAATTGACCGTACTTTTATACCTGATCATGTATATGCTGATGTTCTCTGCTGCGATCGCCCTTCGCTACCGCATGCCAAAAGCCGAACGCCCTTTCGCTATCGGCCGGAAAGGGAACGGTTTGATCTGGATCGTCGCCGGTATCGGTTTCTTAGGAGCTTTACTGGCTTTTATCCTCAGTTTTATTCCTCCTTCCCAGATCAACACCGGAAGCAATACGGTATGGTTCACCGTGCTGATTCTCGGTTGCGTCGTTTTCGTAGCCATCCCTTTGATCATATATGCCTTACGTAAACCGTCCTGGAAGAATCCGAAAGCGGAATTTTCTCCTTTCCATTGGGAACTGGCTACAGCTCCGGCAGCTCACTCGGCAGCACCCGTGAATACCGCCGGCCCGGCTCCTAGAACGGTCGGAGGCTCTCCGGCCAATGCCATAGCTACGAACGTACAGGCCGGTACGGCCACCTCCACCCATCAAACGGGCATCAGCGAAAAAGATAAACACGCTTATCAACAACAAAAACAAGCCCAGGAAGCGGCAAAACAAGTTTCCAAAGAAAATAAACCCACCGGAGGAACGGACAAACAAAACGTACCCCCGGCTCAACAGACCGGAAATCAGGCCCGTCCCAAAGGAAGTACGCCTTCGCCCAAGTCTCAGGATCCCAGGACTAATCCGAATCAAACCGGTTCCCGGAATCCACAAGCCGGAGATAACCAACCGAATCCTAAAAAATAAACCCGATGAGAACAACGATTAAAATGGACGATTTAAGAAATGTCGTTCAGGAAGCTTACGATAAAGTAAAAAATATGGAGGGAGGAAAAAATGCCGACTACATTCCTTTCCTGGCCAAAATCGACCCGAAACTTTTCGGAGTGGCTCTTTGCCTGCCCACCGGAGAAATTATCGAGGCCGGAGACACCGATTACGTATTCGGTATAGAATCCATCTCCAAGGTACATACCGCCGTCCTGGTCCTGAAACAATACGGGGCAGAGGAAATATTGAACAAAATCGGTGCGGATGCTACCGGTTTGCCCTTTAACTCCATCATGGCGATATTGCTGGAAAACGACCATCCCAGTACGCCTTTGGTAAATGCCGGAGCCATTAGCGCCGACAGCCTGGTAAAACCCATCGGGGACAGCGAAGGCAAATGGGCCGCCATCATCGATAACATGGCCGCTCTGTGCGGCAGCGAACTCGTGCTGCTCGACGAACTCTACAAATCGGAATCGGCCACCAATTTCAACAATCGCTCCATTGCCTGGCTTCTGAAAAACTATAACCGGATTTACGACGATCCCGACATGTCACTGGACCTGTATACCCGCCAGTGTTCCATGGGAGTAACGGCCAAACAACTGGCGATCGCAGGTTGTACCATGGCTAATGGAGGGTTGAACCCGGTGACGAAGGAACAGGTTTTCGAAAAAGAACTCGCCCCTAAAATCACCTCTCTGATTGCCACGGTCGGTTTCTACGAACATACCGGCGACTGGCTGTACACCAGCGGTATTCCAGCCAAAAGCGGGGTCGGAGGCGGCGTGATCGGAGTCATGCCGGGAACCTTCGGCATCGCCGCATTCGCCCCGCCTTTGGACGAAGCCGGCAACTCGGTAAAAGCTCAGGCTGTTATCAAATACATTACCCAAAAACTGGGAGTGAATATTTTCTGTAACAACAACATCGAAATAATCATGTAAAACAAAATGCAAGTTGTGTCGAAAACCGGATTTGCGGTTTTCGACACCTTGTCTCCGAATTCTTACCGATATGAAAAGAGATAACAGAATCCTGGAACACCTGTTCAACATATTGGTTTTACTGGGAAGTTTCGCCATACTCATCATCATGTCTATTGAGTTATTATCCGTAAAGCCCCGCTTAAGTGAACGCTTCATTTTGAACACCCACCTCATCATTTGTTCCATATTTCTGGCCGATTTCTTTATCCGTTGGTATGATAGCCGGACCGGATGGCGTTTTCTGACACGCAATTTCCTTTTTCTTCTGGTCTCCATTCCTTACCTCAACATCGTACACGCGTTGACTCCGACGGTCTCTCATTCCGCCTGGATCGTTCTCCGGCTCATTCCGCTGACCCGGGGATTTTACGGAATTTCCATCGTCGTAAACTGGATGACCCGCAGCAAGGTTACAAACCTGTTTGTGACCTACTTAGCCATCCTTTTTACCATTATTTATTTTTCCAGCGTACTGTTTTTCTTTTTCGAACACGGGCTCAATCCGCCGGTAAAAACCTATTGGGATGCCTTTAACTGGGCGATGATGAACGTCACCACCGTGGGGTCGGATATTTTCGGAGTAACCAAAGTAGGACAATCCTTAGCGGTCGTCCTGGCCGCCGCCGGCATGATCTTTTTTCCCATATTCACCGCCTGGGTTACTACGAAATTCCAGAATAAACGGAAAGGAATCAGCGATTCATCCCATTAAATTTATCCTAAACAATCACGGGGACGGGGCAAATGTGCGAAAATTGAATACAATAGCTCTTCTCATTAACCGTCCGGACAAGAACGGTAGGGCATTCCGTTCCCATATTCAGCCGAAACACACATAGGAAAAAGTAAAAGCTTTAATGGTAAGGATCACTTTACCGGCATACAAGAAAAAAAGGCGTAGTTCATTCTTACTGAGAATTACTATTTACATACATTTGCATGTCAGGCAGATGTAAATCCAAAACTATAACTCTAAGAGGACATTCATAACTTATGAAACCGATACTATTCATTTTATCCGGCCTGCCGGGTACAGGCAAATCCACTCTTTCTCAGTTTCTTGCAAAGAAATATAAAGCATTATACCTTCGTATAGACACTTTAGAACAGGGATTAAAAGAATTATGCCATTATCCGGTGACAGGAGAAGGCTATGAGTTAGCGTATCGGATAGCTTCCGACAATTTAAAATTAGGGATCCCTGTTATAGCTGATTCCTGTAATCCAATCCCGTTTACCCGTAAAAAATGGGAAGACACAGCTTTGCACACTAATAGTCTTTTCGTCAATATAGAAATTGTATGTTCAGATAAAAAAGAACACAAAAAGCGGATAGAAACAAGAGTCTCCGAAGTGGAAAATTTAAAGTTACCCACCTGGGAAGAAGTTGAGCACCGGGAATATTATCCCTGGAAAGATAAGAGAATATTAATCGATACAGCCCATAAAACTATTGAAAGGGCTACAGAAGAAATCTCTGAAAAATTATCCTTGTTTTTCGAAGAAGAAATAATATAGTTTTACGGGCGCTGTTAGGAAATAATGCTTGTGCTTTTGCATATTCAATGGAGCGCCGGGAAAAATCCCCGCCTGTGAGAGTATAGCCGGCCTTGGCAAACCGTTCGGTATAGAAGCCGGGGCCTCCACTCAAATCCAGCAGAAATTTTTATTACTTTCCCTTTGTTATGGTCCTATAGCGAAATAAAATACTTATAACCGCCACCACACGGTTTCCCGACGCTTGATTTCGGTAAATCCGCAATGTTGCAGTATACGTTGTGAAGCGAAGCCGTCAAGATCGGTTTCTGCCAGGATGTGGGAGACATTATCTTGGGTCAGAGCCCATTTACACAGAGTTTGTACCGCTTCCGTCATATAACCCTGATGTTCAAACTCTTTTCCTAACCCATAGCCAATTTCAACCTCTTGCTTAGCGTCCGGGATGCCCTTAAAATCAGCACTGCCCACGACCACCCGGTCGGTTTTACGAATCAGGAACCAGAAACTATGCCATAAATAATCGTCCGGATTTTTTTCCGTTATTTCCAATTGTTCTTTTACTATGGTGAAGAAGAGACCTTCCATCGGTTCCGCCCGGTAAACACATTTCAACTCCTGTTCAAGGGCCGGGAGGTCCTCCGTCCATTTTCTTAACTGAAGGGGAAGCAAAGGGACTAACTCAAGACGTTCCGTTTCCAGTATCATTATAACAATGCAAAATGAGCGCTTTCAAAAACGGGTTCCATCCGGCATAGGCAGAAAGGGTGCCCGGCGGGGTCGAGCATGACTCTCCAACCGTCTGAGAAGTGCTCCTTTGCGATGGAGGCACCGCAATGCAGGGCATGTTGCACGGCGGCCTCCAAATCGTTGACGGCGAAATCCAGGTGGGCCATTTGCTGTTGCGCTCCGGGCTGTGCCGGCCATACGGGCGGTATATAATCGGGGTTCCGTTGAAAAGTTATGCCGGGATATGTACCTTGTCCCGTTCCGGGTGCTCCTAAACATGCATAATCTTCGTCATGGTACGGAATTTCCCAATGAAGCAAATCTGCATAAAACTTCGCTAATTCGTAGGGATTGATACAATCCACCGTAAAGGCGTACATCTTGATTTTTAATTCTTTGTTTATCATTTTAAGGCTTCCTGTTATTTATTTCGGTTTGAATAAAATGTTCTCTTCCGTCTTTTGCCGGTTGTGGTTAAGTATTTAAACGGAGTAAAGAATACGGTATCCGGTCCATTGTAGGGAGAAGTGGCTTTACCCCGGAACAAAGTAATAAATATAATACATTTTTGTCATCGGCAGACTTTTTATTCCACCGTTTCTTATAATATGGCAGGAACTTTTAAAATAAAGTGACTTTGTATAAACCGGACGACCATTCACTTGCCTGTCCCCAGCCACGTCCATTTATGCCAAATACTTTCCAACGGTCCTTGCTTATGCCTCTGTAACCACCATTTGCAGAACTGTATCTGTAACAAGAACAGCATCAAACCGATAAGGAGGCTTAAGGCATATCCGCAATAAGGAGCCAGGTACAGCCCGAACGGAAAATAAATGAACGCACCCAAAACAGACTGGCTGATATAGTTGGTCAAGCTCATCTTGCCATAAAAACGCAGGTTGGAAACTGCCTTTTTAAAAGCTTCTTTCTGATAGAGAAGCACAAAGGAAGCCACCAGCACAATGGTGAAAGCAAATTTCTGCCACATATCAAAAGCCGTACCGGCTGTATTCCGTACAAGAATGCTGCCGCTTGCCATAAGCAATTCCTTTAACTGGAAAAGAGGCGCATAAGCAATGGCGGAAATGATAAGGGCTTTTACCCAAAAACGCAAATGAGACTCAGAAACGACAAATAATTGTTTTCTGCCAATATACAACCCTACCAGAAACAATCCGGCAGTCTGCCAGAAACGCCCGGCACCTACAGCCCACAGTAGGCTTGCTTTCTGCCCCAGAGTGACATTTCCACTCAGAAATTCCAGAAAATTCCCTGCTTTCGTATAACCTGCCACTTCGTCATACATCCTGCCTATGCCTAAATCGGGCAAAGTGTAGGCAGGATTAAAGAGGCTCATTATATAATGATACCATTCCAATGGTTGCAACAAAAGAATAATTGCCGTCATCAGGACAGCCTTGTCACTCCATTTGCGCACCAGGAACAGCACAATACCGACTACCACGAACAACAACAATACATCCCCCGCCGGAAAGAAAGCAGCATTCAAAGTTGCAAATCCTGCCAATAACAACAAACGCCAAAGAAAACGGTAGCCGAAATCTTTTCCTTTTTTTTGCCGGTTAGCATACTGGATGTAGAACGTAAAGCCGAACAATAAAGCAAAGATGGCATAGGCTTTCCCGGCAAAAAGTGAAAATATAATATTGAAAATCCCATCGTTCAATACTCCGAGCCAATCGGGTTGTGCTGTAGGATAGACAGGAAAGATGAAGTGTTCCAGATTGTGCACTAAAAGAATGGCCATGACTGCAAACCCCCGGAGGGCATCCACTACTTCGATACGGGGTGTTATTCCTGATAATTGTTTTTCCATGGATAATTATTGTCTGTTTACTATGCGTTAAATCGGTGGGCGGGTTTCTCAAAATAGTAATAAGAAAGCAGGCTCATTCCGATTGTGGCTACAAAGATAGCAGGAATATCGTTCTTTTTTATCCGGGTGCTAAAATACGGTTCTTTTCGGGGATACTGTTCATGCGGACATACAAGAAGGAGGCCAAATGTGGGGGCGGCCAGGATGACCCGAATGCCCGGTTGACTCCGGCAGCGGATGAAGCCCAGCAGAACGCCTTGTTTATTTTCACACAGGACTGGAGTAACCTCCGGCCATAAAGCTGCACCTGAAAGGCACGGATTTCCAGTTGAAGGTCTGGGAAGCCCTGCTCAGGATTCCGGCGGGCGGACTGACGACTTACGGAGATATAACCACCGCAATCCATAATCCCCGGGCCTGCCGGGCTGTCGGAAGGGTTGTCGGCGAAAACCCCGTGACTTTTCTTATACCCTGCCACCGGGTTATCCGCTTTTCCGGAGAATTGGGTAACTACCACTGGGGAGAAATATTTTTTATAGTGGTCATCTCTGTACTAAAATCCCGGAAGAAAATGTGGATTTAACCAAATGCTCTCCAGTTGGGGGAGACATACACAAAAACACTTTAAAATTTGGATGCCGTGGGGATTTGTCCCACCTTTGCAGCGACACAACGAAAAGAAACGTTTTGTAATCCTCATCGGAGGGCTGGACAGAATGCCGGACAAGATGACTGGGTAAAACCAATCAGCTTGCCCGGCATTTTGTTTTGTCACGGAAAATGTATATTAACTTCTAAAAATGAAAGAAATGAAAAGAGATGCCATTGAATTGAGTACGCTAAACGTATTTGCGTTGTTCAGGAAGTATTTCATTCCTACCTTGTTCGGAATATTTAGTATGTCAGCGGTAACCGCCATCGACGGCATTTTTGTGGGGCAGGGCGTCGGCAGCGACGGGATTGCAGCCGTAAACATCAGTATTCCTTTGCTCATGCTCTTTACCGGTGTTGAGCTGATGATCGGAGCGGGCTGCTCTGTGGTGGCTTCCATCCAGCTTTCCGGAGGGAAATGCAAAGCCGCGCAGCTCAATGTCACACAGGCTCTCTTGTTTGCCGGCCTGATTGCTACCCTGCCGACCGGGTTGATAGTGGCGTTTCCGGAAAGAATCGTAAAACTGCTGGGGGCTTCGGACTATTTGTTACCGATGGCCACCGATTATTTACTATGGTTCGTTCCGTCCTAGATCTTTCAGATATGGATTTCCATTTCCCTGTTCATCATCCGGCTGGACGGTGCGCCGAAATTAGCGATGACGTGCAACCTGATTTCGGCCGTCATCAATATTGCACTGGACTGGCTGTTTATCTTTCTTTTCGGTTGGGGGGTGAAGGGAGCCGCCCTGGCTACATCAGTCAGCATTGCTGTCGGGGGAACGGTGGCTATGATTTATCTGATGTTTTATGCTCGTCATCTGCGGTTCTCCCGATAAAATGGAGTGCAAAGAGCTTGCGCTTGTTTATCCGCAACATCGGTTACCAATGCCATATCGGTTCTTCTGCCTTACTGGCTAAAGCAACCTTAGCTACGCTGATGTTTATGGGAAATCAGATTTTTATGGAATATTCAGGGGAAGACGGTGTTGGGGCATTCGGCATCGCCTGCTATTACATTCCTTTTGTGTTTATGGCCGGCAATGCTATTGCGCAGTCGGCCCAGCCGATTATCAGTTATAATTTCAGTTTGGGGCACAGGATGCGTGTACGGCATACGGGAAAGATCACCTTGCTGGCCTCTTTCCTTTGCGGCATAATCATCACCTTCCTGTTTACGTTTTGCCCACATATTTTAGTGGGGCTGTTTGTTCATACGGACAGCGCGGCGGCGCGGGTTGCAATAACGGGGTTTATCTTTTTTATCCTTAACCTTTCCGTCATAGGATATTACCAAAGTGTAGAGCGGATAAAACCCGCTACTTTTTTCGCCCTGTTGCGGGGGTTTATCTTTCTGATACCCTGCTTTATCCTGTTGCCGGAAGTTGCGGGAACAAACGGGATCTGGCTTGCATTGTCCCTATCCGAGCTATTGACTACCTCTGCAATCGTCGTTTTCTATATCATCTGCCACTGTTCTGAGTTAATTCCTTTCCGGTCACGACTGAAATGCTGAGATATTGAGGAGGGAGTGTCATTCTGAACTGCCCCCCAAAAGTTGTACATTCAATTATCAAATTATCTTGAAAGAGTTCGGTATTGCACCGGGCTCTTTTCCTGAGGGTGTATCACACTATATACTAAATGTACCATAGGTTCAGTTGTTTCAGAGTGTCGCCTTTATGCCGGGCAGAATCCGTTTTTATAAAACGAATAACTTTCCTCTATCACTTCGGGGGTATCGGCTTGCAGGACATATAGTATCTCCTTGCAAAATTCCAGTGGACCCGTACCCTCGGCCGTAACGATATTCCCGTCGCGGACAGCCTGTTTTTCGATGTAATGCGTCTCGCCCGTATATCCGTCCCCGGCATATTGTTTAAGGTAGTCGAGCGTATTGCTGGTATGCTTTACATTGTTGAGGAAACCGTACATGCCGAGGAAAACGGAAGCATTGCAGATTCCGGCTACCAGTTTCTTTTCCCGTACGGCTTTTTCCACCAACGGTACCAGCGATGCGGCCTCCGGCGAGAACCAGTTCATACCGCCGATCAACACCAGTCCTGCATAATCTTCCGGCAAATCTTCCGGACTGTAATCGGGCAGTACCTTCAAGCCTCCGAGTGACATAATCGGCTCTTTGCTCAGTGACAGATATTTCGCTTTATAGTTGACAGGGCTTCCGGGTTTTACTCCCAGATTCAGGCACGTAGCGATATATGCCCCTTCCCAGTCGGCAAATTCATTTAATACTACAAAAATAACTTCTTTCATATACTTTTCGTTTTGATAATACAGGCAGGTACGGGCCTGTTCCGTTTGGGAAAGCAAAGATAGGTTTTATTTGTTACCCATACGGCCCAGTTACAGTTTAATATTCTGAAGACTTTCTCTACCTATCGTTATGCGGTTAACCCTGCTACGGCACTCGATATTGCTTTTTCCGGATATTGTATGTCTGTACGGCAAAGATAGGTTCAGATTATCAGACGACTTGTCCTTTCTTGCTAAGAGTTTGCAGGACATATTCCCGTAAACGATGGACAGGATACCCGAAAAATACAAGCTGAGCGCCTGATTATTCACATATTTTTGTATTTTCGCATGTATAAAACGATTACAAACTATGAAAACAAGGCTGATTCTGTATTTTTTGCTTACTTTTTTACCCTTTACCGCTTTGGCGCAGTTGACGTGGGAACATCAGATTGAAGCGGTCAATCAATGGAAGGAGCTATTGAAAAACAGGAAAATCGAAGAATTGAGTGCCCGGGTGGAATATCCGCTGATCCGACAGAATCCGCTGTGGGACATTACGGATGCTGCCGACTTTCAGAAGCGTTTCGACGAAATTTTCGACGAAGAACTGATTCAGGAAATTCTCCGTTCCGACCCCACAAGCGAAGATTGGTATGGCAGGCATGAGGTGTTTTTTAAAGACGGTACGATCAGGCTTGACCAGAACTGTGAAAAGCTGGTGGGCATCGGCGGGATGTCGAAGACCGAAGAACGGATTGCCGCTCAGATGAGACCCCTCAATGAGAAGGAAATCCTGGAGAAAGTACTCCTCCAGCTCGGATATTCCGAAGACCGGATATACGACCGTTTTCTCAAAATCCGCAAACTTCCTTACGATGAAACGACGTCGGCGGTCATTCTTCCGGTCATCCGCGAGTTCGGGGATTACAATGACCATGTGCTTGATGCCTGTGTGTTATTGGTGCAGAATTTGGGCGGTAAGATACTGGAAAAATACTACGAAGAGAGTGCCTGGGTTTCGGATGCCAGCGGAGACGGTGAATCGGAGATTTTTGATATTCAGTTTGATTTTGCGCCTTTTATCGTCCGCCCGGAGCAAAGGGCTTTCGGGGTGAAGGTACTCTATATGAGCAGCAGTATGCTGAATCATTGGACTGCGGATGAGTTGGCGTTGTTTCTGCCGGATAGAATGAACAGAAAACTTTGTAAAATACTCAGCAATTTTGAAGTTTCCTCCCGTGCACAGGAAGGGGATGATCCGGACGCCGGCATCTATAGAGAGGCTAAAACGATTTTGATTATATCCGGCAAAACGGGGTATGACGGTTATGCGGATATTATTGCAAAGGAAAGGGTGAAAAGAATCAAAGAATCGCGGGACAGTAACGGCGAGGTTCACGTGGATTCGGAGGAAGACCTGACCGCCAAGGAAGGGGGAAGCCGGGTATTGAAGTTTGACGGGCACGTCTATGTGGACCCGTGGGCAGATGGGGACATTTAAGTGTTAGCCCACAGGGAAACGAATGGTCCGGGCAACCCGGCGCGATTCGTTTCCGCCTTCCTGTAAACGGCTCCGTGGTGAAAATAGCCCGAAAGATACGTCCCCGTGGTTTATTTTTACAACAAATTCTCTCGTTCGGTCATTTCGGCATCGGTCATGGTGTATCCCTCCAGACTGCCGTTCTTCGCCTGGATGCAGAGGTAGGTCATCGGTCCGGCCGAGGTACATTTGAGATTGCGGTCGCAGCCCGGAGCTACCCGGATAACGGAACCTTCGGCTATATCGAAGACCTCGTCGTTTACCTGAAATCTGCCTGTACCGGAGAGGATGATGTAGTTTTCCTCGTTAGACTTGTGGCTGTGAAAGAAAGGCACCGCTGCTCCCGGAAGAAGCATTCCGAATGAGATTTCGCACGAAGTGGCTTCAGTAGACTCTTTAACGAACTGTTTTCCCTCGAAGCCTTTGAGGGAACCGACCGACGCATGGGCGTATTTTTCACCCTTACTCATGATTTTAATTTCGCTCATATTCTTTAATTTTAATCAGGTTGATTAACTTTGCCATGAAAACTCACTTTCATTTTGATAGTGCGAAGATAATGCTTTAGAATTTAATATACAAGAACTTACAAAAATGTAAGGCACTTACCTGAAAGTAATTATAATTGAAAATGAACAGTTTACCGCTACAAGAAAATCTGAAAAAATATACCCGTATCGAAAGTTGTCCCGTTCGTAACATATTGTCCCGGTTTTCCGGCAAATGGGCCATGCTCATTCTCTGTGTCCTTTCCGAAAATGAGGTGACACGCTTCAACTCCATAAACAAAGCCATTCCGGATATATCTCCTAAAGTGCTTACCGAAACCTTGAAAAGTCTCGAAGCCGACGGCCTGGTACGCAGGAAACTTTATGCCGAGATACCGCCCAAAGTGGAATATTCTCTGACCGAACTCGGGAAAAGCCTGATACCCATTATCAACAGTCTTATCTCCTGGGCGCTGGAAAATTTTGCGGTCATTACAGGGAATAAACCTGCATAGATACCCCCACAGCAAAAAGAGGCAAGGGGACATGTCTTTTGGGCTATTTTTCGTATCTTTACATGATGAACCAGCACAATATCACTCCCGAAGAATTATGGTCGAGACAGCAAATAAGCGGTTCCGATGTAGATTATGAGCTGTGGGATGAGAAAAGGGAAGCGATACGGGAATTTGCCGGGCTAAGTGGGAGTTGTATTTTTACGGTGGATGTATTTAAGAGGAGGTATGACTTTGCTTCGGAAAACTTTTCTACGGTCTTTGGGTATTCTCCCGAACAAATCAGGAATATACAGGAACAGGGCGATTTGCTGGAAGAACGGATTCATCCCGACGACCGGAAAGAACTGAGGGAATACCAGATCGAACACGGACAGTTTATCTATTCGCTTCCTGCCGCCTGCCGGAACGATTACAGGCAGATCTTTCAACTGCGGATGCTCAACGTAAAAGAACAGTATGTAAATGCGATAAGCCGTCATCAGGTCGTTCAGACAGATAGGAACGGTAAGGCATGGATGATACTGGGGATCATGGACATCTCCCCGGACCAGTTGCCTGCCGCGCATGTGAGGCGTACAGTGGTGAATATCCGGACGAACGAGATACTGACCTCTTTGCCTGTTCCGGTGGAAAAGCAGTTGACGAAACGGGAAAAAGAGATCCTCCTATTGATCCGGCAGGGATATTTAAGTAAGGAAATTGCCGGTAAACTGAACCTGAGTATCTACACCGTCAATAACCACCGGAAAAACATACTGGCCAAGCTGAATGTCGACAATGCCATTGAAGCCGTAAACCTGACCGGCGGTTTCGGGGCGTTATAGCTCAAAGGGGGGAAGACTCAAGGCGACGGGGTATTTGCGTCATTCAAAGTGACGCATTTACCCTGTCCCCTTGCGTTCCTTTTCGGCAGATACAGTCTGTCAAATGGTCGTTGATAAATCCCGCTGCCTGTAGGTGTGCATAGCAAATGGTGCTTCCGAAGAACTTGAATCCCCGTTTTTTCATATCCTTACTCATGGCATCGGATTCGGGAGAAGATACGGGAATTTCACTCAGTGACCGGTAAGTATTAATGATCGGTTTCCCGCCGGGAAAGAAAGATAGGGTATAGTTGTAGAAACTACCGAACTCCTTTTGGACGGCAAGAAACAGCCTGGCATTCGTGATCGCCGATTTGATTTTCAAACGGTTTCTCACGATGCCTTCATCGTGCATCAGTCGTTCCACATCCTCTTCGGTCATTTTTGCCACCAAACCGGCATTGAAATCACAAAAGGCTTTGCGATAACCTTCCCGCTTCCTGAGTATGGTGATCCAGCTCAATCCCGCCTGGGCACTTTCCAGCACGAGAAACTCAAACAATGTCTTGTCGTCGGTCACTGGTTTTCCCCACTCCTGGTCGTGGTATTTCACATACAACTCGTCGGTTCCGCACCAACCGCAACGTCCGTTTACTATATCCTGCATATCTGTTGATCTTTGATGATTACCTCGCAAATATAGTAGTTTATCAAAAAACTTTCCCTTCTCCATAGATTTTAATGGGCAAAAGTAACTCTTTAACGGGCACAGGATTTCTCCTGTCCGGTAAAGGTTTCCAACTGCGGAACCGGTAATCCTCCGCAAACAGTTAGTTGACGGGACGCACGCTGCACCAACACCTCATAGCCCAAAAGACACGTCCCAGTGGGCTACTTTTCGCAAGTTTGAAAAAATGTGAGTATATTCACCACGGATTATATTCGCTGTTAACACCATGGAAAATATAAGGAAAGCCCTGAAATCCTGCTCCGGCATGAGCGACGGCTCTATCGACGCATTGTTTGCCCACAGTGCTGTGTTAAAGCTGCCGAAGAAGCATATTCTGACTTCTTCTTTACAGGCGGATAAGAATTTTTATTTCATAGAAAAGGGCATATCCCGTTCGTACTGCGTCATTAACGGGAAAGAGGCTACTTCGTGGTTCAGCAAAGAAGGGGACATCGTTTTTTCCACCAACAATTTCTATGGCAAAATACAAGGGTACGAATATGAGATGGTGCAATTGCTGGAGGATTCCGTTCTGTATGCCATACCAGTAAAAGCACTGGAAGCCTTATACCTGACGAACATAGAAATCGCCAACTGGTCGAGAATCATCCACCAGCGCGCCTTTATCAAGAACGAAAAACGCCTCCTGTCCCGCTTATACCAATCGGCGGAAGAGCGGTACAGGGAACTGTTGCAGACAGATGCCGGACTCTTCCGGCGGGTCAATCTGGGGTATATCGCCTCTTATCTGGGAATTTCGCAGGTAACCCTGTGGCGTCTGCGCAACAAGGTTAAATAACGCCTGCTTTTTTTAACTACTTAAAAAATTATTGCAGTCCGTAGTTATACTTTTACGCTTTCGAAATAGAAGTGTAAAATGAAGACGAAACCCTTTCACCCGGCGGTTTCCAACCGTATCGTATGGGCCGACCTGCTTCGGTTGGTGGCTATTTTCATGGTTATCTGCATCCATTGCTCCGACCCTTTCAATGTCTCGCCCGGAGCGCGCTCCAATCCGGATTATAATTTCTGGGGCAGCCTCTACGGGGCCTTTTTGCGTCCGTGCGTGCCTTTGTTCGTGATGCTCACGGGCATGTTACTATTGCCCGTGCAGCAGGATACGGGGCTGTTTTACAGAAAACGGATGTTGCGGATCATCGTTCCTTTTCTGATTTGGTCGGTGGTCTATAACCTTTTCCCCTGCCTGACCGGGCTGGCAGGGGGGGATAGTTCGGTTCTTTCCCGGATGTTTGCCTATGCGGGTGAAAATCCTTCGCAATGGTGGGAAAGTTGTTGGCGCAACATTTGTATGATCCCTTTTCAACTTTTCCGTCTACACCATTCCTTTGTGGTATATCTATATGCTGATCGGCCTGTATTTATACATGCCTTTTCTCTCCGCCTGGTTAAAGCAGCCGTCTGCCGGACAGATGAAAATCTTTCTTTCCGTTTGGGCGGTTACGCTCTTTCTGCCTTATGCCACGCAGTTTATCTCTCCATACCTGTGGGGCAGGTGTGCGTGGAACAGTTTCGGTACGTTCTATTATTTCGCCGGGTTCGCCGGGTATCTGGTGTTAGGATATTATTTAGGGCATAAAAAACCGTATGCCACCGGCCTGACCGTCCTGCTGTCGGTTATTTTGTTCGCTGCCGGATACGCCGTTACCTACGCCGGTTTCCGTGAGATGACAGCCCGTCCGGCTGTTTCGGAAGAACAGATGGAGTTGTTTTTCCTGTATTGCTCACCGAATGTCCTGCTCATGACGGTGGCCGTCTTTCTGCTGGTACAAAAGGTGCGGATACGTTCGCCTTTCTTGATCTCTGCGCTGGCGAATATCACAAAATGCGGATTGGGTATTTACATGATCCATTATTTTATCGTCGGGGCCGCCTATCTGCTTATCGACCGGATAAACATTCCCGTCGCTTTGCGCATTCCGCTTACCGGCATTCTGGTATTTGCCGTATCCTGGGGTATCGTTGCGTCGGTTTATAAAGTCGCGCCGAGATATGCCAGATGGATAATGGGATAAGCCGCGCTCCCGTCCCCTTGAGTCCTATTTAAGAAAATCTTTCAGTTTCCGGGCATCCCGGCGGTGGTCCCAGATCCTGATAAGATAAATAGTTCTGTTTTGTACAAGGTAATACAAAGTATGGATTTTTGATATGACACACCGCCTCAGTCCCGGATAGTGGAATGTAGCCGGAAAGGTGAGCGGGGAAGTTTGAATGTAAATGATGTTTTTGTCTATCTGGCGGACAAATTTTCTGATTTCACGCTCGTTCCAGTTTTCTGAAAGATAGCGGATAATTTGTTCAAAATCATCGGCAGCCCGGGCAGACCATTTAATCTTGTAGCCAGCGCTCATACCGTTCCTTCATTTGTTCATGAGAAACTGTCAGACCCTTTTCTACATCTTCCAATCCCTCTTTTATAGCCTGACGTTCGGCAGGAGAGATAGCCAGCCACCAGTCTTCGGCATCTTCTACTACCCGCGCGAATTTCATCTTCCGCAGTAATTCAACGAAGGCTTTTCCTTCTTGCGTGCTTTCGTCTATGAGAACAGTGGTCATTGTATGAAGTATTTTAATGGTGTTCATAACAAAGGTAAGGATAAAATTCTAAAAATCATAAGCTGTAATGAATATGACTTATTTACCCCGTCCCCATGCGTCATTGATAGCCCGGAAGACACGTTCCCACGGGCTACTTTTCTATTAACAATTCTATTTTCTTCGCAATCTCCTCCGATGCAGGCAGCAATTTCCTGTAAGCCTCCGGGAGTTCGGAGGAAAGACTGTAAGTGGCAATGCCGATGGGCATCGTGGAGCTTTTAAGGGCATATTCCACGATTGTGCGGCTCTTGGACTTGCAGATGATAATCCCTATCGCCGGATTTTCATGCGGCAGCTTTACGGTATCATTCAGCACATTCAGGTAAAACTCCATTTTCCCTTTATACTCGGGCTGGAATTCACCCACTTTCAGTTCCACCGCTATCATGGCTTGCAAACGCCTGTTGTACAGCAGCAAATCAATAAAATATTCTTTTTCGTCCACCACCAGCCTGTACTGATTGGCAACAAACGAAAAGTCCGTGCCGAATTCCAGCAGGAACGCCCGGATATTCTTTACAATGGCCTGCTCCAGCTCATATTCCGAATGTTCATCGCCCAGTCCGGCAAATCCCAGCGTATATTCATCCTTCACGGCAAGGATAGCCTGATTCTTTATCTTCTCCGGCAGGGTGGCATCGAAATTGCTTTGTCCCAGCAGATACTTCTCATACGTCTTCATCTCTATCTTATGGATAAGCACGTCTTTCGTCCAGCCGTATTTCCGGGTGGAAAGAATATAGAACTGCCGTTGCCGGGTGTCCTTACATTTGGTGAGGATAACGATATGCTTCGACCAACTGATTTCTCCAACTAATGGTTGGAGAATTTCATCGGACTGATATTCAGCGTAAAAGCGTGCCATATCCCACATATTAGAAGCCCCGAAGCCTTTTATCCCCGGAAACTCTTTCTGTATATCCCGGGAAAGATTCTCGACAACGGATTTTCCCCAGCCTAAAGCTGTCTGCTGTTCCGTTATCCGTTTGCCAATTTCCCAGTAAAGGCCGATCATCTCCCGATTGACCGCCTTTAGCGCCTCGTACTGTGCCGAGCGGATGCGTTTAGTAATTTCATCCCTGAAATGCTGGTAGTCGGGGGTTACTACCGGAATGTTGTTTGCTGCCATAACTAATGTACACAGGATTATTACAAATTTATGCATTTTTTCACTATCCCCGGTAAAAACAGCCGTTCTAATTTTATGATGACCCGAATACCCCGTCCCCTTGGGTCACCTCGTAGCTATAAATAGCTATTTCGCAGGCCGGGGCAATCGTGTAAGTTTGCAGTCCCTTTGCGGATTTTCTTACATAACACGGCGGCTTTATGGTATTTAATGAAACGGAAGAACAGGAAAGAGCTTATTTACAACGGGTGACCGATATCCTGAAAAAGGCGATGGAGCAGACGGAGCGCTCGGTCAAAGATCACGTAGACACTTTGCAGGAGTACAAAGATTATCTTTGGTCAAACAAGGATATTGACCCCCATGAAATACGTTCCATGCGCGAAAGTATCCTCAATCATTTTGCATCGGGCGAAAGTGTGATCGACAAGCGCAGGCGTTTGGGCAGAATCGCGGATATTCCGTATTTCGGACGGATTGACTTTAAAGAAGCGGGGACGGACACTCCGGTAATGCCTGTTTATATCGGTATCCACACTTTTTATGATCCCGGTAGCAAAACCAACCTGATTTATGACTGGCGGGCCCCGGTTTCGGGCATGTTCTACGATTATGAGCTGGGAGAAGCCTGCTACATCTCCCCGGCAGGCCCCGTAAAAGGGGATATTTCCCTGAAACGGCAATACCGTATCCGTCGTGGCCACATGGAATATATGATCGAAAGCTCGCTGACCGTGCACGACGATGTGCTGCAAAAGGAATTGAGTGCGAATGCCGACGATAAGATGAAGAATATCGTGGCCACTATCCAGCGGAAACAGAACCGGATTATCCGCAACGAAGAGGCTCAGGTGCTGATTATACAGGGAGTTGCCGGATCGGGCAAAACTTCCATTGCGCTGCACCGCATTGCTTACCTGTTGTATACGTTCAAGGGCCGTATTTCGGCAAAGGATATACTGATTGTATCGCCCAACCGGGTTTTTGCCGATTATATTTCCAACGTGCTGCCTGAACTGGGCGAGGAAACCGTCCCCGAAATCAGTATGGAACAAATACTGTGCGGTGTATTAGACAATAAATACAGGCACCAGACTTTTTTCGAACAGGTGGACGAGCTGCTGACCCGTCCCGCTCCGGGACTGGCAGAGCGCATACGCTATAAGACTTCTTTTGAGATGGTTTCCGAACTGGAACGTTTTATCCTGCACGTGGAGAACAACTATTTTAAAGCTGCGGATGTGCGGCTCACCAAAAACGTCACCCTTCCTGCCGGATTTATCGCCGAGCAGTTCCGGCGGTTCAGCCGTTATCCGGTACGGCGGCGGTTTGAAGTGATGACCGACTATATCGTGGAAAGAGCCCAGATACAATACCGGATCACAGTTACTACGGCCGAACGCAGGCTGCTGGGGAGGGAGATTAGAAATATGTTTGCGGGCCGTGATGATCTACAGCTTTACAGGGATTTTTTCGCATGGGCCGGAAAGCCGCACTTGTTTAAGCTGCGGAAGAACCGGACGCTTGAATATACGGATCTGTCTCCCCTGGCTTATTTACACCTGGCATTGGAGGGAAACAGCCGTCCGAACCGCGTCAGGCATTTGCTGATAGACGAGATGCAGGATTATTCGCCTATCCAGTATAAGGTGATTCAGAAACTTTACCCTTGCCGGAAAACGGTGCTTGGGGATGCGGCACAAGCGGTAACGCCTTACGGTTCGTCTACTGCTGCTATGATTCAAAAGGCATTTGTGACGGGCAAAGTTATGAAGTTGTGCAAGAGTTATCGCTCGACTTATGAAATCACGGGTTTTGCGCAGCGAATCCGTGCAAATGACGAGCTGGAACCCATTGCACGGCATGGGGAAGAACCCCGGGTATTGAGATTCAGGACGGAGGAAGAAGAAATTTCCGGTATCGCCGCTTTGCTTTCCGCTTTCCGGGCATCGACTTATACCTCGCTGGGGATCATCTGTAAAACGGAAGCGCAGGCGCAGGAATTAGCCGCAAAACTGCAGGCATCTCTGCACGAAGTTCATTTCCTTTCCAGCCGGAGCGCAACTTTTGCAAGGGGCATCATCGTTACGTCTGCGCATATCGCCAAGGGGCTGGAGTTCGACGAGGTAATCGTTCCCCATACCGATGCCGGAAACTATTGTTCGGAAATGGACCGCAACATGCTTTACATAGCTGTTACCAGGGCCATGCACAAGTTGACCCTGACCTATATCGGGACACAAAGCTGTTTTTTCCGATAGTCCGCGGGGATAGGGTGTTTGGGGCTAAAGAGGATTTTCTTTTTGCCAAACTGTGAGTGAATGTGTGCGCATAGCCGCTATTCCCGCAAATCTTAGTTTTCGGCAGCCATCGTAACAAACATGTTGGATCCTGTAGAAGCGTACGCAGAGTTGTACGCTTTTTGGATATAACGGAATTGCTTTTCATCCAATATTTCGATAGACAATATATACACATTACTGTTCCGTATGCTGCTTGAACCCGCCGGCCGGGTTTCGCGGATGACGTCCGGACTTGTAAACTCCCAGGTTCCTTTTTCCGCTTCTTTCCGGCCGAACATTTCTTTGTAAGTGCCGTCGCTCAGGTATATTTTCTGCCGTTTACCATTACCGGTAAAAGCTTTCTTGGCTGCATCGGAGAGTGACATTATGATGACGGAATCATCTGTCCTTTCGATGACAATTTCGATATTTTCCATTTGCCATTTCCGGCTGCAAAGCAATTCCGTCTTTTGCTGTATGATCACTTTTTCTGCTGCCTTTTGCTTTTCCAGTTCAGCTAAATAAAGTTCCCGGTCTATCCTTATTTTTTCCTGGCTTTTTGCAGCATTGAGAAGTACCCGGTAGGTATCATCGCTGAAATCCTTATTTTCCGTTTCGGATTCCTGAATATAATCCTTTAACAGCCTGAAATCTTCGGCAGATATTAATTTTTCGATTTCTTGATAATCCTTTTCCCGTGAAGACGGATTGTATTTTTTATCCAGTCCGGAGGAGCAAGCCATCACACTTAACATGAAGACACTGTAAATTACGTATTTGATAAAGTAACGGTTCATCAGGTTTTATCGTTTTAAGGTTCAGGCGTTAAATGTACAAAAAATTTTCCTGTACAATATCGGGTGACGTAGAAAGCGTTATCTTTGTGTCATGAGAGAAATAGAGGAGAAGATCATACGGATACTGACGGAAGAGGGGGCCGCTTTTATCCGTTTCACAGACATTACAGGATTGCCATCGGAGCAAAACAGGGGGCTGCCCCGGGCCCTATCTTTCGGCATTCCCTTGACACCCTCGTATATACAAAAGGTGAAAGAGACGCCGGATTATGTACAGACAATTATCGCTCAGAATCAGGTTGAGGAGGATGAATTTCATTTAAAAGAACTCAGGGCCGGGGAATTGGCGGACCGGATAGCCGGCGTGCTGGTGTCGGAGGGATACCGCGCTTATTCGTTGTCGGATAATAATGTGATAGCAACGCACGCCTGGGATGCGGACAACCTGCGGACGCTTTTACCGCAGAAAACGGTTGCCGTCCTGTCCGGTGCGGGCTGGATTGGGAAAAATAATCTGCTGATTACTCCGGCATACGGCCCGGCACTTACCCTGGGGACAGTGCTGACGGATGCTCCGCTGGCGACGGTCAGCACACAGCTGATGGAATGTCGGTGTAGAGCATGTCGTATATGCACTGATATTTGCCCGACAGGGGCAATTTATGGAAAAGCCTGGGAGAAACAGATTCCGCGGGAAGAAAGGATAGATGTGCGCCGGTGTACTACTTGCCTGAAATGTCTGGTGCACTGCCCTTATACCCCAAAATACCTGAAGCGCCGGGACTAACAGGTACGCAGGGATTGCTTGTTTTTATGCCTTTTATCCACTTATAACGATTAAAGTATGATAAGCGAAACTGATGCCGTTGAAATAATAACCGATGCAGAGCGCCACGGAATATCCGTATTCCTGGACGGGGGTTGGGGCGTGGATGCGCTGCTGGGACGGCAAACGCGTGAGCACAATGATATTGACTTGTTTATAGAAAAAAGTAAGGGCGAAGAGTTTATTGCGATTTTAAAAGAGAAAGGATTCCAGGAAATCCGGAAGGACTATACCACCCCTGCGCATACCGTCTGGCAGGATGCGGGGGAGCGGGTGGTGGATTTGCATCTGTATGAGCCCGACGAAAACGGTACTTTTCGGTTTGAGGGGAACAGCTATCCGGCAGAAACCTTTTCAGCCGTCGGGCGAATTGCCGGCAGGGAAGTCCGCTGCATCCCGCCCCGGGAACAGCTGCTTTTTCATTGCGGATATGAGTGGGACGAAAATGATGCTCACGATGTGCGCTGGCTGTGCGAACATTTCGGTCTCCCTGTGCCGGAGGAATACCGGAAATAATGTATGGAGAGTATGCAAAACCGGCCGTTTGTGTTGTCCTGCCGGAAAGAAACGATCTCCGGATAGGCCAAAGGCCACGTCCCGGGGCTACTTACAGGACCGAACGGGTAATCTAAAAAACGGACAAAATGAAATTCAGGACTAAATCAATGAATAAAATAAACATGAGGTATAAGAATTTGTTTTTTTTACTGCTGGGGCTGTCAATTGCTTTATCGTCGTGTAAGGGGAAAAGCCGGAAGGAGATGAAAGGAGCGGTGGAGGGCTCACAATCGGCAGAACTTTTTCCGGACAGTCTGCTTTGTTCTGCTGAAACTTGCAATCAGAAAGGGAGAAAACTGGCTGAAAAAGGGTTTTATGAGGAAGCCCGGGAATGGTTTGGCCGGGCTATTGCAGCCGATTCCCTGTTCCATCGGGCTTATTACAATCGGGGAATGTGTTGGTGGTACAAAGGACGCCATCAGGATGCTATTGCCGACTATGATGTGGCAATCCGTTTGAATCCGGTCGAACCCGATTATTATAATAACCGTAGTGCAGCCCGTCTTTCTGCCGGTGATTATGAAGGAGCACTGGCAGATGCGGAAAAAGCACTTCACCTGGGGCCGGAGAGTGTATCTTTTTATCTCAACCATGCCCTGGCTAATGAAGGCTTGAAAAATAGAGAGGTGGCCATTGCCGATTACCGCCGGATTATTGTGCTGGACCCCCATCATATCAAAGCGTATTACCGGATGGGATGTTTGCTTACCAATCAGGGTAAAACGGAAGAGTCGGTTGATTGCTATGTACAGGCCTTAAAAATGGCTGACACAACAAGCTTGCCTGAAGTGACAGCCGCTATCTATTACAATTTGGGACGACTATACAATCTTCACGGAAATAATGTAAAAGCAAAGCAGGTTGCAGAGGAAGGAGTATCCCGTTATCCGGAATCCAAACTCTTAAAAGAGTTGCTTCGGGCCGTTGATAAAGAATGACAGAACCCACAGGGACGGGATGTTTGTGTTCCCCCTCCCTGTACTGACGGAATATCCGGTCTAAACGACGGAGAGGTACCTTTCGGGCTATTTTACACCATCCGGTGATACCCCCCCTTTGGGAGTGGTAGAATACAAAATATATTGCAGCGGTTTAAAGAAAAGCATCTATCGTTCCACTGCCCCTGCAATTAGGGGAATGGGGATTGCAATTATCCGAATAACTCAGGGGAACAGGGTTTAATTTAACTATCTTTGCAGCAAAGACACCGTTCCATATTCAAAACCGGAAAAGATGAAAACGATTCTTCTCATTTTAAGCATATTTTTCTGTCCTTCTATCGTGCATGCGCAAGCAGAAGGTCTGACAGAACACATCAGGAAAATCATCCGGAACAAAAAAGCCTTGGTGGGTGTAGCTGTGATTCTGAATAGTAAAGATACAGTTACAGTAAACAATAATTCCCGCTATCCTCTCCTGAGTGTATATAAGTTTCATCAGGCTTTGGCTGTAGCCGATTATCTTTACCGGAAGCATTTACCGCTCGAAACTCAGGTATATATCGCTCAGACAGCTCTTAAGCCTGATACCTACAGCCCTTTGCGCGATAAATATCCCGAAGGAAATATCTCTTTGCCCGTTAGCAAGTTGCTGGAATATACCCTCCAACTGAGCGACAACAATGCCTGTGACATTCTATTCGATTATATAGGCGGAACCGGGGCTGCCGACAAATATATCCGGTCGCTGGGCTTGAAAGAATATTCCATTGGTGCAACCGAACACGAAATGCATCAAGACCCTGCCCTTTGCTACAATAACTGGAGTACTCCGTTGGAAGCGGTGCGCTTATTAGAAATTTTCCTGACCCGGCCCCTTTTTGCGACCGAGTATCAGGAATTTATCGAACGTACTATGATAGAGTGCAGAACCGGTAAGGACCGGCTTCCGAAACCACTCTTAGAAACGAAAGTAATCATCGGCCACAAAACAGGAACAAGCGACCGGAATGCAAGAGGAGAATTTATCGGGATAAACGATATCGGTTTTGTCTACCTTCCTGACGGGCAACATTACTCCATTGCCGTATTTGTAAAAGATTCGAGAGAAAGTATACAAAACACTTCACAGATCATCGCAGATATTTCGGAAGTTGTGTACCGATATGTACTCCATCCCTCATCTCTCTAATTTCTATTCCCTTTGCTGAAAATAAGCTATAGTATTTCCATCCCATAACCCGGGGGAAGGGGGTGTTCGTGTCTCCTTGTCCCTGGGGAGGCCGAATCCGGAACCTCCTTCGTTAATTGAAACATATAATCAGGCGTAAACCTCCGGATATTCCGCTTCACGGCCTTGCTCAGATTAGCTGTTGTCACTCGGTACGATTCGGATAAATCGCAGTCGGACAAAACAAAGAGAAACGGGAAATTTCCAGAAATAGCCCAAAAGCTCCGTCCCCGTGAGCTATAAAGGAACATAAAACAACCCGAAAGCCTCCTTCCTGTAGTATTTTTAAATTTTATATTATTTTTGTTCCCCAAGTGTAAAGCCACACCTAAAACAAAGACACCCATGAAATCGGGAGACCCCCTCTGATGGAAACTGTAGTCATAAATGAAAGCCGCGGCAAAAAAATCCGGCTGCTCCTGCTCATGCTGGGAGCAGCAGTGCTGTGCATGTGGGCAGTAGGTATTGGCATAATACTGGGACGTTTGGTCAGGCCACGCCCGCTCCTGGTGCTTACGGCTGAGGGCTTTGAGTTCAGTTCGGGATTCCGGAACCTGCGTTTTATACCCTGGCAGGAAGTAAGCGACATTTCGCTGATTAAGATTCGTTCCGCCAAAATACTTGGTGTAGCATTACGCCACAGGGAAAAATACCTTGCCGCGCTACCGAAGGCATACCGATGGTTAGCGCGGATAAACTGTTCCCTGGGATATTCCTGGCCCATACAAATCAATACAGATATGGCCAAAGGATATACGACGGAGTAAATCGTGGCGATGATGGACCGGTACCGGACGAAGCAACAAGATAAATAAAAATGAAACCTGACGGACATTCCTGCCGGATTGTCGGCATTCCGAGTCCTTTGCCTGAAAGATCACAAATAAAATAAAGAATTGCAAATGAAAAAGTTAATGATTTTACTTCTCCTCGGAGCCCTTTCCCCACTGAGTGCCTGGTCCCGGCAGCAAACGGATACATTACCGCAATGGGTCACGCCTTTTGTAGAGAGTTCACACTCCATTATAAAGGAGAACCAAGAGATACTGAATCAGGACTTTTCATGCATTCTGGCAGACAAGCGGGTAGATTTCTTAGGATATATCGGAAAAGATTGCCAAAAAATGGAGTTGACCTTTCAGACCGTAAACAAAGAGACAAATACAACTTACCTGATTTCAGGCTTTTCAACCGTCTTACAGCATATACGTCCTTTCTCAGGCTTTTTACAAATCCTGGATGTGAGAGAACTGAACGAATATGGGACAGATGGCTTCAGGAAAGGACAGATACACAAACACGGTATTTGTATCGCCCGCTACACTCTCCGCGAGGAACAAGAACAAAAGGATAGCGGGGTTTTCTCAGGTATTTCGGTGTTCCGCTGGTATATGGATAAAAACGATAATTTGCATTACGACGATACCAAGGATGATGCGGACAGCTATTCCAACAACCTGTTTGCCGGAATATGGCATAGCAATGCAGGCAACCGGACAGTGAAATGTGCCTGGGGGCACTACCGGATTCCGGATTGCGGCGATTTAGACATCGGAACGGCAGAGTTTTCCGTCAATCCTGCCTATGCTGCCCCTGGATGGGAGAAACCACAGGCAGACGGATGGTATGGCTATTATAGTGCAGAAGTTAACCTGCAGAATACGGAGGAAGAAACAGAAGCCGGGTTTGTTATTTATGGCATTCATATCCAGCCCGGGGAATGTACCTACTACAAATCACAACTGCACGCAAACGATATGTATACCTGTAAGGTAATTGCCGCGACAGCAGATTCTATTGCGTTCCAGGCTACCGGACCGAATGCGCCCGATACGGATGGGAAACCGCTTGCTACGCTTTACCGGAAAAGCGGCAGACTTTACCTGTCAGGACCGTTTGTTTTTGACAAAAACGGAAACACAGATGTGCCTGTTGAAATTGAAAAAAAAGGTGAAAGCGAAACGCTGAAAGAGTGCAGGAGTATCCCGAAAGAACAGGTACATTCTGCTTATAAAATTATTCCCAAAGAAAGCGGTGCTTTCTACTGTCTGTCGGTAAACGGTAAAGAATACCGGGTAAAGGACATGTTCGATTACGGCGAGGTGGAGCTGAAAGTCTATGCAGACGGTCCTTCGGCAATCGTATTGACAGAGCTGAGGGATACGTACGAATCCGTCTATTTTGTTTATTACTTTAATGACGGTACTTTAGTGAGGCTGGGACAGTTTGATGTAACACAGCCCGACGATGTGGAGATACACGGCTCCGGAAAGATTGCGTTAAAAGTATATGCCGGAAACGACAAAGTTGTGATTGAAAGCTATCTGAATAATGTTCGTGCCGGCAGACACGTATTTCCGGTACAGAACCCTGCCGGTTCCCTCGCCCGAACGGATACCATGCGAATTGAAAATAAGAAAACCGCTATTTTTATCGTTCCTACCGAGGAAGAAGTAAACCGGATAAAGCGGGGATACCGTTCACCTGAAGATTTCCATACTATAGCTGACGAGGCGGCCTTCCACTCCTCCGAAGCGAAAACTTACCTGAAACAAAACGACATAGAGATTGTGTATGCCGACACTACCTGCCGCATTCTTGATTTTGCCGGCTCTTACTCTATCGATTTATCGGATACGGCTAAAACAGGCAATTCTCTCTTCAATGTCATTTTATATAACGGCTACCTTCCCGCCGTCGTTTCTGCGGTTGATGTAAAAGCAGAGGCCCCGGACTTTTTCGGCTTGTCTTTATTGGATATCGTGGATAAAAAGGCGGGTAAACCGGAATCCACCTCAGCTTCCCTTAGGATTACCGTGCCCAATGACCTGGATAGCATAGCTCTCCTGAAAAAAAACATTGAAGAACTCAGCATATCATCCGCTTTTCAAAGCAGAACCCCTGTTACAGTTTATGATTCAGTGTGTATCAACGGTCAGTTCATCGGAAAAGGGATTCCTTCCTCTGTAAAACTTTACAAAAAACTGCCCGATGCAGGTAATATAAAAGTAATACTGTTCGCCCATTTGCGCGAGTGTCATAACGATAGCTACCCGGCACTGGAGTTACAGACTTTCGACAGCAAAGACCGTTTTATCGACCGCCTGCTCGTTTCCACCTCTGTCTTTGAAGAAGGCGGACTATACAGGTATACTGACCTGGATACGGAGGGTTATATCAGAGTGACTGATGTTATCGTAACCTACGATATGGAAAACGACACGGAGAAGGAAAGCAGAACAACCTCCTGTTATGTAATGGATGATAAAGGATTCTTTATTGAAAAAAAGAAGACAAATCAGGAAAAATACACCGGAACCTCTGCCGGACAAGATTTTTCTCTTCCAATCGGTTCGAAGTGGCTGGGCGAGTATGAATTGTCGGTTTCGTTAGGCCGGATAAACGATTCGACGGAGGTATTTGCCGACTACATGATAAGCATAGACCGCGACTCAGCTTCGTTTACGGCCGGCGGATATAAAATCTACTGTAGTTACCAGGGTACAGTGAGCGAACAGGACGGACGGCTGATTATCCTTTGCGATAAGCTCATCGACGGTTCCGGCCACCTGACCGCCGGGGACACCCTGGCCATCCTGACATTCAAAGCAGGCAATTATTACATAGAGAGTTCAATTATATACGATAATCCGGACACCGGCGACAGCTCCCGGCACCTGTTGACAAAAACAAGTCAACCGTAAAATACCCCTCAAACATTATAGCAGATAATAGAACTCCTCCTATGCCCACCGGAAGATAGGGGCCGTTGGTTCCTCTGCCGAAAAAGTATGCCGGGGAAAGGAAACGGACAAGTTGCAAGGGGAAAAACGATATACAAAGGAATCTGTTTTAGCTGGCCCTGTTCCTCTCCCGGGCCTCCTGCTCCGGTTGTACGGAAAAGCTAAAGGAAAATCTCAGGACGTATCAACCCGGAAGGAAGCACCATCGCCCCACGTATCAGGACTCCTCCCAAGGACTAGCACCGTTACAGCCTTCCTCCGGAGTCTTTCGGCTATTTTTTACGGCATTTCCCGCTGGAACGACCCGGCCCTTTCTCCCTGCTACTCCCTTTCCGGCGTACCCTTAATCCGTACCCCGGAATGGAACTTCATTTCCGTCAGGGGCAGGTTAAAGTTGGTCGTCTTCCGCCCCTCGCTACTGCTGATTTCCGCGCCGGGCACGGAATCCTGACGGTAGACATAACAATACTTGCATCCGGGGCTGACTTTCGTGCAGCCGCGCCACGGATTCCCTTCCGCAAATATATCCTCCCATTTTACGACTTACGGATCGACATTTTTCCCTGAGCCTGCATTTCAGCGGCAAAAGATTCCACTCCCACTTCTTTAATCCGGCCGATGCATTTGCTGCGGTCTGTGCGGGTGACGAAACCGATCACTCCCGCAATCAAGTTATTGTATTTTTTACAATCCTTCAGCGGCATAAGCCTGCAATCGGCGCAGGTAGCATAACCATTTTCCCGACAGCATTTCCGGATTGCGCACCATGTAGCTTTTTCGTTCCCGTAACAGCCGGGACACCTCCCTTTTTTCAGACTCTTGCACGCCCCGCAATAAAGCCCGCAATAAGCCACCTGATCATTTTCCATTCTATTTCTGTTTAAACAAATATTTTCCCTAAAAGACATCCCCCATCCGCATCTTCCCTCCCGGCAGTGACCAAAATCAACTCCCGAAACTGACTTTCACCAAAGCAATCAAAACACCTAATACTACCGCATTTACGGCAATAACGGGAACCGACTTGCGCTCTTTTTCAGCCACCAACACCAGCACGGGCAAAGCCATCGCCAAAGACACAAGGCCTCCTTCCAGCCACCAGGCAAGACCGGGCAGGTGGATATGAAAAATCACAATCGCTACGACAATGTATTGAACGAAAGCGGAAAGACACGAAGCCCTGGGAAGCTTTTTCAACAACATCGGAATCACATCGACCCCTCCGGCAACAAGCCCCGTAAGTAAAGATAACCCAAATTGATTCATAACATTCAGATTTTAATTCAGCATTTATATAAAGATTTCTGTTTCGCACCCACAAAGATCTTATCTCAGGACTCCCTGTGCAGCAAAGTTAACGATTAATCCAAAATTTTGATTTATAAACTATTTTTAAATTTACATCTGTCACTCCTTTCCACCTAAAGGAATACCGGATCACCTAACGTCCTTCCCGTTTATATTCCGCCCTGAAAATAGCCCAAAAGACACGTCCCCGTGGTTTAAACGTTTCAGATATGCCAGGGATAACCCAAACAAAACGAGGATATAGAGCTGCCCGGCAGCCCAATATAAGGATGAATAATTTTATGGATTAAACTCTGTGGGGGTACGGGCACAACCATTCAATGCCGGAGAGTCATTCCCCGGCAAACCAAACTCCGGACACGCTGAGACTACAATTCTGCTATCATCCACGCATACCGGACAACTGGACAAACACCAATTTTGACTACGGCCGGGCATTCTGCGACATTTCATCTCTGGCCACCCTCACCCAATGGAGTGATTCGGTTACCATCGTTGTGAAAACCGGAGAGGATGTGCGGCAGTTGACCAAAATCAGTAAAAACGATTTCCTGAAACCGGTAACAAAGGCAGAATAGCTTTTGCCTTACAATAGCTTTTTCAAATCCTCAATGTCCGGCAGAGCGTTACGAAGCCGTTCCGGCATATCTTTGGAGGTACGGTAAGTAGCTACTCCCATTGGCTTGTTATAATCACGAACTGCAAACTCCACAAAGGTTTGATTCATTTCCCTGCAAAGGATTATTCCGATAGAGGGATTTTCGT
>CAJMSX010000042.1 GCA_905216195.1 uncultured bacterium
AGTCTAACTGTGGGGGGCTTTTTAGTTCTCAGCACCCCAAAAAGGGCGGAGAAAAGAGGCGTATCTCTTTCAATACGAGCCTATATATTTGGGACCCCTGCCAAAAATTATTACTTTTGCCATTTCTTAGGAAGGCCTTTCGAAAAGGTACAAAGAGTGTGTTAAAATTGAAATCATGAGAAAGAAAAATATTGCAGATTTGTTGACGGTCAGCATAAAAAAACTGGTCGGTTTGTCAGTAGTTGTAGGCTTTTTGTTGAGAATTGTCCTTTTGTTTAACGGGCAAACGGAAGTGTCTTTTTCTTTTGGGGATTGGTTGTCGATATTTTTATTAGGTGCTGTCAATGATGTGTGTGTAGGGATCGTGGGGTGTTTTTTTCTGTGGTTGAACTTAATTTTCTGGTCGGAAGGGAAATACCGGAAACCCTGGGGCGTGATTATTTGGAGTATTCTCTTTTTGTGTTTCTGTTATGTCCGGTTTTTTAATACCATATTCCATGAGTACGGGGGCGGGTTATCGAAAATCGTCAGTTATTTTCTGGGTTATAAGCTGATTAGTTTCGGACTGAGGTTGTGGGTTCCTCCTCTTCGGGAAATCTGGAGGAAACTGTCCTATATTTTGCTTATTTTTATTTATGCAGTCCTCATTTTGTTGAATGCGGTCAGTGAGTATTATTTTTGGAACGAATTCGGTGTCCGTTACAATTTTATAGCTGTAGATTATTTGATTTATACCAATGAGGTTATCGGAAATATTTTCGAATCTTATCCTATGCTTCCTTTGATGACGGGACTTTTTACGGTTTCGGTGGCGGTTACCTGGTATTTGATACGGCATACGGGGGAATATTTCAGATATATTCCGTTATTGACGACCAAACTCCAAGTTTCTGTTTTTTACGGGATAACGGTTGTTTTATCCGTGTTATTGTTGAATTTTAACACCCGTTTCCAACAAACGGGCGATGTATACGTAAATGAATTGCAGGCTAACGGTATACCGCGTTTTTGTACTGCATTTTTAAATAACGAATTGGATTATCGTAAATTTTACCAAATTTTACCGGAGGAAGAAGCTTTTTCCATCTTGAACGGGGAGTACGGAATGCGGGGAATGCCTAGTCCCGCTAAGTCGGTTCTGGATACCTTGCCGGAAGTCCGGCGAAATATTGTTCTGATTACGGTGGAGAGCCTCAGTGCTTCTTTTTTATCCCGGTATGGAAATACGGACGGCATTACGCCCCATCTGGATCAGTTGTTGGAAAAAGGTCTTGTTTTCGATAAGATGTATGCGGCGGGGAACCGGACTGTGCGGGGCTTGGAAGCGGTGACCTTGTGTTTACCTCCCAGTCCGGGTGAGAGTATTATCAAACGGAAGGATAACGGAAATTTGTTTTCTACAGCGAAAATACTGAAGGAAAAAGGTTATATCGTGCAATATCTGTACGGGGGGAACAGCTATTTCGATAATATGGAAACTTTTTTCGGAGGCAATGGATATGAGGTCATCGACCGGAAAAGTTTTGCTTCCGGAGAGGTGACTTTTGAAAACATCTGGGGTGTTTGCGACGAAGACATGTACCGTAAAGCTTTGAACGTATTCCAGAAAAATGCGGACTCCGGTCAGCCTTTTTTCGGACACATTATGACGGTTAGCAATCACCGGCCTTTTACTTATCCGAAAGGAAAAATCGATATACCAGAAAATTCCAAGTCTAGAAAGGGGGGAGTAAAATATAGCGATTATGCCTTAGGATGGTTTTTGGAGAAGGCCGCCGAACAGCCCTGGTTTGAAAACACCGTTTTTGTTATTACGGCCGATCATTGTGCGTCCAGTGCCGGAAGAACGGAAATACCCCTGGATAAATACCATATCCCCGCTTTGATTTATGCTCCCGGGTATATACAACCCGGAAAGGTCAGTACGTTAGTCTCTCAGATCGACATTATGCCCACTGTATTCGGATTGTTGCATTTCTCCTATGAATCTCATTTTTACGGACAGGATGTTTTTGCTCCGGAATATAAGTCCCGGGCTTTGGTCGCTACCTATCAAAATCTGGGGTATTGGGAGGAGGATATCCTTACCGTTTTATCGCCGGTCAGGCGGGTAGAGCAGTTTCAGGTAGAAAGCGGTCCGAACGGCCGGTTTACTTTATCGCCTGTATCCCGTCTGGATACCTTGGTTTTAAAACGGGCTATCGCTAATTACCAAACGGTAAAGAAAAAGGAATAGCTTACCCGCCCGGCGAGTTTCCGGGTAAGGGCAGAGCGGGGGATTTTCAGCGGATAATACCTCCTCCGATCACATCGGTATTCTCATAAAATACAGCGCTTTGTCCCGGAGTGATGGAGTCTGCCGGTTCCTCGAAAACAATCCGTATTTGATGGTTTTCGGGGTATAAGAATGCTTTTTTCCCTTCGTTCCGATAGCGGATTTTAGCTGTTACTGCCAGTCCTGCCGGGATGTCGGCATATTTCATGAGATTGAACGGATGAACGAAGCAGGTATTTCCTTGTAATTCTTCTTTGGTTCCCAATACTACTTTATTTTCGGCCGGGTCTATGGCGGTAACGAACATAGGCCGTCCCAGGGCTATTCCCAGTCCTTTCCGTTGTCCGATGGTGTAATGGGGAAAGCCTTTGTGCTTTCCGAGTATTTTACCTTGGGTATCGACAAAAAAACCGGGGCCGTATTTCTCGGAAAAGTTTTCCACCTGCTGGGCCAGAAAGGAGCGGTAATCGTTATCGGGTATAAAGCAAATTTCCTGACTTTCTCCCTTTTTCGAAAGTTTTTCATAACCGTGGTCAAAAGCGATCCGGCGTACTTCCGGCTTGGTGAGTTCCCCCAGAGGAAATAGGGTACGGGAAAGATTTTCCTGAGTAAGGGTCCAGAGGAAATAGGTTTGGTCTTTGGCTTCGTCTATTCCTTTTTGCAGAAAATAACGGTCGTTTTGCCGGCCGATACGCGCATAATGACCGGTCGCGATGTAGCGGCAGTTAAATTTGTCGGCCGTTTCGAGCAATTTGCCCCATTTGATATGGGAATTACATACGACACAGGGGTTGGGAGTGCGGCCCTGGAGATATTCCTCGATAAAGTTTTGGATAACCGTCTCTCTGAATTCCCGGCGGATATCGAGAATATGGTGTTCAAATCCCAGTTCCCGGGCCATTTTTTGGGCTTCGAACAGAGAATCTACACTGCAACATCCTTTTTCTTTTTCCAGGCATCCCCGGGAAATCGTATCGAACGTCCGAAAGGTGACTCCCACCAGCTCATAGTCCTGTTCCAGTAAGAGCATGGAAGCTACCGTACTGTCGATTCCGCCGCTCATTGCCATCAATACACGTTCTTTCATCTTATTCAAATTTATAAGCGGGGTTCATATACCGGGCTTCACTGTGATAATCGTCTTTTTCGATTTCCAGCTCCGGTTCCAGAAAAAAGGTTTTTCCTTCCAGGGAAAACCGGAGGTATTTGATTTTTTTCCCCCGGGCCAGCCATTGCTGTTCATAAAATGTTTTTATATCCGATACTTCGTTTTTTTCGGCATCTTTACCGTATAAATCATCGGTTAAAGCTGAAACCGGCAACTGATTCAACCGGATCAGTTCCGAAGTATAAGTAAATAAAAACGTACTATCGGTTTTAAGATGAATGATTCCTTTTTCCTGTATAATTTTTTTGTAAAGGGATAGAAATCGGGTCCCCGTCAGTCGTTTGCGGGCTTTGGACATTTGGGGATCCGGAAACGTAATCCAGATTTCGGCTATTTCTTCCGGGGCGAATACCGATTCCAGCATTTCGGCACGCATGCGTAGGAATGCGACATTGGTAATGGCTTTTTCGTTGGCTTTTTTAGCTCCGTGCCACATGCGGGCACCTTTGATATCTATTCCGATGAAATTTTTCTCCGGATAGAGTTGGCTGAGTCCCAGGGTATACTCCCCTTTTCCGCATCCGATTTCCAGGACGATAGGGTTCGTATTCCCGAATACCTGCTGCTGCCATTGTCCTTTCAGTTGGTAATCTTTCCGGAAAATTTCGGTATGTAAGGGTTGAAAAACGCGGGGAAGATTTTCCATTTCGGCAAATTTCGCCAATTTATTTTTAGCCATATGTGAGTGTTCAACTAAAGATTCGTATTTATTTTATTTTTTTCCTGATTTTCAATCCGACATTCCGGATGCCTTTCAGTTCCTTTTTCCCCATTCCCGGTTCGAGTTGAATGTTATAATCTCCAGGAGGAAGTAAAATTTCCTTTTTAAGCGGATATTCTAAGGTTTTTAAAAGGACCCCGTTTCCCAGCCAGCGACCGTCCTTTTCCGCTATTTTCAGGTTCAGGGTATCCGTGAACAGGGTGCGGACGGAATCGCGAAGGTTCAAAAAACACCAGAGGTTGGCCGATTCGAAATCCGTTGTATGGCGGATACACACCACAAAAGAGTAGGTATCTTTTTCCGGAATATTTACTTCAAAGGCTATGCGTTCCTGTGGCTTCCAGGTCTCCTCCGGTAAGGTTTTATAATCCTGATAAAAAAAAGAATCTCCGCAGGAGTACAATACGCACATCAGGAATATTCCTATATATATTTTCATGGAAGCGGACATTTTATGCACGATTAAAGAAAGGTGATTTCGGTTCCCTTTTCATCGATAGAAAGTTCAATATGCGAGCCGAGAATCAAGGGATAATTGTCCGGGATATGTCCTGCCGGGAATCCGAAACAAACGGGGAAGTCGAACTCGTCTATGCATTCCCGGATGATTTCATAGGCATTTTTTCCGAAATCCTCTCCCTTCATTTCGTTGAATCCTCCTACGATCAATCCCTGGAGATGATGTAGCCGTCCTGATAATTTGAAGCTTTGCATCATTCGGTCCAAAGCATACAGGTTTTCTCCTACGTCTTCGATAAACAGGATCGCATCTTTATAGGGATATTCTATACTGGAAGAGCGAATGCAATGTAACAGGCACAGGTTTCCGCCCGTCAAGTCGGCTCTTACGATGCCTTCCCGATTAAAAGGATGGGGTGGAAACTGATAGGGGGTAATATCTCCGAACAGGAAATTTTTTAATTTTTCCAGTGCGTCCGGGGTAGTGGAGGAATAGCTTTTCGGCATGGGGCCGTGCAGACTTTCGATTCCCAAAGAGGTTAACTTGGTATGTAAGACGGTGATATCGCTGAATCCTACCAGCCATTTGGGATTCCCCTGAAAAATGGAATAGTCGAGATCTTCCACGATGCGAAGACAGCCGTAGCCGCCCCGGGTACAGAAAATCGCCCGGATTTCTTCGTCATCCAGGGCCCATTGTAAATCATGCATGCGCTCGGCATCGGTGCCGGCAAAATAGCCGTACCGGGATTCGGCATGCTTACCGGGGACCGGTACAAGGCCCCAGGATCGTAATAAATGGGTAGCGGTAACGATAGCTTCCCGGGAAATCGCGCCTGCCGGTGAAACGAGGGCGACTTTATCTCCGGGTTGTAGACAGGCTGGACGTAACATATCTATTGCTCTAAAGGTGAAAATTAAAGGTAAAAATCAGAATTGTCGCCGGTTGGTCGACTTTCGATTTATTAATCATGCGAAAATACGATTTTTTTGTAAATTTGCGACTTAATTATTCTGCAAAACATTAAAAGAAGAAATATATGACTCATTTCAAAAGAAATCTGGTGACCACGGCTTTACCTTATGCCAACGGACCGGTTCATATCGGTCATTTGGCCGGAGTGTATGTGCCGGCCGATATTTATGTGCGGTATCTGCGGGCCAAAGGCGAGGAAGTGGTATTTATCGGCGGTTCGGACGAACACGGGGTGCCTATTACCATCAAAGCGCAAAAAGAGGGGGTTACCCCTCAGGACATTGTAGACCGGTATCATCATCTCATTCAGGAATCTTTCCGGGAGTTCGGAATCTCTTTTGATATATATTCCCGAACGAGCTCCCGCACTCATCATCAATTATCCTCGGCTTTTTTCAAAAAATTGTATGAGGAGGGAAAATTCATCGAAAAAACGTCTTTACAGTTTTATGATGAGAAAGCCGGGCAGTTTTTAGCGGACCGGTATATTATCGGAACCTGTCCTCATTGCGGAAATGAACATGCTTACGGGGATCAGTGTGAAGCCTGCGGAACCAGTCTGAATGCTACGGATCTGATCCATCCGGTATCGGCCATCACCGGGAATGTGCCCCAGTTGAAAGAAACCAAACATTGGTATTTGCCGTTGGACCGTTACGAAAGCTGGCTGAAGGAATGGATACTGGAAGGACATCAGGAGTGGAAAAGCAATGTGTACGGGCAATGCAAGTCCTGGCTCGATAGCGGTTTACAGGCCCGGGCCGTGACCCGCGACCTGGATTGGGGAGTGCCGGTTCCGGTAGAAGGAGCGGAAGGAAAGGTGCTTTATGTGTGGTTCGATGCCCCTATCGGTTATATTTCAGCTACGAAGGACCTAACGCCGGAATGGGAAAAATACTGGAAAGATAAAGAAACCCGGCTGATACATTTTATCGGAAAAGACAATATCGTTTTCCATTGTATTATTTTTCCGGCTATGTTGAAGGCTGAAGGATCGTATATCTTACCCGATAATGTTCCTGCAAACGAGTTTTTGAATCTCGAAGGGGACAAGATTTCCACTTCCCGCAACTGGGCTGTCTGGTTGCATGAGTATTTACGGGATTTCGAAGGGAAACAGGATGTGCTGCGGTATGTATTGACCGCTAATGCTCCGGAAACCAAAGATAATGATTTTACCTGGAAAGATTTTCAGACCCGGAATAATAGCGAGTTGGTCGCTATTTTCGGCAATTTTATCAACCGGACGATTGTATTGACCCATAAATATTTCCAGGGAGTCACCCCGGAAAGAGGTGAACTGAGCGAGTACGACCGGGAGGTGTTGGCGGAAATACCGAAGATTATAGACCGGGTGGAAAAAAACCTGGATACTTTTCATTTCCGGGAGGCCCTGAAAGAATGTATGGGACTGGCCCGGTTAGGAAATAAATACCTGGCGGATACGGAACCTTGGAAAGTAATCCGGACCGATGAATCCCGGGTAAAAACCATTTTGAATATTTGTTTGCAGATTGCTGCGGATTTAAGCACCCTCACCGCTCCCTTCCTGCCCTTCAGTGCAGAGAAACTGCGTCATTTCCTGAACATGGAACCTTTGGACTGGCGGGCTATGGGGGATGGAGTTTTACCGGCCGGACACCGGATAAATGAAGCCGGTTTATTGTTCGAGAAAATAGAAGACGAAGCGATCAACCGGCAAATCGAGCGGTTGCAAGCTACCCGTAAAGCGAATGAAACAGCCGGTGTGCAGGCTGCTCCTGCAAAAGAGAATATAAGTATCGATGAATTCCAGAAAATGGATATTCGGGTCGGAAAGATCGTCAGGGCGGAGAAAGTGGCGAAGACCAAAAAACTGATGAAGCTTACGATCGATACGGGCATCGATACGCGGATGGTGGTATCCGGAATTGCTGAATATTATACGCCGGAAGAGGTGATCGGAAGACAGGTTAGCATTTTAGTCAATTTGGAACCCAAATCTCTTAGAGGAATAGAATCCCAGGGAATGATATTGATGGCAGCAAATGCCGACGGCTCGCTTTCTTTTGTGGCTCCCGATCGGGAGGTGAAGCCCGGGGCTGAAATTCGTTGAGCGGAAAGAGACAAGCCTTCCGTTTGTGTAAACTACCCTGAAAAGGAAATTTCCTTTTTCAGGGTAGTTGGGTTTTCTTTCCGCCGGTCAGCCCTGCCGGCATCACAGCCGGCTTTCTGTAGGATTCGGCTGTCCGAGAGGGACGCTTGGAAAGGAAGTACATCTTTCGTTCAGGGATTTACATACCGGGTTTTTATAGAGAAAACCTCATCGGCACTTATTTTATCCCGTATGGGAATGGTATACATTTTCCCTGGGATCAGGTCCATGTAATTTTTTTCGAAAAAAAGAAATCGTTCCGGCGAATAGAAGAGGACGTCTAGGGCCAGGTGCCGGGTGCTTACCTGTACATAATACTGGTCTCCTTTCCGGATCGGAAGAACCGAAATTTCCGGATTAACCGGCAAACGAAGGTCTTTGGGTAAAACGAAATAAAAAGTTTGTTCGTCCCAGATGCGGTGTTTGTTTTTGATGGAAAGCAGAGCAAAAGTTTCGTTTTCCGATCTCCCTTGCAAAAAATTTTTCAGGTCGACGGTAGCGATGAGGGTGGAAGCATTGCTTGCCGCTTGAAAGGGGCGGGTAATTTTGTTTAAGCGATTCCCGTTGAAGTCCAATAACTCGACAGTGTAACTGCCTTTTATATCCCGTAAGCTGTCATTTATCACCCATAATTTTAACGTATCTCCGTTTTTTTCCGGAACCTGAATGACCGTTTTACAACTTTCCCGTATAGCATAATGAGCGGCTTTCCAATGGTGATAATAATCGGTGGTCGACCAACTGGCTACCGGCCAGCAATCGTTCAGTTGCCAGATCAGGGATCCCATGCAGTAAGGCATAGCTCTCCGGTGAGCCTGAAGGGCGAGACGCATGGCGCGGGCTTGGAGTACCTGGCTCATGTATAAAAATTGTTCGAAATCCCGGGGAACGGTATAATACCAGCCCATATATTCTTTGATGCGCAGGTTGCCGATCCCGCTTCGCTGATGGGAAGCCATGACTTCCGAGCTGATGTCGTAATCTTCCGGTAGGGTATAGGTTTGTACGGTGTGGAAATCCGGAAAAGATTGGAATCCGTATTCACTGACGAAACGCCCTATATTGCGGGCATATTCTTCCAACCGGTGTTTGCCGTGCCATACTCCCCAATAGTGGTTATCTCCCCGGTTGCCGGGTTGTATTTCAAAATCAGTTTCTCCACTACCTGCCATAGGAGAGGAAGGCCAGTAGTCATCCCCGTCGGTATATCGGTTTACCACTTCAGGGAGAATCCGATGGAACAAAGCTTTGTAAGCGGCAAAGATTTTTTCCCGTTCTTCGGGAGTATACCTTTGTTTCCATCCCCATCCTCCCGGGGCTCCTTCCCGCCAGGCCACACCGATTTCATTATTCCCGCACCACAAGGCAATACAAGGATGATTGCGTAAACGGATAACGTTTTCCTCCGCTTCTTTCCTGACATTTTCCAGAAAATCGTCCGAACCGGGATACATGGCGCAGGCGAACATAAAATCTTGCCATACCATAATGCCATTTTCGTCGCATAAACGATAGAAGTAGTCGTCTTCATAAATACCTCCGCCCCATATCCGGATCATGTTCATGTGAGCTTCTGCGGCGTCCGCTATTACTTTCCGGTAATCTTCAGGAGTCACCCGGGGTAAAAATACATCGTTGGGGATGTAATTGGCTCCTTTGGCAAATACCGGGCGGCCGTTCAATTCGAAATAGAACGTTTCTCCCCGGGCATCCGGCTTACGCACCAGCCGAAGGGACCGAAGGCCTGTCCGGACCTGATACCGGTCTTTTCTGTGTTGGGCGTCTTCTATCCGCAGGAGGAAAGTGTAGAGATGAGGTTCACCCAGGCCGTTACACCACCAGAGCCGTGGGTTGGAAATTACAAAAGGAATCTCCAGCCGGTTTTCTCCGCGGACCAACCGGACGTTCCTGGAGAAAAGTCGGTCGTCGTTGGCCGACAGAGTCAGGTCGGCGTTTTGTTCTTTCTCCGAATAAATCCGTATTTCCGCTTTTAGCCGGGCCGCCTTTGCCTGGACCTGTTCCTGACGGATAAACAGGTCTTCTACTTTCAATCCATCCCAAAATTCCAGCACAACTGGCCGCCAGATTCCTGAAGTGACCAGGCGCGGTCCCCAGTCCCAACCGTAATGATAAGGGGCTTTTCGGGTGAAGACGCTCATTTTGTTGTCTCCCCATCCGCCCTGAAAACTCTGGTCATTATCCGCCGGGAGTTTTAACCCGTAGTGGGTCATGTCCTTCAGACCCTGTAGGGTAGGTGAACGGAACAAAATGCGGAGGGAGTTCTTTCCTTTCCGTAATTTATCGCTCAGATCGAAGGTCCAGGTGCGGAACATGTTGTCGGTACTGCCGATCCTTTCTTCGTTGAGAAAGATCTCGGCATAGGTGTCTAATCCATAGAATACTAATCTTTTGCGGCCTTTAGCCGCTAAGGAGTCCTCCAGGGAGAATTCGGTCCGGTATTCCCAGGGGACTTTATCGATCCATTGCAACTCCTTTTCCTGTGTCCGGTAAAAAGGATCCTCTATTTTTTTGTTAGCCAGCAGATCGGTGTGGACGGTACCGGGAACGGTGGCAGGTAGCCATTCTCCCAAATTATATTGACGAAATTCCCAACCGGACTTCAATTCTTTACAAACACTTTGAGCTTGTAGGGACGGGGTGAATATCCGGATAAAACCAAACAGAAAGAAAAATAAACCTAGTTTAGCCATAATATTTACAGTTTAGATGGAGTAAAATTAATAAAATTATTTAAAAATAATTTATTATTTCCTGATTTGTCTTGAAATGTAATAAAAAATTAATCTATTCTTCATAAAATTTTAACAGGAAATTATGGAAGTAAATATTTTATGCTGTAAGGCTGGTTTTGGTGATTTTTTTAAAGTTAATCCCCAAAAAAAGTTATGAAGTTAAAGAATATTATATAGTTTTGTAGCGTAGAATAGGAGTGAAATCCGGCTGTATAAATCCAAAGATTTACAGGAAATTAAGAAATATTATCCGGGTTTGGGAAAATAAATCGGGGTGTAGTGTTGGGTGTTTTGTTAAAAAATGAAAATAAAGATAAATTTTTTCGGATAAGTAAAAAGAATTTCATTAATAATAAACAAAAGTAATTTCGTATGAAGAGAATCTTTATTAAAAGTCTGGTATTCATGGTGCCGCTATTTTTTCTGACGGTGGCTGCTATGGCTCAGGTGGTTGTAAAAGGAAGGGTTATCGACTCACAAACGAAAGAGGAGTTAATCGGTGCGACAATTATGATTGAAGGTACAACAGAAGGGGTTGCTACTAATTTAGACGGTACTTTTATGTTGGAGACTTCAAAGAAAGGTCCGCAGGTATTGGTATTTCGTTGTGTCGGCTACAAGGAGATGAAGAAAGAGGTGAACTTAAAGAATACGGTCGACTTGGGAACGGTTTTGATGGAAACGGAGGTCATTGGTTTGGGAGACGTGACGGTGACCGCTTCTGTGGCTGTGCGCAGGAAAACTCCGGTAGCTTTGTCTGTCATCGAACCGATTGAGATTGAGAATAAGCTGTCTACCCAGGAATTTCCGGAGATATTGAAATCCACGCCGGGGGTATATGCAACGAAATCGGGAGGTGCTTTCGGGGATTCCCGGATTAACTTGCGGGGTTTTGAGCAGGCCAATATTGCTGTTATGATCAACGGAGTCCCGATGAACGACATGGAATGGGGCGGATTGTATTGGTCGAATTGGGCCGGCTTATCGGATGTGACCCGTTCCATGCAGGTGCAGCGGGGGCTGGGGGCGTCTAAAGTTTCTTCTCCTTCGGTGGGGGGATCTATCAATATTGTTACTAAAACGACGGATGCGAAAGCAGGAGGATCGATTTCTTACGCTTTGGGAAATGACGGTTACAATAAAATCACGTTTAATGTATCTACCGGTTTGCGTAACGGTTGGGCCATTACTTTGCTGGGGGCTAAGAGTTGGGGAGACGGCTATATCCAGGGTACGGAATTCGAATCTTATTCCTATTTCGGAAATATTTCCAAACAAATTAACAGCAAGCATTTGCTTTCTTTGACGGTATTCGGTGCTCCGCAGTGGCATAATCAGCGTAGTAATTATGACGGATTGACTATTGCAGGGTGGCAGGCAGTGGAAAAATATACGGGCAGAGACCGGCAATACCGGTATAACCCTACGTATGGTTTCGGTTTGCACGGAGAACGTAAAACTTCGAGCTACAACAAATACCATAAACCCCAGATTTCTTTGAACCATTTCTGGACCATCAATGAGAAATCCAGCCTGTCGACGGTATTGTATGTGTCTCTCGGTCGCGGAGGCGGTTATAAAGGGTTGGGAAGTACCTCGGATTATGCCAATATGTGGTACGGTTCCAGTAACGGTCAACTGAATACTTATTTCCGGAATGCGGACGGTACGTTTGCTTATGATAAGATTTACGAATTGAATGCAACCAGTGATAACGGTTCGCTGATGGCTATGTCCGAGTCCAAGAACGAGCATAACTGGTATGGTTTGATGTCTACTTATACCACTTCTATCGGTAAATATTTCGATGTCTATGGAGGTATCGACTTCCGGTATTACAACGGTACGCATACCAATGAATTGGTCGACCTTTACGGAGGGGAGTTCTTTGTGGATCGTTACCGGGCTCAGATGAGCGCCGCTAACAATGCCAATAGTGCGGACCCCAACTGGGTAAATCAAAAGCTGAAAGTCGGGGATGTGGTATACCGGGATTATGACGGTTATGTGATGCAGGAAGGCATTTTCGGACAGGCTGAGTACAACCGCAATGCGTTGAGTGTGTTTGTAGCCGGGGCTATATCGAATACCGGATATTGGCAAAAGAATCATTATTACTACGATAAGACTCACGAAAAGTCAAAAACAGAGAATTTTATCGGTTGGAATGTCAAGGGAGGAGCCAATTATAATCTGACAGAACGACACAATGTATTTGCCAATATCGGTTATATCTCCCGGGCTCCTTTCTATTCCGGCGGTGTATTCCTGTACGCTATGAACAGTAATGCCACTAACCCGGACGCTGTCAATGAAAAAGTGTTTTCTGTAGAGGTCGGTTACGGTTTCCGTTCTTCTCTCTTCAGTGCCAACCTGAACCTTTATCGTACCGAGTGGCTGGATAAAACGATGACCCGTACGATCTCCCTGAAAAATGACGACCGGGCCACGATCAATATGAGCGGTATCGATGCTTTGCACCAGGGGATTGAGTTGGATTTCGTGTTCCGTCCGATTAAAATGTTGGACATTACCGGAATGGTGTCTATCGGAGACTGGAAATGGAACAGTTCGTCTACCGGTTATTTTTATAATTCCTCCGGTCAGCCGTTAAAAAATGCGGACGGAGATATCGCTTCCGGTATACAGGCGGAGGACCATGCGAAGATGGTGGTGGATTTGGACGGTACGCGGGTAGGTAATTCCGCTCAGACTACTTTTGCCATAGGAGCGAAAATTCAGCCGTTGAAGGGGCTGCGGATCGGAGCCGATTATACGTATTGGATGCGTAACTATGCAGAGTTCAGTGTGGGCGGAGATAACGGATCCGATTTGGTAATGAACGGATATAAAAAATATGAGACTCCGTGGCGTATGCCGTCGGCCGGGGAATTGGACCTGAATGTAAATTACCGTTTCCCCCTGGGGAAATTGTGGGCTACCATTTACGGGAATGTGAACAATGTATTGGACGGTGTGTCTATTTCCGATGCTTATGACGGGGCCGACCATAACTGGCAGTCAGCATACCGCGTATTTTACCGTTTCGGCCGGAATTATTCCGTTCGTCTGAAGATTAGTTTCTAATAATTTGATAGTTAAAAAGGATAACGTATGAAAAAATATCTCATATATCTTTGCATGGCCTCTGTGTTAGGATTGACAAGCTGTGAGGACTTTAATGACAAACACTTCGAGGGTTTGGACGATATGTCTGAGCCGCAGAATGTGCTGAATAAGGATTATACGCTTACTGCCGATGATTATTCTGCCATCAGCGGTTATAAGGAAGAAGACATTCTGACTTTTTTAACCGGAGATGAGGCAACCAAAAAAGAAAAAGCAGAGAAGATTGTAACCGCTATAAAAGCGGCTAAAAGCAACCAATACTTAACTCCTGAAGCGGAACCGAGGATTATTTTACCGCTTTTTATGTCGAAAAACTGGAAGACGGCTTCTCTGGGGGCTACTATTCGTGCAAGCTATAATTATGTTCCCACTGCACCGGCTTATCTGGCAGAATTGGCTGCGGCCGGAACTTATGAATTAACTGCAGCGGATTATGCGACGGTTTGGGGAGAAGAAAATATTGAATATCTGACTCCGGCGAAAAGTCCGGAAAAAAATCTTCCCAGGCTTTTGGCTTCAGCTCTGGAAAATTCAAAAAAAGGAGATTTGGTATTAGCTTCTTATCAATATTCGGCTTCCGAACCTTCGGGAGATGAACCGGAAGCACCGGTTGAAGACTTTTTTGCGGATTTTGAACAAGTGACACCTAATGCTGACGTGGTACTGGATGGATGGGTGAATTTCACAGAAAAAGGGACCAAAAGAACATGGCAGGGAAAGGAATATAGCGGTAATAGATACATACAGTTTTCTGCTAATGGAAGTAAGGAAGATGAAAATGTGGCTTGGTTAATCAGTCCGGGTATTGATTTAATCGTATATACCGCACCCGTTTTTACTTTTAATATGAAAGTCGGGTATTATAATGCCAACTGTTTGCAGATACTCGTTTCGGAAGATTTTACGAGTGATCCGACCACAGCTACCTGGAAAGATATTACGTCAAATTTTTCTTTACCTCAAGGTCCGACCGGTGGGTATGCGGCTGACTGGTCTATTGCCGGCTTGGCTGACATGAGCGGATATGAAGGAAAAGTTTATATTGCTTTTAAATATACCGGTTCCGGAAACAATGGCAAGACAACTACTTATCAGATTGACAATATGTTTGTCGGAGACCAGGCTCCTGTGTCGAAGACAGTTGTCATGAATGAAAAATTTGATGAAGTAACAGCTAATGCTGATGTGGCATTGCCGGAATGGGTGAATTTTACAGAAAAAGGGACCAAAAGAACGTGGCAGGGAAAGGAATTTGGCGGTAATAAATATGTGCAATTTTCCGCGAACGGAAGTAACGAAGATGAAAATGTCGCCTGGTTGATCTCACCGCTTCTTACTGTTAATGCAGGAGAAAACACCTTGTTTTCTTTTGACCTGAAAATAGGGTATTATAATGCCGATTGCTTGAAGATATTGATCTCGAATGATTATACTGATTCTCCGCTCAATGCAACATGGACTGATATTTCTTCTTATTTCACTATGCCGAAGGAACCGACAACAGGATATGGCAGTGATTTCTCTTTGGCAGGAACCGTGGATTTGGGCGCTTTTGGCGGAAATGTACGGGTGGCCTTTAAGTATACCGGCTCGGGTACGGGAGAAAAGACCACTACTTATCAGATCGATAATGTAAAGGTAACGGTTCTTTCCGCTGTGGCGACAACCGTGGCTTCGCTTGCTAAAACCGGTGGGGCCGAAACTCGTCTGGCCATCTATGCTTACGACGGGAAAACCTGGGCTGCCAGGAAAAAAACGGAAGTAGTTAATCCGGCCGATTATCAGGCTATGGGCGCTCCGGGAACCCATAATAATTTCAGTTCTTCGATACCGGCCGAAAATTATTTGCCGCAGTTCCTGGGATTGAAATATCCGTATGCACAGTCCGCTGATACCGTTGCCGTTTTGTATAATTTCTACGACGGTGAAACTACAGCTTTGAAAGCCGACGAATATGTGTTTACGGCCGGCGCATGGACTTGCAACACACAGCCTGTAACCGTGGTAACGGAGCAATATGCTTTGTCCGAAGACGGATGGAAATATAGTCCGGATGTAACCATTACCCTGGTTCCGGGGCGGAATGCCGAAACAAGTTATTATTTCCAGAAGCTGACCGATTGGGTATGGGAAAATATAGATCAGAAGGCAGGTATTACGGATAAAGGGAAAGGATATGTGACTAGTTATGGGAATAACGATTATTATTACGGTGGTTCTGCCTATCAGAATAATTTCGATTTCCGTCCTGCCAAGTGGAAGGAACAGATGAATTCGGCATATGGAACCATGAGTGATGAAGATTTGACGGCCTTGATGTGGAAGCGCTTGCCGGAAGCTATGCAGCATATGCTGGAATGCAACTATCCGGAGGTGGAATTGGAAGATGTACCCATTACTTATGTTATTAACTTCGGTATCTACGGTATAGAGGGTTCCGGGGCGACGAAGTACTATACCATACGCTTTAAACTGGCCGGTAAAGGTGAGTTTACCTATGTCGAAGATTCTTTGAAGGAGATTCCCAGTTTATGATGCGAAATACCAGTCATCTAAAATGGATTGCGGGCAGCTTGATGCTGCTCGCAATCTTTTTCACTTCCTGTAAGGAAGAGGATGAAAAAGCGAAATTGATTCCCGACGAACTGTTTTCGGCTCTTCCCGCCTCCGGGGGTGAATTCGACTTGAATGTCAGTGCTGGCGGAACGTGGGTTATTTCCGTATCGGGTTCCGGCAGCCTTTGGTGTAAGGTGAACCCCGCTTCCGGAAACGGGGATGCTGTGGTCAACCTGATGCTTACTCCCAACGACGGAGGAAAACGGAGCGCTTTGCTTACTTTGTCGAGCGGTTCGGTCCGGGATACGCTTCGGATTACTCAAAAGCCTACGGAGGAAGATGTGATGAACGTTGTGCCGGGCCGTCTGGAAATTCCGCGTCTGGCCGGAGGGGCGGATTATAAATTTATCGACCATTCCGTCATTTATCAGCAGAAAACGGTGCCTAATTATTGTATGGAATATAATCTTCCCAAACGGCATGCCCGTTGGGTCGCTTTCAAAGTTTATGATGCCACAGCTGCCGACCATGTTACCCGTACGGATGCCTGGGCGGATGATTCGCTGGTGCCGGAAGAATACCGGACGACGAAAACGGATTACAGCGGCTATGACCGGGGACATCTGGTAGCTTCCAACGATCGCCGTTATAGCCGGGAAGCGAACGAACAGACGTTTTATTATTCGAATATGAGCCCGCAGTTGAGTGATTTTAATCAGAAAATCTGGAAGGTGCTCGAAGAAAACGTAAAAAGCTGGATGCAAAGTCCGGAACTTCGGGATACGCTCTATGTGGTCAAGGGCGGTACGATCCGGGAGGATCAGATCAAGACCCTGACCGGCCCGAATAAGGTAGCTGTACCCAAGTATTATTACATGGCGGTGCTGGCCCGGAAGGAGGACCAATATAAGGCGATCGCTTTTTGGCTGGAGCATAAGATCTATGCGCAACCTTACCGGTTGAAGGAACTGACGCTGACCATCGATCAACTGGAAGAAAAAACCGGAATCGATTTTTTCCCGGGCTTACCGGATGCTGTAGAAACAAAAATCGAAGCGCAAAGCGATGTGTCCGATTGGACCTGGATAACGGAATAACAAAAAACCACTCCTTGGCGGGTGGTTTTTTAAGACCGGTATCCTTTTTCTTTTTTCCCGATAGGATCAGTTATAAATCAGGGGATAATCCTTTTCCTTACCTGTCCGGAACCATTTTTCCGGAATGACTTTCCAGTCGTGACGGCATTGGGGAGCGAGCACTTGCTTTTCTTTTATGTATTCGGAAAGGTAGTAGCGAACGTCCTGGGGCCAGATGCGGACGATTCTTTTTTCCATTTCTTCTTTACTCCAGCCGAGGCCTTGGGAGAGATGTCCTCCTCCTCCGTTCCCCCGGTAGGAGTTGATGGCTACGGAATAGGTGCTGTCTTCTGAAAACGGAGTTCCGTCGGACATCGAAAGTATCGTTACCCGGTCACCGGCTTCCCGGCTGACATTGACGGTATATTTGATGCCGGCCGCACAGGAATAATTGAAAAAATCGGTGGCGGGTATATACTGCCCTTGTTTGTTTTGCAGGTAATTCCCTTCGGCATCTTTCTTGAAACGAATCAGATGATCGTCGGCATTTTTCATGGTATTATACTGTAGTCCGTAGGCGAATTCCAGATAGCGGTCAATTTCCTTTCCGGTGAAAGACATGGTATATAAACCGTTCTCATAGCTGTAAAGGTTAAACATATCCCTCACGGTGACTTCTCCTTCCCGGATCAGGGCGTCTTTTTGCAATACAGTGCTGAAAGACACGTCGGCTTGTGTAACCGCCAGTTGGGCGTTGTGGATGAGGTCGGTAAAGGCTGAAGGGCCGAAAAGCCCGTCTCTTCCGGACAAGGGATGGGTAAATTTGCCCAAAGGCGTGTTGATGTATCGGCGGACCTTTTCGATGTCCGGTTGGAAATGATTGAGGTAAGCTGTATCCCGGGGAATGTCGGCCAGGGGAATAAGTTCGGTCGTAATCCGTTTTTCGTATGCTCCGCCTTTCCGGTTTAGCCGGATAGTTATTTTCCCCAGGTAAGTGGCATGTGATTTGGGATCCAGAATGACGACTTTCTTACCGGAGGGATCGGTTTCTTCCATTTGTTTTTCCTGGTGGTCATGTCCCAGAATGATGACATCGAAACCTTCTACGGCACGTGCTACCAGGACGCCGGCATTTTCATTACAGGGAGTATGTTCGTTTTCTCCTCCGTAATTGTAATTAAAACCGGAATGGAACAAGCCGATAAGGAGATCCGGTTTTTCTTTTTGTTGGATTTCCTTCACCCAATATCGGGCCGATTCGATCATATCCCGGAATTGGAGGCCTTCCCAGAGGTATTTGGGTAACCATTTGGGGATACCGGGAGTAGTCATACCCAATATGGCGATTTTTATACCGTTCCGGTGAAGTATGGTATAGGGGGTGAAATAAGGTTGTCCTGTAGCGGTATTCACCGTGTTTGCCGAAAGCCAGGGGAAGTCGAGTTCCCGGGCTATTTTGTCATATACGGAATGTCCCGTTTCGATGTCGTGATTCCCGACGGAAGCGGCGTCGTAACGGAGGTAATTCATGATACGGGAAGTTAAATTCAGGTCGTTCGTATCGATGAAATTATAGTAATAATTGGAAGGCTGCCCTTGCAGAAAATCTCCGTTGTCCAGAAGGATAACAGGAGTTTGTGCCGTATCTCTGACGGTCCGGAGATAATAGGCGGCATTCGCCAGACTGCTGGAATGAGGGCGGTTTCTTTTCAGGTCCTGGTCCACAACAGTGCCGTGTACGTCTGAAGTACAATAAATGGTGAGGGAGGCTTGGTCCGGCTTACTTTGACAGGACAACAGCAGTTGAAAAATAAGGTATAATCCGCCGAACCGAATGAGATGTTGGGTTTTCATAAATATTTTTATTTAAAATGTAGCACATTGAAGCGCACAAAAGTAATAAAAAAAGGTATCCTCCGGATGTGAATCGCTCCCCAAAAGTTAGATAAAACTGGAGGGGAGCGGTTCAGAAATGCCGGACAGCCACTTTTCCGGTTTGCGGCCTGAGTATTTATTTTTTTATTTCTATTTTCCTGTGAAACAAATCGCCTACGGGTTGTCCGTCTTTGAATAGCTGAGCTTTGATTTCACTGTTGACCGTAATTTCGAGCGGGGCAGTGTATAAAGCGGATTCCATAGAGGGGGGTGAGCCGTCGGTGGTATAACGAATCTCGTGACCGGGCGAAAGGGGAGCCAGGGTCAGGTCGATCCGGTTTTCCCCCGGATGATTGACGAGAAGTCCGCTGACCGATAATATATGTTTAGCATAATTATAGCCCAATGCCTGGTAACGTGCGGTTAAGGGAATAGCGCGATTGATAAAGTGGTTGTAATCCTTGAGGTGGGCCGGCGTCCACGCCACTTCTGCCAATGCGGCCATACGGGGCAGAACCATATATTGTAACTGGGGAAAATTCAGAATATATTCTGTCCAGGTATTACACTGTACTCCTTTCACCATTTTACTTTCTTCTGCAGTTAAGCCGGCGGTCGGCTCCAGGCTGTATACCTTAGCTACGTCCACAAATCCGCCGATGGCAAAAGGTTCTTTATCCCGGTCTAAGGATTGATAATAGTCCAGGTATACATAGTTGTTAGGGGTCATAATGACTTGATTACCCTGTTTGGCAGCTTCAATTCCCCCTTGCGTCCCTCTCCAGGACATGATCGTAGCCGTTTTAGAGATTCCTCCTTCCAGAATTTCGTCCCAGCCGATGATCTTTTTTCCTTTGGAATTCAGATAGTTTTCGATTCGGTGAACGAAATAACTTTGAAGTTCATATTCGTTTTTCAGTTTTTCTTTGCGAATGCGGGCCTGGCATTTGGGACATTTTTTCCAGGCGGTCTTCGGACATTCGTCTCCGCCGATGTGAATGTATTCGGAAGGGAACAAGGGAATAATTTCGTCGAAAACGTCCTCTAAAAATTGGAACGTTTTTTCATTTCCGGCACAAAAGACGTCTTCGGAGACGCCCCATTCTTTCATGACTTCATAAGGTCCACCCGTACAGCCCAGCCAGGGGTAGGATGCCAAAGCGGCCTGAGCGTGACCCGGAAGCTCTATTTCCGGAATTACCGTAACATACCGGTCGGCGGCGTATTTTACAATGTCTTTCACTTCCTCCTGAGTAAAAAAGCCTCCGTAAGGAATGCCGTCGTATTTCCCACTGTTCCTGCCGATAACGGTTTCCGGACGCTGGCTGCCGATACGGGTAAGTTCGGGGTATTTTTTGATTTCTATCCGCCATCCCTGATCGTCGGTCAGGTGCCAGTGAAACCGGTTCAGTTTATGCAAGGCCAACATATCGATAAAAGTTTTAACTTCCTCGGGGGAGAAGAGGTGACGGGATATATCCAGCATGGCTCCTCTGTATGCTAAACGGGGTTCGTCCTGAATGGAAACGTTTTGAATCCGGATATCTGAAAATTTTTCTCCCTTTTCAATCCCAGCCGGTAACATCTGGCGTAAGGATTGAAAAGCGTAAAATATGCCTTGGGAACTCCCGGCTTCGATATCAATGGATGTAGAGCTTACGGTTAAATGATAAGCCTCCTTTTTTAAGGCCGGATTCACCGTAAGATTAATGGCATTGCCGGTGGGTGTACCGGTAGTTATTTCGAGTGGCTTGCCGAAGGAAGGCTGTAGCAAATTGCTGAAAAAGGTTAAGGCGGGCTGCAAATCGTCCGCCCCTTTTACGACCTGAAGAGGCGTTTGGGGAGTCAACTTAAAATTTCCTTTTTCGATTTTTAAAGCTGCCGGACGGGGAACGATGTTGATTTCCTGGGTTTGAGACCGGCAACAGCAGGAAATGTTTAAGAAAGCTAAAACTGTACAGATAAAAATGAAAGAAACAGACTTTTTCATGAATGATAATGAGTTAATTAAGTATTTATTTCACTATGAAGGTGACGCAAGATACAACAAAACTTATAATTATGCAATTTTTTTAAAAAGAATGAATTAAAACGAATAAAATTAAGAAAGGAAAAAAGAAAAAGTTTGAATAAAAAGTATACTATTTGCCTAAAAAAGTTTAAATTGCGCACTTTAAGAAAAGCGAGAGAAAGTTTTAACGGAGTTATGAAGAAGATTCTAGGTTTACTTGCCGGGTTGGTCCTTGTGGGTGTCGGTACGGTGTGTGCACAACAGGGTAGCGGTATACAGAGCGCCACGAATATAGAAAGTCATATGTCTTTGCAATCGGTATTGAGGGGTCTGCTGGGAATAGCTACCTTGATCGGTATTGCCTGGCTGTTCAGCAATAACCGGAAAGCCATTTCCTGGAAAGTAGTGGGAATCGGTTTAGGAATCCAACTGTTACTGGCAGTGGGTATTTTATATGTACCGTTTGTACAGGCGGTTTTTGAATTTTTCGGAAAGATTTTTATTACCATTCTGGATTTTACTCGGGCCGGGAGTGTGTTTTTGTTGGGAGATTTAATGGATACCACCAAGGCCGGTTATATTTTTGCTTTTCAGGTTTTACCGACGATTATCTTTTTTTCTGCTCTTACTTCCCTGTTGTTTTATTTGGGTATTATTCAGAAGGTGGTCTACGGTTTGGCTTGGGGCATGACCAAATTGATGAATATTTCGGGTATGGAATCTCTGTCGGTAGCCGGTAATATATTTTTAGGGCAGACGGAAGCTCCTTTAATGATAAAGGAATACCTGGACGATATGAGTCCTTCGGAGATATTTTTAGTGATGACGGGAGGTATGGCGACTATTGCGGGGGGCGTTTTGGCGGCTTATATCAGTTTTTTGGGAGGGGAAGATCCCATCCAACGTTTGATTTTTGCCAAACATTTATTGGCGGCTTCGGTCATGGCGGCTCCCGGAGCGGTTGTTTTTGCGAAATTGTTGGTACCTCAGACCCGTGCCGTCAACAATGATATTCAAGTGTCGAAAGCCAAAGTGGGGAAAAATATTCTGGATGCTATTTCTAACGGAGCTTCCGAAGGGGTAAAGCTGGCAGTCAATGTAGCCGGTATGTTATTGGTTTTTGTCGCCTTCATCGCTTTTGCCAATTATCTCTTTTCTAAATTCGGCAGTTTAGTGGGATTGAACGAATGGATTGCTCAGGTTACGGACGGGCGGAATACCGAATTGAATTTACAATTTATTTTGGGATATGCGATCTCTCCTTTGATGTGGCTGATCGGTATTTCGGCGGACGATATGGTGTATGCCGGCAGTTTATTGGGACAGAAAGTCATCATGACCGAGTTTATCGGTTATGTCGATTTAGCCAATCTGAAGGCTGCGGGTGCCTTTTCCAGTATGAAATCTATCATTATGTGCACTTACTTCTTGTGTGGATTTGCTAACTTTGCTTCGATAGGAATTCAGATTGGAGGGATAGGCGGACTCACGCCCAAAAATAAACCTTTACTGGCTCAATTCGGAATGCGGGCCCTTCTGGCCGGAACTTTGGCCTCATTGCTATCGGCAACAGTCGTAGGAATGATTATCGGATAAAAGTTGGAGTTATGAAAAGTAATTGGCGGATTTGGGGATATGTTTTCTTTTTTTTGATCGGTTTTTCTTGGAAAAGCCGGGCCAAGGAAGGTACGAACCATCCGGTATTGATTATCAGTTCCTATAATCCCGAAACTTACCAGACGTCCCGGAATATCTCCGATTTTTTGGAAGAATATAAGATTTTAGGGGGAACTTCCTCGGTGATTATTGAAAATATGAACTGTAAGAGTTTTTCCGAAGCGCCTTTATGGAAACCCCGAATGAAAGATATTCTGGATAAATATACCGGCAGCCAACAACCGGGGGTCATTATTTTATTGGGACAGGAAGCCTGGGCTTCCTACCTGATGCAAAACCGGGATTCTTTGGCCCGGATCCCGGTAGTATGCGGGATGGCCAGCCGTAACGTGATCGCTTTACCGGAAGATACGACCAATTTGGAAAACTGGGAACCGGAGAGTAAGGATGCTTTACGGGACCATAAAGTGAGCGTATCGGGATTTTTATATGAATACGATGTACGTAAAAATATAGAACTGATCCTGAGTTTGTATCCGGACACCCGGCATATCGCTTTTATTTCGGATAACAGTTACGGAGGGGTGACTTTACAAGCTTATGTGAAACAGGAAATGAGTCACTTCCCGGAGCAGGAGTTGATATTGCTCGACGGCCGGAAACATACGATTTATACCATCGTGGACAGAATTTCGCATTTGCCCGAGCATACGGTTATTTTGGTGGGAACGTGGCGTGTAGATAAAAACGAAGGATATTTTATGCGGAATGCGACGTATTCGATGATGTCTGCCAATCCTAATATGCCGGCGTTTTCCATTTCTTCGGTCGGATTGGGGCATTGGGTATTGGGGGGATATATTCCGGAATACCGCGATATCGGTAAGGATTTGGCCAAGGAAGTGATTCTGCTTACTCAGCAAACGGGAACGAGCGGGATAAATAAGTCCCTGCATTTTATTCCCAATGCATACGAATTCGATATGGCAAAGCTGAAGGAATTCGACATCAGTCTTAAGAAATTGCCTGCGAATGCCATGTTATTGAACAAGGAAATCAGTTTCTGGTTCAAGTATAGTTACGAACTTACTTTTATCGGTATCATTTTTGTTTGTTTATTGGGAGTGTTGGGCATTATTTTAAATTCTTACCTCAGGACGAAGAAACTGAAAGACGAATTGGAAGAATCGGAGGTGGAACTGGTCGCTGCTAAAGAAAAGGCGGAGGAATCCGATCGTTTAAAATCGGCTTTCCTGGCCAATATGAGCCATGAGATCCGGACACCTTTGAATGCTATCGTCGGTTTTTCCAACGTATTGGTATCGGATGAATTTTCTCCGGAGGAACAACGGAAATTTGTAGAAATTATTCAGACCAATTCCGATTTGCTGTTGCGTTTGATAAACGATATATTGGATATCTCCCGTTTGGAAACAGGCCGTCTCAAACTGACTTATGAAAAATGTGATCTGGTTGCTTTGTGTGAATCCGTTTTGAGTACGACGGCTTGTTCTAAGAAAGAAGGAGTGTCTTACATTTTTGAACCGGGGATAAAGCCGTGTGAATTGGAAACCGATGTGCAGCGTTTGCAACAAATTTTGATCAATCTGCTGTCCAATGCCAATAAGTTTACCGAGTCCGGAGAGATTACCCTGTCTTATACGAAAGACGAAGAGAAACAATGTATTGTTTTCAGTGTATCCGATACCGGTTGCGGTATTCCTGTGGATAAACAGAATCTGGTTTTCGAACGTTTTGCCAAGTTAAACGAATACGTACAGGGTACCGGTTTGGGATTGGCAATTTGTAAGATCACCGTCAATATGCTGGGAGGAGAGATATGGGTAGACCGGAACTATTCTCTGGGGGCCCGTTTTATGTTTACTCATCCTCTCAAAGCCCCCCGTTCGTCTGTCTCTCCCCAGTAAAAGCTTATTCTTCTTCCTGCTCGGCTTGTAACAGGCGAAGGAGGCAGCGGTTTACGGTATCGTAGTCGAATCCGCGCCCGAGGGCGAAACGGAGGAGTTTGGCTTTGGTTTTCAGCGGGTCGGTTTCCCGGATATGTTTGCATTTTTGTTTCATCAACCGCAGGCAGACCTCCTCCTGTTCTTCGGAAGGAAGAGTGGCAAGGGCCTCCTGGATAATCGCCGGCGCTATCCCTTTTTGTTTCAGCATTTGAGCGATTTTCGTCTTTCCCCACTTGTTGAAACGGAATTTATCCCGCGCATAAAACAGGGCGAAACGATTGTCGTCGAGGAATTTGTTCCGGATGAGTTCGTTCAGAATAGACTGACAGTCCTTTTCTTCTATTCCCCATTTTTCCAGTTTTTTCCGAATGTCCTGACAACAATATTCTTTTTTGCTGCAAAGGGCTGCAGCCGCGGAAAGGGCTTTTTGGGTATCCATAGGTTATCGATCTAAAGTGCAACGGATAAAACGGTTTTTATCGAAAATATCTTTTTTCAGTTCTACGTTCCGGTAGCCGCATGTGGTCAATAAATTTACAGTTTCCGCTCCCAGGTTTTCATTGATTTCGAAAAACAACTGGCCCTGAGGAGAGAGGGCGGTCAGGCCCAGGGCTGCTATAGCCCGGTAAAAAAGCAGCGGATCCTCATCCGGTACGAACAAGGCCGTGTGGGGTTCGTATTCCAGGACTCGGGGGTGCATGCTTTTTTGTTCGCTTTGCCGGACATAGGGGGGATTGCTGACGATGATGTCGTAAGGGCCGCAAACGGAGACTGCGTCCTGTAAAATGTCCTTTTTTTCAAAATCGACGTTCACCCGGTTAACGAGGGCATTCAAGCGGGCGGTTTCCAGGGCTTTTTCCGAAATATCAAGGCCGGTGACCTTCGAACGGGCAATACGGTGGGCCAGACTGATCGCAATACAACCGCTTCCGGTTCCGATGTCTAAAATACAGGATCCTTTTTCTGCGTACTGACAAATCCACATCACCAGTTCTTCGGTTTCCGGGCGGGGAATGAGGGTAGCATCGTTCAGCCGGAACTTCAGTCCTCCGAATTCGGTTTCTCCCAAAATGTACTGGATGGGGCGATCGGTTTTTAATTGAGATATGATGCCGTAAAATTTATTTACAAAGCTTTCGTTTAAAGTTTCGTATTTTCGGAGATGGATATCTATATTTGTATATTGTAAAAGTTCCAGGAAAATGAGCCGGCAGATACTTCGTATTTCGTTTTCGTTATATGTATCTTTCAGTTCATCTAATGCGTATTGAGTCAGAGTATGTAAGTTGTTCATGGGACAAATTTATAAACTAATAAGCAGAAACGGAAAATAAAGAGGTAAAATCGCCTGATGACCTGGTCGGTTGTTTTGACATATGTATTGATTATATTGTATTTGCTGACGGTTTTTACGGTCGCTTTCAATGTGGTGCTGGAAAACAGAAATCCGGTACGTACCCTCGCATGGATCATTGTGTTGCTGATGGTACCTTTGGTGGGAATTATTTTCTACCTTTATTTCGGTGTCAATTACCGGAAAATCAAGATGTTTTCGATGAAGGGACTAGGCGATATGAAGTGGTTGCAGTATATGAGCGAAGATCAAAAGCAGCATTTGAAAAAATCGGAGTTGTTGAAAAAGGAAGATATGGAAGAAGTCCGGAAGCTGATGACTTTGCTGCTGAATAACAGCAAAGCATTGCTTACCCGCTACAATAAGGTGGATGTCCTGAATAACGGTGAAGAGACTTTTCCGGCTATTTTTCTGGCTTTGGCCAAAGCCCGCAAATTTATTCATTTGGAATATTACATCATCCAAAAAGGGGAACTGGCCGACCGGCTGAAAGAGATTCTGATCGGAAAAGCCCGGGCGGGGGTGGAAGTACGAATGATTTATGACGATGTCGGTTGCTGGGGATTGCCCAAGGCGTATGTGCGCGAATTGAGGGAAGCCGGGGTGCAGGTTTATCCTTTTTTGCCGGTCCGTTTTCATCAGGTGGCCCATAAAGCGAATTACCGGAACCATCGTAAAATCGTAGTTATCGACGGAGAAACTGCTTTTGTGGGCGGGTTGAATTTCGCCGATCGTTATATGAGCGGGATACCGGGCATAGGAATCTGGAGGGATACTCATCTGCGGGTGAGGGGAGAGGCTGCTACTTCCTTACAGATTGTGTTTCTGATCGATTGGTATTTTGTCCGTCAGGAATTGTTGCTGAATAAGGAGGAGTATATGCCGTATAAAAGAGAAGACGGAAATGTAATTATTCAGACGGTATCCTCGGGTCCCGATAGCGATTGGGCGTCTATACAGCAGGCCTATTTTACGATGATTAATACGGCTAAAAAATACGTTTTTATCTCTACGCCTTATTTTATGCCGGGAGAAACCACCTTGAATTGTCTGAAGGCCGCAGCGATGAGCGGAGTCGATGTACGGATTTTATTGCCTCATCAGTCCGATTCCTTTTTGACCAATTGGTGTTCCCGGTCGTATGTGGAAGAATTGTTGCTGGCCGGCATACGGATTTATTGGTATGGAAAAGGGATTAATCATAGTAAAGTGTTGATCGTAGATGGGATTATGGCGAGTGTGGGAACCGCCAATATGGATATGAGAAGTTTCGATCAGAATTTCGAAGTGAACCTGATTATTTACGACCGGAATGTAGCCCGGAACCTGGGGAAAGATTTTTTGGAGGATATGCAGAATAGCCGGGAAGAAAGCCTGCATCGGTGGAAATTCCGTCCCCGGCGTCAGAAAGTATGTGAATCGGTGGCCCGTTTGTTCGCTCCTTTACTTTAAAGTATAGAATAGCGGGGTTTAATAAAATACAGCATGGAAATCAGTATTGACAGCCGTTCGGTGGTCACGCCCGAAACGACTTTATTTTTCGCCTTGAAAGGAAAAAATCACGACGGACATGATTATGTGAAGGATCTTTATGAGCGGGGAGTCCGGAAATTCGTCGTTAGTGAGATGCGTCCGGATTTCGACATTTTGGAGGAAGCCGTGTTTTGCCGGGTAAAAGATGTGCTTAAGGCTTTACAGGACTATGCCCGTTCTCACCGGGAAAGGATGGATGCGGAAGTCGTCGCTGTGACGGGAAGTAACGGTAAAACCATTGTAAAAGAATGGCTATACCAGTTGTTGTGTGAAGATTTCAGGGTTTACCGGAGTCCGAGAAGCTATAATTCTCAGGTAGGGGTCCCGTTGGCCTTAAACGGCATTGAGGAAAATACCCAAATTGCCGTAATCGAAGCGGGAATTTCCCGGAAAGCCGAAATGAGCCGTTTGGAAAGAATGATTCAACCCCATATCGGTGTCTTTACGCATTTGGGAGACGCTCACGGAGAAAATTTCAGCTCCCCGGAAGAGAAATTGGCGGAAAAAGCGAAGTTATTCATTTCCTGTCGTTTGGTGATTGGGAGAGAGGGTCCCGCTATGGATTATATTTCAAAAACCGTCAGTGAGCACACGGCGATTTTCCTGTGGGGGAGCAGTGAGAACGTGGCGGTAAGGACTTGTTTGCTCCGGCGGGGAGATAAAGAGCAAAAGGTAAGCGTGGAATACCAAGGGAAACCGTTTATATTGGATATTCCGTTTGCCGACGAAGCCTCTTTTGAAAATTGTATGAATGCGGTATGCGTACTGTTGGCTAAAGGAATTTCTCCGGAAAAGATTGCGTCCCGCGTACAGGCCTTACAACCTATCGCTATGCGAATGGAGATCAAGGAAGGTATTCACGGTTGCTTACTGATCAATGACTATTACAATTCGGACGCGGCGTCTTTCGGTATAGCTTTAAATACTCTGATGATGCAGGATAAATCCAAAAAAAGGATTGTGATTCTTTCGGATTTTATCGACACGGGCACAAAAGGCGGAGCTTTATACCGGGAGGTGGCTCGTATGCTGGAAAAGGCCGGAGTAACGTTGTTTATCGGTATCGGTCAGGAAGTGGAAAAATTCCGGTCCTATTTTTCTATGCCGGCGCGGTTTTATCCGGATACAGACAGTTTTTTGAAGCAGGAAAACCGGGAAAGTTTCCGGGACGAAGTGATTCTGATCAAAGGTGCCCGTCAGTTTCGGTTCGAATTTATTGCCGGTTTTCTCCAAAAGCAATCCCACAATACGATATTAGAGGTGGATCTGGATGCCATGATGCATAATCTGAATTATTTCCGCTCGCTGATTCCCCCCAAAACCCGTATGGCCGTCATGGTGAAGGCTTTTTCTTACGGTTCGGGAGCGGGGGAAGTCGCCAGTTTATTACAATACCAGGGAGTGGACTATTTGATGGTGGCCTTTGCCGATGAAGGGGTCGCTCTCCGGGCGGAAGGGATACAGGTGCCCATTGCTGTGATGAATCCTTTGTACGAGGCATTTGACAATATGATCGAGTTCAACCTGGAACCGGAAATTTATTCTCTGGAGATTTTGGAAGCATTCGACAAAGCCTTATTAAAACACGGCATCGACCGCTATCCGGTACATTTAAAATTGAATACCGGGATGAACCGTTCCGGCCTGGATACAGCGGATCTTCCGGACTTACTGGCTTTTTTCGAAACCAAACGAAGGGTGGTGCTGCGTTCGGTATTTTCTCATTTGGCTGCCAGCGATGAGGAGCAACACGATCGGTTTACCTTGCAGCAGATCCGGCTTTTTACAGCAATGACGGAGCGTATTCAGGCTCGTTTCGATTATAAGATTTTACGCCATATTTTGAATTCGGCCGGTATCGAACGTTTTGCCCGTTACGGTTTTGATATGGTACGTCTCGGAATCGGTTTACATGGTATCAGTGCTGCCGGAGCTTCTTTATCGGCCGTCAGTTCCTTTAAAACCTATGTCGCTTCTTTACGTAACGTAAAAGCCGGGGAAACGGTGGGTTACGGCCGAAAAGGAGTATTGAGGCGGGATTCCCGGATTGCGGTGGTGCCCGTAGGGTATGCGGACGGATTGAACCGCCGTTTGGGAAACGGACTCGGGTGCATGCTGGTGAAGGGTGTACGGGTGCCGGTCGTCGGAAATATCTGTATGGATACCTGTATGCTGGACGTAACGGATGCGGATATACAGGTGGGAGACGAGGTCGAAATATTCGGAAAACACATTCCGGTTACGGAAATAGCGGAAAAATTGGAAACCATTCCCTATGAGGTTTTAACCGGAGTGGCCCAGCGGGTAAAACGGGTGTATTTCAAAGAATAACGGGAGGAAGAGGAAGAAGAGCGACCCCCGGTCCGAATTCCTCTCCGGGGGTGCTGATTTTGCCAGGGTTTAGCGGCTTTTCAGCCAATCTTCTATGTTTTTGATCACGATTTTAATACGTTCGGCGAATGCCTCCCGGGTGGCGTAGCCCATATGCGGAAGCATCAATAAATGGGGAGCGTCGAATAATTCGTAATTGGTTGGGAGGGGCGGCTCTTGTTCGTAAACATCCACGGCGGCTCCTGCGATTTTACCTTTTGTCAGGGCTTGATAAAGGGCGTTTTTGTCTACTACGGGGCCCCGGGCGGTATTGATAAGAACAGCTTGCGGCTGCATCAGTGCGATTTCTTTTTCTCCTACGAAGCCCCGGGTTTCCGGCGTCAACGGAAGGTGAACCGAGACAATGTCGGATTTTTGAAAAAGCGTAGCTTTGTCTACGAACTCAATGCCAGGAATTTCCCGGGGAGTACGGTTGAAGGCAAGGACGGGGCAGCCGAAGGCATTTGCCAATTGAGCGACTTTTTGTCCGATAGCGCCGGTACCCAAAATGCCCACGGTTTTTCCGTGTAATTCCGTGCCCAGAAAATCTCCTCTTTGTCCTCCCGCACGGGTAATAGCATCACCTCCCACGATTTTACGGTAGACGGCAATCATCATACCGATGGCCAGTTCGGCAACCGCTTGAGTGGAATAACCGGCAGCGTTCCGAACAGTTATACCTCGTTCTTTACAAGCGTCAAGATCGATGTGGTCCAGTCCGGTGAAGGCGACGGAAAGCATTTTAAGCTGAGGGCAGCATTCGAAAAAATGTTGGCGTAAAGGGATATTGCTCACGACGACGATATCTGCGTTGCGGGCCCTTTCAATCAGGACTGCTTCCTCTTCATTCCGGTCGGGATAAAACCGGAGGGTATGACCTTGATTTTTGAGGGATTGGCTTAAGGATTGAATGATACATTCGCATACGCCCAGGGGTTCGAGAAATACTATATGCATAGGAAAATCATTTAATGTGGATAGCTTTAAAAATGTTTGTTGTCTGGCAAAGTTACGTACTTTTTTCGGTTTTTAGTTTTTAGTTTTTAGTTTACTTCATACTTTTGCAAAAAAAAGAGTTTGGAAATAAAGGATTTACTACACAGCTATCTGAAGTCGCCGGTCGTGGAAAAGCTGACCCTCGATTTGAAGGGAAACGGAAAGTTCAGATTGATCAATAATGCCGGTTCCGTTACTGCATTTCTGGTGAGCGCATTGGTACAGACCCGTCCCGGATTTCGGGTAGTGGTACTGAACGATAGAGAAGAAGCCGCTTATTTTTATAACGATATATTGGCCTTTACGGAGGAGGGTAAAGTGAGTTTTTTACCTTCTTCTTATCGCCGTACCATTCAGAAGGACGAGAAAGATAACGATTCAGTGCTGGTGCGTACGGAGGTCCTGAAAAATATGATGAACCGGACCAGCGAGATGCTGATTACCTATCCGGAGGCTTTGGCGGAACGGGTGGTGGATAAAAAGGTAATGGACCAGATGTCCATGGTCGTTCGCAAAGGGGATCGTTTATCCGTATCTTTTGTGGAAAATCTGTTGGGAGAGTATGGGTTTGTGCAGAGTGATTTTGTTTACGAGCCGGGACAATTCGCTATTCGGGGAAGCATTGTCGATGTGTATTCTTTTGCTGAGGAAAGACCCGTCCGTATTGATTTTTTCGGAGATGAGGTGGAAAGTATCCGGTTTTTCGATGTGGAGACTCAGTTATCGGAACAACTGACCGATTATTTTTCCATTGTGCCGGATTTGAGCGAGACGACGGAAGAATATGAATTTACGGACCTGTTTACTTATTTTCCGGAACGACCGGTATGGTGGGTAAAGAACGGGATGTTTCTGAACGACAAGATCCGTGCTTTGCGGAAAGAAACGGAAGAGTCTATTCTTACGCCGGAGAACGTCCTGCTGGAATATATGGAAGGCTGTGCTGTGGTGGAATGGGGACCGGATGTGTATTTCCGGGGGAAAACGATAGATGCCGGTTGTGAAGCCCAGCCGCTTGTCAATAAAAGATTCGATCTTCTGGCGGAAATTCTACAGGAGAAACAGAACAGCGGTTATGCGTTATATGTATGTTCCGGTAATGAGATGCAGATCCAGCGGTTGAGGGATATTTTTTCGGATAAGGGGTTTACGATTCGGTTTACCCATTTGCGGGGAATTATTCATGAAGGGTTCTCGGATGAGCAATTGAAAATAGGGGTATATACGGAGCACCAGATATTTGACCGGTATCATAAGTATCGGCTGCAAACGACCCGGTTACGGAAAGGGCGGGAATCCGTCACCTTGAGCGAATTGCAAAATCTGCATCCCGGTGATTACGTGGTGCATGTGGACCACGGAATCGGACGTTTCGGAGGATTGGTAAAAATCAATAATAACGGTAAGGAACAGGAAGCGATCCGTTTGGTTTATAAAAATAATTCCGAGTTGTATGTCGGCTTGTATTCCTTACATAAAATTTCCAAATACAAAGGGAAAGACGGGGAGCCTCCCGTCGTCAATCGGCTGGGGGGGGATGCCTGGAACCGGTTGAAACAGAAGACCAAATCCCGGGTAAAGGACATAGCCCGGGAACTGATCGCCTTGTATGCCAAGCGAAAACAGGAGTCTGCTTTCGCTTTCAGTAAAGACAGCTACCTGCAGGAGGAAATGGAGGCCTCGTTTATGTACGAGGAAACGCCGGATCAGATGAAGGCGATCGAGGCTGTGAAACAGGATATGGAGAATCATCAGGTGATGGACCGGCTGGTGTGCGGAGATGTAGGGTTCGGTAAGACCGAAGTTGCCATACGGGCAGCTTTTAAGGCGGTTGCCGATAGCAAGCAGGTTGCGGTCCTTGTACCGACTACGATTCTGGCTTACCAGCATTACAACACTTTTATGCAGCGTCTGAAAGGTATGCCGTGCCGGATAGAATACATCAGCCGGATGAAAAAGAGTTCCGAAATAAAAAATATATTGAAGGATTTAAAGTCCGGAAAAGTGGATATTATTATCGGAACTCACCGTCTGACCAGTAAAGATGTGGAATTTAAGGATTTAGGTTTGCTGATTATCGATGAGGAGCAAAAATTCGGAGTGGGAGTAAAAGAAAAATTAAAGCGATTGAAGGTAAATGTGGATACGATGACCATGACCGCCACGCCCATTCCCCGGACTTTACAATTTTCTCTGATGGGAGCGAGGGACATGTCTATTATACGGACGGCACCTCCCAACCGGTATCCCATCGTTACCGAATTGCATCGTTTCGATGAAAAAGTGATCCGGGAAGCGATATTGTACGAAATGTCCCGGAACGGACAGGTGTTTTTCATTCATAACCGGGTGGATACCCTCCGGGATATTCAGGATATGCTGAGGCGGATTATTCCTCAGGTAAAGACTTGCATCGCCCATGGGCAAATGGGAGGAGACGAATTGGAGAAAGTTATGCATGACTTTATCCGGGGAGATTACGATGTATTGATCGCTACGACCATTATAGAATCGGGACTGGACATTCCGAATGCCAATACGATGATTATCAATCAGGCTCAAAATTACGGACTCAGTGATTTACATCAGTTGCGCGGACGGGTAGGGCGTTCTAATAAGAAGGCGTTTTGTTATTTACTCACTCCTTCCCTGGACCTGGTCAATCCCGATGCCCGCCGGCGCCTGAAAGCGATAGAGGATTTCAGCGGCTTGGGAAGCGGGTTCAATATTGCGATGCAGGATTTGGATATTCGCGGAGCCGGAAATATTTTGGGAGCGGAGCAATCGGGTTTTATTTCAGAAATCGGTTATGAAACTTACCAGCGGATATTGAACGAAGCTTTGTTGGAATTACGGGAAGAGGAATTCCCCGATTTACAATCTCCCCATTCCGAGGCTCAGCGGGAGTATATTACCGATTGCGTAATCGAAACGGATTTCGAAATATTGATTCCGGAAAGTTACGTGGAAAATATCAGTGAACGGGTACGTTTATACCGGCAGCTGGACAATGTCTCCCAAGAGGAAGATCTCGATAAGTTTGCAGCCGAATTAAAGGACCGTTTCGGCAACTTACCGCCACAGGTGGAAGGATTGATGGAAATTGTACGGATCAGAAGATGGTGTATGGCCCTGGCTGTAGAACGTTTGTTGGTGAAGAACGGTAAAATGATGATGTATTTTGTAAGCGATCCCCGTTCGGCTTTTTATACTTCGGCGGTTTTTACCAATTTGTTGAAGTTCGTGCAGCATCAGGTTTTACCCTGCCGGATGAATGAAAAAAATGAAAAATTGTCGTTGGTGTTTGCGGAAATCACCCGCATCGGCAAATTATCGGCTTATGTAAAGAAAATGTACGAAGACATTGTCCTGAAAAGTAGGGAATCATGAATT
>CAJMSX010000043.1 GCA_905216195.1 uncultured bacterium
AGCATCCAGCTACAAGCTATATATCCGGAAATAAAAGCAGCCAGGAAACCGACAACCAGCGCCAACATCGAAATACCGCTCTCTGCAGGTGCAAAACCACCTTTCATCATGTCCAGAAAAGCCTCTCCCAAGATAGGTACCAACACCATCAAAAAAGAAAATCTCGCTACATTTTCTTTATTATTCCCCAGCAGAATCCCCGTAGCGATGGTGGAACCGGAACGGGACAAACCAGGCAATACGGCACAAGCCTGAGCCACTCCGATGATAAAAGCATCCCGAAAAGATATATCCGTCTTTAAACGGGGACGAGCGTAGTAAGCAAAGGCCAACAAACAGGCAGTAATTAAAAGAGCAACTCCCACGACCAATAATCCGGAACCGAAGAGAGCTTCCACATAATCTTTAAAGAAAACACCCACAATAGCCACAGGAATCATAGATAATGCGATTTTGGCAATATAAATGGTTTCCGGATTCCAGGAAAACCGAAAAAGACCTTTCAAAAGATCCCAAATCTCATTCCGCAACACCACAATCGTACTACAAACGGTCGCCGCATGAACGGCCACTGCAAAAGTCAGATTTTCTTCTCCCTGTATGCCGAAAAGCGTACTGAAAATCTGAAGATGCCCGGAGCTACTAACGGGCAAAAATTCTGTCAATCCCTGAATCAATCCGAGGACCAATGCTTCTAACCAAGTCATCATTTCTTATCCAACAATTTTATACCTAATCTTTCGTCCCTTCTTCCATTTCCTTTTTAGGCTTCCGCATAATCGCCCAAAAAACAAATCCAAAACCGATCAACACCACAATCGGAGCCAGCGTGATCCGACGGAAACTAAAAATATCATAATTAAACTCAGCCGGATTATCGGAACCTCCCCCCATCATCAAAATAAATCCCAGAATGATGATCCCGAAACCGATCAAAATCATCTTATAACTACTCACAGGAATCGGGAAATCGATCTTTTTTCCGGAAGTAGTATTTTTCAAATTATTCTTCACCATATTTTTAGTTTTGTTTTAATTGTACAAATCGTTCATGTCTTTATTCAGATATCTGGCAACCGACATCCAGGAAGAAACCAAAGAAAGCAATATACCGCAAACCATAACAAAAGCAACCATGATAATGATCAATTCTTTATTCATCAGATTGACTACACTCCCCACTTCTTTTTGCAAAAAGAATATGGCAGCCAAAAGAATCAGATTAGCGATCATACTCCCAAAGAAACCGAACCAAACACTATTTTGAATAAAAGGCTTACAAATAAAGAAAGGTTTTGCCCCGACAAGCTGCATCGTTTTAATCAGAAAACGCTGCGAATATACGGACAAATGGATGGTATTCCGGATCAAGGTAAAAGAAATCAGCATCAGTGCAGCCCCTGCTATCAACAGGATCAGACTGATACGCCGAACATTTTCATTGATCATATGCACCAAAGACTTCTGATAAGACACCTCCTGCACCAATTCGTTTTTTAATAAGCTCTTCTCGATAACAGTCAAGGAATCGTTATTGGCGTAAACGGGATTCAGCTTGATTTCTACCGAAGGCAAAAGCGGGTTATACCCCAATACGCCCTCGAAATCTTCCCCCAACTCCTCTTTAAATTCACGGGCAGCCTCCACTTTACTAATAAATACCGAAGACGAGACAAAAGGCTTTGTGTCCAGAATCTTTTGCATCTTTTTGATCTCGGCTTCATTTACATTATCCTTGACAATAATAGAAAAACCGATATTTTGTTTTACATGATCAGAAACCAATTTTGCATTCAGCAAAATGAACACTAAAATACCAACGACAACCAAAACCAGTGATATACTGAGTGTTGACACAAAATAGGAGCCTGCAATTCTCTTTTTTCTCTGACCAGTCATCTATCATTTGCATTTAAAAACACGACAAATATAGCAATTATATCCAATTATTTTTTACAAAATGTTTGTACAAACTAAAAAACGCCTTATATTTGCACTCGCAAAACAAAAAAAGTTCTTTAAACAGATGCGAAAATAGCTCAGTTGGTAGAGCACGACCTTGCCAAGGTCGGGGTCGCGGGTTCGAGTCCCGTTTTTCGCTCTCTCGCAAGAGGATGCTCGAGTGGTGGAATCGGTAGACACGCAGGACTTAAAATCCTGTGGCCATTGCGGCTGTGCGGGTTCAAGTCCCGCCTCGAGTACACTTTTTTTAACACCCGTTGAATAATCAGCGGGTTTTTTCATTACATTACATTAAGAAAACAGCGGTCCTTTTTATAATTCAATATTACCCCCTTCTTTCCTCTGCTTATCGGCCCGGCAAGACTTCTTATAACCGGGGTAGTAAAATAACATCCTTACCTCCTTTGGGAAATCCCCTCACTTCTTATCGGTTTAGCTATTCCGGATAAACGATGCTTGTTAGTAAAACGGGATAGGACACATACAGATTTTTATATGCTTTTTTATCGGTAGAATTATCTTTTTTATCGTATTCCATCTGTAAATCCTGTTCAATATTGCTAAATGTCTATTTTATATTATCTTTGTTTTAAATTACTAGCCTAAATTATAAAAACAATGAGTATTATCCGTGTAACGACATTTCTTCAATTAAAAACGCAATCATGGCTCGATTATTTGATTTAAAAAGATTTAGAAAAGAAAACCATTTCAAACAAAAGGAAATTGCCGAGTGGTTTAAGTGCGGTCAAAGCAATATATCTATGCTGGAAAAAAGCATGGGATTAACCGAATACCAAATAGCCATACTTCAATCCAAAACTGCCATCGATATATCAAAATATGAAATTAACAATATTTCCGGTTTTTTAAAAGAGAACACCCCCTTACCGGGAATCACCTTATTATCCAAAGACGTACTTGAAAATATATTATTAAACTTATCGGAAACCATTAAATCTCAGCAGGAGACCATTCAGAAGCAACAACTCAGCATACAAAAATTCATAGAACAAATCGGGACAGAATCCCGGGAATCGTTTCCTTTGAAAGAAAATGCTTCAGGAACGGAGGTCTTCCAATAAACCGAACCAAATCGTGAAAAAGAGGAACCCGGCAAATTCCTTTAAAAAAGGGAAAAATCATTTTTCTTTTTTACGTTTGATCCAACCGTAACGCAGAAAAAGAATACCGGTAATAATCAACGCAGAGGACAGGCCCACATAAAAAACGGAAATGAAGGTTTCCGGCAAAAGGCGATACTTGCGGGCCAGGATACCGAAAGTAATCATAACCCCCATAATAATCCACCCCTTTGCATCAAAAAATGAAAAAGGACAGCTTTTCTCTGTTTTCTCTTCGATTCTTCGGGTATGTTTATAAAACAGCTTTTTAAATACAAAATTGAAAAATAGGAGAAAAACGATGATGGCCTCGCAAATCCGAAACAAGGGGGAATGGGCAACATTTCCCCAGGCAATTACCCCTATTCTCAAAATATTTATACCGGCAATGATCCAAACCGTTCCGGCGATATATAACAAGGCATCTTTGTTTACTCCGAACTTCATTTTCTCCCGTTTTCATCCATACCGATTATACGTTCCCTCTCTGCCCCGGTCAACCCGGACGCCCAGTAAAAATAATACTTATTCTTCAAAATTCCCATTTTCGGGTTTCTCTATTCCTTTAATAAATACCTATTCCGGGGTTTCATCCGCCAAAAATCGAATTTAACTTTTGTTTATACCTCTTGTTGGTAATCCTCCCCGGTCCCGGCATTTCCGCTTTCTTTTGCTTAATTCGGCCGGGCATAAAAGCTTAATAATTATAAAAACCGGGAATTTAAATCGGTCTAAAAGCGCCTTTTTTAAAATAACTAATAAAAAAACGCAAAAATTGTGACACTTTTTAGTCACTGAGGTGTCTTATATATGATACTTTTCACATATTTTTAGGAGAAAATAAAGAGAACTCTAAATTACCGGACTATGAATAAAATGGTTCTATTCTGTTTTTTGACAGCCGTCTTATGTTCTGGATACATCAATCATCCTGAAAATGAGAGCACAGGTACCTTCATAACCGATTATCCCGAACCTGTAGATTCTTCCTATATCAATTTACAGGAAGAAATATTAAAAGACTTCATAGAAGAAATAAACGGAATGCCTCGTTTGACACTGGATTCGGTACTAGCGGTAGACCATCTGAAAATTTCCCCTCAAATTTATTACCGGGTAAAAGAAAGTATTCGCTGGAAAAAAAATTATCCTCCTCAGGACATTTACCGGCTGGCAGCCTGGATTACCGAAGATAAACACAACCGATGGATTCTTCAAATCGATTCCGTCAAAGCCATACGGGAATTAAAAATAGATCCGTCTGCCTATCGGGATCTAAAATCCAACCTTTTCCACAGAAATTGGAATTTTAGTCGATTGGCCAAACTGCCTTCCGACTCTTTCCTTCCACACCATGTGGTATACGATCTCTTTCCGGAAACGCTCGGGAAGTAGAACGTTAAAAATGTAAAAAAAACATTTAAACTGATACAAAACCTTTTAAAATACAAATTAATATTTAAATTTGTCATGATTTGTAATTTTAAAGGCATGATGAAAAAGCATGTTTCTATTGTTGCAAAACGGCTAAAACTTGGGAGAAGTCCGGATGAAAACACAAGAAGAAATATGGTTAGAGGCATTGAGTACAGGGGAAGAAGAAGCCTATAAAGTTTTGTTCACCCGTTATTATTCTTTGTTGGCTTTGTTTGCTCACAGGTATTTGTCAGACCGCCAACGAGCGGAGGATGCTGTGCATGACGTGATTCTGAACCTATACCTCCAAAAAGAAAAATTCAATTCCATAGTTTCATTGAAAGCTTACTTATACAATGCGGTTAAAAACCGCTGCCTGAATATACTGAAACGGCAAAAACTGAAAGAGAAATATGCTTTAGAGTATCGGGATCAGACCGATTTTGATACACAGGATTATCCTCTCTTAGAAGCGGAAACTTACGAATTATTAAAAAATGCTATAGGAGAACTACATCAACAAACCCGAAAAGTTTACGATTTGTTATTATTAGGTTATGACAATTCGGAAATAGCACAAAAACTAGGAATTACGCTGGATGCTGTAAAAGCACAAAAAAAACGGGGGAAAAAACAGTTAAAGGAAAAACTACAAAATCTACTGACATTCTTCTTGTAACCGGAAATTATCATTTGGGAGATATGAAGCGAATAGGGGTACTTATATATTTTTTTCTACTGACTGGCTCTATTCATGCTCAAACCGACCTGGTATCCATAAAAATCAAAAATGCAAATTTGGATAAAGTTTTCGAATCTTTAGAAAAGGCTTCGGGTTACACTTTTCTTTATAGTGACGAACAAATAAAAAAAGCCGGGAAATTTACCCTGAATTATACTCAAACGAATATCCGTACCATTCTCGACGAATGTTTAAAAGGGAAAGGATTGTCTTATCGGTTGGTCGACCGTACCTTCGTATTGATTCCTTCTCCTTTACCTACCCTTCAACGGGACACTTCTGCCTCGCTTCCGCCCCCTTCTTATCTCCTGGTAAAAGGACAAATCCGGGAAAAAACCGGAGCGCCTTTGGCCGGAGTAAATATTTACGTAAAAAATTATCCGGGTCTGGGGATTATGAGCGATGAGAAGGGGGAATTCGAAATTGAGGTACATCCTTCGGATGTGCTTATTTTTTCACACATCGGATACAAAAACAAAGAAATATTCGTACCGCGCTGGAAAACGGGACAAAAAATTTACCTGGAAGAAGAAAACCATCAGATGGAAGAAGTGCAGGTAGTAGGATTCGGTCAGCAACGAAAAATCAGCGTAATCGGAGCCATGTCGGATATGGACGTAACCGGAAAAAATTTTCCGCTCACTTCCTTCTCCAATATGATCGCCGGAAATGTATCGGGCATCATAGGAGTACAAAGAAGCGGAGAACCGGGGCAGGACGTTTCCGAATTCTGGATACGGGGAATCAGCACGTTCGGCGCTAACGATAAAGCCCTGATTTTAATTGACGGTATCGAACGGATGACGCTGGACGACCTTATCGCCGAAGACATCGCCAGTTTCACCGTTCTTAAAGATGCTACCGCCACTGCGGTTTACGGCGCCCGGGGCGCAAACGGGGTCATTCTGATCAATACCCGTAGGGGAAAAACCGGCCAAATGAGAATTCATGTCAATTCCCGCACCATGTTTTCCCATCTTCCCTGTCTTCCGGATTACTTGCGGGCCTACGATTATGCCCGCCTGGCGAACGAAGCCCGGGCTGTACGAGGCGAATCCCTTCTTTATAATCCGGAGCTGTACGATATCATTCGTTTGAAACTCGATCCGGACCTGTATCCGGATGTGGACTGGCAGCGGGAATTACTGAAAAAGTGGACCTGGGGACAACAAGTGAATGTGAATCTTTCCGGAGGTGGAAACATTTGCCGCTATTATATCAGTCTGAATTACAAAACAAACGATGCCCAATATAAAGAATCCGGGCTTTACCGGTATCATACCAACGTATTGCGCAAACAATATTCTTTCCGCACCAATCTGGATATCAACATTACTCCTTCTACAGAGATCGGGGTAAGTGCAGCCACCACCCTGGTAGATATGAACCGACCGGGCATCGGAAATACGGATTCTGTCTGGCACATTCAGGCTGCCCTCACTCCTCTCTCCGTGCCCATCCGGTATTCTACGGGCCATTGGCCCGTTTACAACAACCACCCCTCTCCTTTGGCGCTGATGAACGAAAGCGGATACATATCCGAATATCGTAACGATATGGAAACAAAACTGGAAATTAAACAAAATTTATCCGCTCTGGTGCCCGGCCTTTCTGCCTCTTTTTCCGTAGCCTACGACATGATCAACCAACATAGAAGCGAAAGGACCAAAATGCCGGCCCTTTATTGGGCTTCCGGCAGAAACACCCAAGGAGAACTCCAACTGGACGAAAAAGTCCCCGCCCGTAAAATTTCCTACCACTCTACAGCTTCCCTGGATCATAAACTGTATCTGGAATTTAAAACCGAATACAGCCGGACCATTCGTCAGCACCGGATAGGGGGGTTGTTGCTTTACCATCAATCTCAATACAACGATAGTAAGGCCCAGGACGAAATCAGTTCCATCCCTCGTAAAAGTATGGGGATCGCGGGACGTCTGACCTATTCTTACCGGGATATTTATTTGGCTGAATTCAATTTCGGTTACAACGGTTCGGAAAATTTCCCCAAAGGACAACGGTTCGGATTCTTTCCTTCTGTAGCAGCCGGATGGATTATTTCCGGATACCCAGGTTTTCAGAAACGGTTTCCTTTCATTCACAATTTAAAAATCCGGTATTCTTACGGACTGATCGGGAACGATCAGATAGCCGGCATCCGCTTCCCTTACCTCACTTATATTTCACCGAATGTCCCCGGATACGCATTCGGCAATCTCGGAGAAAACATTCAAACGGGAATTGCCGAAACCATTATAGGGGCAAAACACCTCAGCTGGGAAAAATCGGTAAAACACAATCTGGGAATAGACGTCAACCTGGGGGGACAATTGCGACTGGAAATCGATTACTTCCGGGAACAAAGACGCGGTATTTTTATGAAACGCAACAATCTTCCCGGAATCGTAGGCATACCTTCTGCCCCCTTCGGCAATGTCGGGCGAATGCTCAAGTACGGTTTCGACGGAACCCTGGTTTTCAAAAAAAAGATCGGTAACGTAAACATCGAACTCCGGGGAAATTTCACCTGGGTAAAAAATAAAATACTGGATTACGACGAATCGGACATCCGCTACGATTACCAGAAAAGGCAAGGGAAAAGCTACAATCAGGCTCGGGGATACATTGCGCTCGGCTATTTTAAAGACTCTCTGGATATCCTCAGCAGCCCCGTACACCCCGATGCTGTCCGGCCGGGAGACTTAAAATACAAGGACGTCAACGGAGATGGGAAAATTACCCCGGAAGATATTGTCCCGATCGGACATTCCACCCTGCCCGGCTTACAATACGGTTTCGCCGGAAGCTTTTCCTGGAAAAACTGGGATTTCAATATCTTTTTCCGGGGAGCCGGGAGAGTGAATTTTTTCTATGGAGGAACCGGTTATTTCCCCTTTTCAGATGGAAATAGCGGAAATGTACTTACTATAGCCGGAAAACAAAAAAATCGTTGGATACCGGCCTGGTATTCCGGAAATCCAGCTACCGAAAATGCCAAAGCCCGTTTCCCCCGTTTATCGTACGGAGATAATAAAAACAATTTTCTTCCTTCTACCCACTGGCTGGAAAACGGAGCTTATCTTCGGTTGAAAACCCTCGAAATCGGTTATAGTTTTCCAGCTCGTCTTCTCCGCAGAATTCATATGAAAACTCTCCGCCTTTCCCTAACCGGCGATAATCTTTACCTCTGGGACAGGGTAAAATTATGGGACCCGGAGCAAGCCAGCGGAAACGGAGCAGTTTATCCTCTTCCCCGTTCTTTTCTGATGAATGTACAAATTACATTTTAAAAAATAAAAAATTAATTTTTCGTGACACTTTTTTACTCTTCGGTTGTCTTGCAACTGAAAAATAAGACCAACGTATGGATATACATCAAATACAACATATAGCTCAGCTTATTTATAAGTACCGACGGAACCAGCTTTCGCAAAATGAAAAGGCTGTTTTGGAAAAATGGTTACAGGAATCGGAGCAGAACCGAAAAGAATTCGACTACCTCTGTTCTTCGGATTTTGTCGAGGAATGCCAAAATCAAGAAAGCGCTTTTAATGTGGAAGCCGCCTTCCTCAGATTTCAAAACGTCCGGAGGAGAAAGCAGAAAATACGTCTGTTGAGATATTGCAGCAGCCTCGTAGCTTCCATTCTCATTTTGCTGGGAAGCAGCTGGTATCTCTGGGAACAGCATAAAAACAACGCGACCGAAATACCTCCGCTTTCAGCCGGCACATTGGCGGCCCGGTTAACACTGGAAAACGGAGAAATTTTAGAATTACAGGGAGAATTGCAAGATACATTGAGATACAACGGTACTCAGGTTCATTTATCGGGAACCCACATCGAATATCAGGGACAGAATTCTACCTCCGAAGTAATATACAATACCCTGGAAATTCCCCGGAAAGGAGAATTTAAACTCACCTTATGCGACGGAACCCAGGTTTGGTTGAATTCCGAATCCAAATTACGTTATCCGGTTTCTTTTTCCTCACATCAGCGAAAAGTATATTTGGAAGGAGAAGCTTACTTCGAAGTAAAACCGGATGCCACACGGCCGTTTAAAGTGGAATTCGGGCCTTCTCAAGTCGAAGTATTGGGAACATCTTTCAACATCCATAGTTACAAAAATGAATCGGTTTCTCACACTACTCTGGCTTCCGGGAAAATCAACGTCAGTACGGCAGGCCAGCAATTGTTGCTTAAACCGGGAGAACAAGCCGTCATTTCGTCCGACGGCAAAAAACTGGAAAAAAGGGAAGTAGACATTCAACTCTATACCGCCTGGAAAGACGGACGTTTCGTTTTCCGGAAACAACGGCTGGAAGACATACTGCAGACCGTAGAGCGCTGGTATGATATAAAAATAAAATTTGCAGAAGATTCGCTGAAAGACGTCACCTTCTCCGGAAACCTGGAAAGGTACAAAGATTTCGACCAGATTATTCACATGTTGGAAATGACGGGTGAAGTTTCTTTCGAAACCGAAAGGAACCGAATTACCGTCATCAGGAAAAAATAAAAGACCGGCGGCCTAGGACACCGACGGTCTTTCCACCGGAGAATCCGGTAACTTAGTGTTAAACTCTAATTCACAAAATTATGAAAAAAAAACCAAGATGCATGCGTTTGGGCTACAGAAAATTCATCGCTCTGCCCTTATTTGCTTTTTGTCTTGCTTTATTTACGGTTTGTGTCTCTTCTTGTAAAGACGATGACAAAGTCGAGGTAGGGCAGTATGATCCGGGACTACCGGTAAAAGTCACTGATATTTTGCCTTCCACGGGAGGAATCGCCTTACCGGTCGTAATCTCCGGCAACAATTTCGGAACGGATAAAAAGAAAGTAAAACTCTATTTCGACGATAAAGAAGCTGTTATCATCACGGCGCAAAATGAACATTTATATGCAGTAGTACCCAAATTAAAAGGAGGGGAACATCAGGTCCGCGTAGTTGTGGAAGATCAAAACGAAGGGATGTTGGAGGGAAAAACTTTCGACTATATCGTAGCTTCTTCCGTTACCACGGTTGCCGGTCTGGGAGGAGATGAAGAAAGAGTCGACGGTCCCGCTCTGGAAGCCAAATTTTACTGGCCCTACAGTCTGGCTATCGATGATAAGGGCAATATTCTCGTCTCGGACTGGGGATGGTATATCCGGTTGGTCTCCTTAGAATCCAATACCGTTACCACGCTTTTCACTTCCAACAGTAAGCAGTTTTACGGAAGTGCTTTTTCACCCGATTACTCCACCTATTATGCCGCTATTAGATCCACCTCTCAAACTCGTCTGGCTTATAGTTTTTTCCGGAACGGAAACTGGGCGGAAGGATTGGTAATGAATACGGATATGGTTTTTGACGATGAAACCGTAGGAATTACCTGTGACGATCAGAACAGTCTTTTTACGATCGGTTATTACGGTTCTATCGGAAAGGTAAACCGCAGTACCGGTGTTGTCGAGTTGTTGGGAACCATTCCGGATGATTTCCATTCCGGTGTCGAATTTTCATTGGCTTTTAATCCGGTAGATAAATACATCTATATTTCCAGTCACTGGGACGATGTCATTCTCCGGTTCGATTCCCGTAAAGAAAAACTGGAAGAGGGGGATGTGGAACTTTATGCAGGTACTCCCGGAGGAGCTTCCGGCGGGCTTTTTAACGGCTACAGATTGGACGCCACTTTCCTTTCCCCTCGGGGACTTGCTTGTGACAGTGAAGGCAACCTGTATATTGCCGACTCCGGCAATAACGCCATTCGCATGATCGATCCCGAAGGGAATGTCACCACGTATGCCGGAGGCAATGGGAAAGGCAGTAAAGACGGAGTTGTGGAAAATTCCTCTTTCAATTTACCTTACGACGTTGCCGTTTCTCCGGAAGGGTTTGTGTATGTAGCCGACTGTCTCAATTGTAAGATCCGCTGCATTGCCGTTCAATAAAGCCCGGCGTCTATTTTTAATCAATTAAAAGCCAACGAAAATGAAAAATATCATATTATACCTGTGTTTTTTATTTGTCGGATTCCCCTCCGTACTCCTGGCGCAACAGGAATTTACCCTCAAGGGAACCGTCATCGATAATAAAACGAAAGAAACGATTCCCGGTGTAAACATTTATATTAAAAACAGTCCGGGGACCGGAGATGCAACCGATGTAGACGGAAAGTTTCAAATCAAAGTAAAAGTTTCCGACATTGTGGTATTTTCTTTTATCGGTTACAAATCCAAAGAAGTTTTGATCGATAAAAAAATGACCAAATTGGATGTTATGCTGGAAGAAGATATGACCACTATGGAACAGGTAGAAGTCGTAGGTTACGGACACCAACGTAAGGTCAGTGTAGTAGGCGCTATTTCCAACGTAAAAATGACCGAATTGAAAAGCGCTCCCGTCGCCTCTCTATCCAATGCTTTGGCAGGTAGAATGGCGGGGGTTATCGGTATTCAGCGCAGTAGCGAACCGGGCGAAGACGTATCGGAATTCTGGATCCGGGGAATCAGTACATTCGGTGCCAAAGACAAAGCCCTTATCCTGATCGACGGGGTAGAACGGGAAAGTTTCAATGAATTGCTACCGGAAGATATCGAAAACTTTGCCATTTTGAAAGATGCTACGGCTACAGCCGTATACGGGGCCCGGGGAGCGAACGGTGTGGTTCTCATCACCACCAAACGGGGAAAAGAAGGAAAAATGAACATCAGCGTCAACGTAAAAACGATGTTGGAATATTTGACCAAACTGCCTAAATACCTCCGGGCGTACGACTACGCTTCTCTGGCCAACGAAGCCCGGGCGGTAAGAGGAGAAGCTCCGGTTTACGATCCTTCCATGTTCGATGTAATCAAATACGGCTTAGACCCCGATATGTTTCCCGATGTAGACTGGCAGGACGAAATCCTGAAAAAATACACCTGGGGCTTACTGGCCAATGTGAATATGTCCGGCGGAGGTTCCATCGCCCGTTATTTCATCAGTGCCAGTTATCGTACCAACGACGCTGCCTATAAACAGTCGGGATTGAACAAATACAATACCAACGTAATGCGGCAACAATACTCTTTCCGTACCAATGTGGACGTAAACGTAACGAAAAGCACAGAAGTAAGTCTGAATCTGGCCACTACTATTATCAATATGAACCGGCCCGGTATCGGTTCTACCAATCAAATCTGGGCCGCTCAGGCGAATTTGAATCCTTTGATGGTTCCCATCCGCTACTCCAACGGCCAGCTCCCGGCATACGGGGAAGGGGAAAATGCCTCTCCGGCCGTACTGTTGAATGAAACCGGATACGTGACGGACTACACCAACAACATCGAATCGACCCTGAGGATCAACCAAAATTTATCCATGATTACGGAAGGATTGACAGCCGGGGTATCCGTTTCTTTCGACGCACGGAATTACCACAACAGCAGCCGGACAAAAATGCCCGACTTATACCGGGCCAGGGGTTACGACAGTAAAGGGAATCTGCTTACGGAACGGACGGTTGTAGCTCAACCGGTTCATTACTCTACTTCTTCTTCCGGAAACCGGAAAATATACCTGGAAGCGAAAATAGATTATAACCGAAGCTGGGGAAAACACCGGACGAGCGGATTGTTGCTGTACAACCAAAGTTCCTACAACACCACCACCGCCACCACCGAAATTTCCTCCATACCTGAACGAAGCCAGGGATTGGCCGGACGTCTCACCTATTCCTATAACGATATCTATTTTATCGAAGGAAACTTCGGCTATAACGGAACCGAGAATTTCCCCAAAGGACAGCGTTTCGGATTCTTCCCTTCTATGGCCCTCGGCTGGGTTCCGTCAAACTATCAGTATGTGAAGGACCATATGCCTTTCCTCTCTATGCTGAAAATAAGATATTCTTACGGAGCGGTAGGTAACGACCAGATCAGTAACACTCGTTTCCCCTATTTAACTTATGTAGGAGCTACAGACGGTTATAATTTCGGAGACCGCGGGGAAATCTCTTATCCCGGTATAGCTGAAACGCGGGTAGGTTCGCAAGGCCTCAAATGGGAAAGAGCTACTAAACACAATCTGGGATTGGAAATCGGATTATGGGACCGGATCAACATCGAATTCGACTATTTCCGGGATATTCGCCGGGGTATTTTCATGGAACGTACCCAATTACCGGGAATCATGGGATTGCCCAATACGCCTTACGGGAATGTCGGAAAAATGAGAAATCAGGGGATCGACGGTACGATTGCCTATAACGATAAAATAGGACCGGTTACGTTTGAAGTACGCGGAAACTTCACCATTACCAAAAATAAGATATTGGATTATGATGAACCCCAATACGCCTATCCCTACCTGGCTAAAAAAGGAACCAGTCTGGGAGCAACCCGGGGATACGTTTCTTTAGGATTATTCCGCGACTCCACGGAAATTATGAACAGCCCGCGTCAGATGGGAAATATACGCCCGGGAGATATCAAATACAAAGATATCAACGGTGACGGAGTCATCAATGAACAGGACATCGTTCCCATCGGTAACTCTTCCATCCCGCGTATCCAATACGGTTTTGCTGCCAGTATCAGTTACAAGAACTGGGACCTGAACGTCTTCTTCCGCGGTTCGGGTGGAGTGGATTTCTTCTATGGCGGCACCGGTTATTTCCCCTTCCAGAACGGCGAAGTCGGGAATGTACTCTCTATCGCGAAAAATCCGAAAAACCGCTGGATACCCGGCTGGTACTCGGGAGATCCTTCGACCGAAAATCCGGACGCACGTTTCCCCCGTCTGTCTTATGGAGAGAATAAAAATAATTTCCTGCCGTCCACCCACTGGTTGGCCAACGGAGCTTATCTCCGTCTGAAAACGCTAGAAATCGGTTATACCCTTCCTAAAGAGATCCTCCAAAAACTCCGGATGAGTAATTTCCGGGTTTCCGTCATAGGCGATAATCTCCATGTATGGGATAAGGTAAAACTATGGGATCCGGAACAAGCCAGCGGTAATGGAGCCCGGTATCCGCTTTCCCGCTCGTTTACGCTCAATTTACAAATGTCGTTCTAACCCCAAAATATGAAACTTATGTTGAAGAAAATATCTACCCCAATTCTAACCGGCCTTTTAATCTGGTTATTTTCCTGGACATATCAATCCTGTGATTATTTGGATATAGACCAATACATCACGGATATGCAGTCCCTGGACACGGTATTTCAGAAAAGAGAAACCACTCAGCAATACCTCTATCACGTCTACAGTTACATCATCAATCCGGGCGTATACTGGAAAGACGGCGGCATACCCTGGGTAGCGGCCTCCGACGAATGTTTCGCCACCCTGCGCGAACCCGGTTATACGGTCAACTATTTTGCCAACAATCAAATGGACGCCAACGACGGATATTACGATCACTGGAATCACTATTACCAGGGGATCCGAAGCGCCAGTGTTTTTTTGCAACGCGTCTACGAATGTCAAGAGCTGAATAGCATCGAGTTGAAAGAATACATCGGTCAGGCACAATTTCTGAGAGCTTACTATTATTTCGAACTCATGAAACAATACGGACCGGTATGTCTGGTCCCCGACAAAGGATTCGATTTGGACATGCCGATGAGTCAGATTCTGATTTCCAGAAGCACCTGGGATGAATGCGTCGAATTCGTTGCGGAAGAATTGAAGAAAGCAGCCTCCAATCTTCCTCAGAACAACATGAGCAATTCCGACTTCGGAAAGCCGACATCGGGTTCAGCCTATGCCGTATTGTCCCGTTTATATTTATACAACGCCAGTCCCTTATTCAACGGGAACACTTCTCTGGCCAATTTCATCAACAAAAAAACCGGACAGCATTACATCAACCAGGAGTACCAGGAAGAAAAATGGGCGCAGGCTGCGGCTATCGCCAAAAAAGTAATTACGGAGTACCATTACGAACTCTTAACAATTCCCGCAGACGAAAACACACCGGAATTACCGGCAAACGGTACGGGCGATCCGAACTTTACCCGTCATTATCCCGATGGAGCGGCAGGGATCGATCATTACAAATCGTATTCCAATACCTTTAACGGTTCCATGCCCGGTTCAGAAAATCGGGAAGTAATTTTCGCCATGCCGTCCATGACCGTTCATAGTTCCTTTGCCCCCATTTGGATGTACGGTATGAGTTCTTATAACGTTACCCAAAAACTGGTGGATGCTTATCTGATGGCCGACGGAGCTCCCATCAATCATACGGTCAATTATCCCTATGTAACGGATGAATCCACCCGGGACAGCCTCTTTTCCGGTTACATCTTGAAAGCGGGCGTATACGGATGGTATCTGAACCGGGAAATGCGGTTTTATGCTTCGATCGGGTTTAACGGCTCCTACTATTTCGGATCCTCCGCAACCAACGATACCTATAAAAATTTCCAGGCGGAATTTTATAAAGGAGGAAATTCTTCCAAAGCTTACCGGTATATGATTAGCTCCAACCCGAATGTATACTGTATGACCGGTTACTTGTGCAGAAAATTCCAGCATCCGGAAGACCATTACAACTCCAGCTACGGTATACGGAAACCCAAAATCTGGGCCGAATACCGTTTGGCGGAAATTTATCTCAACTACGTGGAGGCTTTGAATAACCTGACCCGCAGTCACACGGTGGACGGAATCACCGTTTCCAGGGATGCTAATGAAATCAAGAAATATTTCAATATGATCCGCTACCGTGGCGGCGTACCGGGAATTACCGATGCGGATGCCAATGACCCGGCCAGAATGAAGGAATTACTCATCCGGGAAAGACAGGTAGAATTGGCTTGGGAAGGACACCGGTATTTCGATGTGAGACGTCTGAAAATCGCCGATACGGAAGAAAACGGACCGGTACGCGGTATGAATGTCAATAAAGGCAAAGACGAGGGATACTACCAGGTGGTGGATGTAAAAGAGGTTGCTTACGCTTTCATGAACTTCACACCCCGGAAATATTTCTGGCCGCTTCCGCAAGACGAAGTCATTAAAAACACCAATCTGGATCAGAACCCGGGATGGTAAAAGAGAAAATACAGAACCGAAAATTACCGTAATTATGAAAAATATAAAATTAATTTTTACAGGATTGATGGCATTGATACTGGCTTCGTGTTCCAACAAGGTGGATTTCGGAGAGCAGTATAAAAAAATCATCTATATCGTCAACAGTAAAGAAATGATTTATTACGCCCCTCACCAGCCGGTAGAGGCCAGTCCGGGATCGATCAGCATTTATTGCAGCGGCAGTACGCCCCCGAACGAAGATATAACCGTACGCTGTAAACTGGATGAAGAAGCATTGGCAACCTACAACCGGAACGAGTTCGGGGACAACACGGATCGGTACTTCCTTTCCTTACCCGCCGACCGGGTCACGTATGAAAATACAGATGTAGTAATCAAAAAAGGAGAGGAATACGGTTGCATGAATTTCCTCATCAATACGGCTGACCTCGATCCGGCCCGGGTATATGTTATTCCCGTCAGTATTGAAAATGCTTCCGGCTATGAAATCGACGAAGAGCAAAAAACCATCCTTTACGTGATCCGGGTACAAAATGCCTTTGCCGGAGATTATGCCTGTACTTACCGGGTAAACAACCAATCCAATTCACAGACAAAAACGGCCCTGGCTATGACAGCTACCCAGATTTTAGTCCCGCTGGCCTGGAATTCGAACGAAGGTGTCTTCGAGACCGACTTTTTCCTGATCCAGATCGAAGAAGACCACAGTCTTACTTTACTGCCGTATATTCAGTCGGAAGTCGAAGCCTTAGAGAAACCCAACGGAAAACCGACCAATTATTACGATGAAGAAAATAAAACCTTCTACCTCTACTACCGGACCAAAGACCAATGGGATGAATGGAATGTAGTCGAAGAAACCCTGATCAAGATGTAACCTCTTCGATAACACGTCCGTCAAGAGGATTATTTCTCGTTTAATCCAGGTTTGGAGGGGAAGCGGATTCCCCTCCAATTTTTTCGCTCAAAGGTCACCTCAGATCTGGGGGGCCTCCGGAAAATCGATGGCATTATGAGTAATATTATTCACATAATTGGTAACTGTCACCTGAGATATCAACAACACTACATCCACCAAATGCTGGTTGGTATAACCGACAGCACAGAAACCCGCCAAATATTCGGCCCGCACTTTTCCTCTGTGTAGAACAATTTCCTGTGTCAATTTAACTAAAGCATCCATTTTTTTATTGAAAGAGGCTTGTCCTTGACGCAGTTCCAGAATTTGTTCGTCTGTCAAGCCGGCGGCTTTAGCTAATACCGAATGAGCACTCAGGCAATAATCACATGCATTAACTTGGCTGGTCACCAGAAAAACCGCTTCGGCTTCTTGATCGGTTAAACAAGTTTTTTCCCGCGTATAATGCAAATAACTTTTTAAAGCTACGGGAGAATACGCCATATAAGCAAACACATTCGGGATAAATCCGAAAGCCATTTTTATTTCGTCCAGGATTCTTTTATTCTGGTCCGGCATTTTTTCATAAGCAGGGATTTTCACTTTATTCATCGTGTGTATAATTAAGGATTCACCGGATTTCCGGACAGAATAACAAGAAAAGGACTTATCGCGCCCCTCTTTGTCATACGAAGATTTTTTCTTTCTGTTTACCGGAAATGAGAAATCTTTTCCCCGCCGAAACCGAGGGTTTTATATATTTTTTTATTTATTAAAAAAACGCCTGAACTGAAACTTTTGTAAATCCATTCCCGTTTGATTGTGAGAGATGAAACTAAACTAACCTATCTGATAGCACAATTTCCTAAGAATCTTGTGTCCCTCCTTGCCTTTGGCAAGGAGTTTTTTATTATTTTTGACCTCCTAAACCGGACGAATGAATACAGAAAACCGTCATACCGCCTCTTTTCTTTTCGAACAAGAACGGGAAAAAATACAAAGAAGTTTTTCCGTGATGGTTAAATGCGCCGGTCCTCTTTGTAATCTGGATTGCGATTACTGCTATTATTTGGAAAAGGACGCCTTATATCCCGAAAAAAAGTTCAATCTCTCTTCTTTTCGTATGGAGGAGGCCATCCTCGAAAAAATGATCAGAGAAGTCATCCTCTCCCAGCCGCAATCCAGAATAGAATTTGTGTGGCACGGAGGAGAACCCGCCTTGCTGGGAATCGGATATTTCCGCAAAATCGTCGAATGGCAGCAAAAATATGCCGGAGGAAAAACCATCGCCAATTCTTTCCAGACGAACGGGACCCTGCTCGACGACGCTTGGGCCGAATTTCTGGCTGAAAATCATTTTTTGTGCGGAATCTCCATCGACGGACCTTCCCGATTTCATGACAACCACCGCAGATTCAGAAACGGAGAAGGTTCCTGGCAAAAAGCAATGGAGGGGCTTCGCCTTTTACAAAAACACGGGGCCGAATTCAATACCATGACGGTCGTGAATGCCAGTAACAGTAAACAACCGGCGGTAATCTACGATTTTTTAAAAAGCATAGGCAGCCGGTTCATGCAATTCAGCCCGATAGCGGAAAGAATTGCCCTGGACCCAGAGGAACCTCTCTCCATTGTGGAGAATTTGTATACCAAACCCACCGCCCTTCTGCAGGAAAATGTCTCAGCCCGCGACTGGGGGAACTTTCTCTGCCGGATATTCGATCTGTGGGTAAAAAAAGACGTAGGAAGGTACTACATCAATTATTTCGACAATACGCTGGCTGCGTATGTTGGCCAGCCTCCCTCCCTTTGCTCCATGGCCCCCTATTGCGGATGCTCCCCCGCCATCGAACACAACGGGGATACTTATTGCTGCGACCATTTCGTGTTTCCGGAATACCGGATCGGAAACCTGACGGATTTCCCTCTTTCGGAAATGGTAAAAAGCGATAAGCAGCTTTTCTTCGAACAACGGAAACGGGATTCCCTCTCTCGTCAATGCCGGAATTGCGAATTTCTGTCAGCCTGCGGAGGAGATTGTCCTAAAAATCGATTCATCCGGAACGCGGACGGAGAATATATTTCCTGCTTGTGCGAAGGATTTCAACTTTTTTTCCGGTATACGAAAAAATATTTCGAATACATGGCCAACGAGCTGAAAAACAACCGGCCTCCGGCTAATATTATGAAACAAAAATTTTAAAAGATGGAAAGTTATCGGGCCAACGAACAACGGTACGAAAAAATGGTCTACCGGCGTTGCGGCAACAGCGGTCTTTTGTTACCCGCAATCTCTTTGGGACTCTGGCATAATTTCGGTAGTGCCGACTCCTTCCCGAATTTCAGCCGGATCGCCTTCACGGCTTTCGACAACGGAATTACGCATTTCGACCTGGCCAATAATTACGGACCGGAAGCCGGGAGCGCTGAAGAAAATTTCGGACGTATTCTGAAAAAAGGGCTGCTCGTTTACCGGGACGAAATCATTATTTCCACCAAAGCTGGACATGAAATGTGGGCTGGCCCTTATGGAAACTGGGGAAGCAGAAAACACCTGATGGCCAGTATCGATCAGAGCCTGAAAAGAATGGGCATCCCCTACGTGGATATTTTTTATTCTCATCGTCCGGATCCCGAAACCCCTCTGGAAGAAACAATCGCTGCTTTAACCGACATTGTCCGGCAAGGAAAAGCTTTGTATGCGGGGCTTTCCAAATACGACGAAAAACAAACCCGGGCGGCCACAAAATTGTTTAAACAATACGGTATCCCTTGCCTTATCCATCAAAACCGGTATTCCCTCTTCGACCGCCAGGTGGAAAACGGTTTACTGGATACGATCGAAAGCGAAGGAATGGGAATGATTGCCTTTTCACCTTTAGCTCAGGGTCTGCTGACCGATCGTTACCTCCACGGTATCCCGGCAGATTCCAGAGCCGCCAAACCCACAGGTTTCCTCCAAAAAGAACAGGTCTCCGATCAAAAGATCAGACAAGCTCTCCGGTTAAACGACCTAGCGAACCAACGGGGACAGACTCTGGCGGAAATGTCTCTAGCATGGGTATTGAAAGACAAACGAGTGAGCAGCGTGATCATCGGGGCAAGTTCCACAAGCCAATTGCTGAATAATCTCCAAGCTATTGAAAATACTCGCTTCAGCTCCGACGAACTCAAAAAAATCGACGACATCCTTTCCGAACCTTAAAGCGGAAACTCCGGAGAAGGATCCCGCCGGATTTCCTGCCGCCCCCGCTGGAAACGAGCGCGCTAAACTGAAGGAAGAACCCGTTTCGGTTTGCCGGGCCTCTCCCTGCCCCGCAAAGTCAGCCCGACTTTAACGACTTTTGTTTTTTCGCATGATAAACTGGTTGAACAATATACCTACAATAATCAATAGCAATCCGATGATCGTCGAAGGAAAAATTTCTTCTCCCAGTAAATAATGTATCAAAATCAGAGACAAAAAGGGAAAGAGATAAATCAAAGAACCGATGGTTGCGGTATTGCGGGCCATATTCAGGGCTTTCAACCAAAATACAAACGTAATGCCCATTTCGAATAATCCGACATATATACCGGCCACCCAACCTTTCCATTCGGGAGACTGAAACCCGGTAAAACCAATCAGTACCGCCAAATAAACGGCAGCGAAAATGAAATTCAGCAGCAAAGTCACCTCCTCTTCGAGTTTATTTTTCATATTCAATAAAAAATAAAGAGCCCACATCACCGAAGTCAGAGCAGCCAGAAAAACGCCGAAAGGATTTTTGACGGACAAACCAGTAAAATCCCCCTGAAAAGCGACCACGACGGCCCCTGCAAAACTGATCAGCAAAGCCAGGACACTCAGAAAAGGAATCTTTTGCCCCAGCAAAGGAATCGACAACAACACCAATAAAACCGGCCAAATACAATTCAATGCCTGCGCAATCTGTGCCGGTAACAAAGCATAAGCCTTAAACAGAATCAGGTAATACAGGAAAGGATTCAGGAATCCCATAAAAGCCGCTCTTCCCCATTGACGGGCCGTAACCTGTTTTAAACGCCCCAATCCTTTCCCGAAAGCGACAATACAGAAAAGTACAATCAAAGCCGAAAACGAAGAAATGATCAATAAATCGATATTAGACATGGTAGACAAGGCTATTTTAAAAGCCGTAGCCACCGTCGCCCAACAGACGATAGCCATTCCTGCAAAAATATAAGCTTTACGCTGATTCATGATTTTTCATTTAAAGACCGCCAAAGATATGGATTAAAAATACATAAAAAAAGCTCCGCGATTTGAATCACAGAGCTTTTATTTCCCGTTTTACCACTTGCCCGCTATGCCGGCCGACCCTATTTGCGGCTTTGTTTCCTGAGGGCGGATGAACCGCTCTCTCTATTTATTTTCAAACACAATCCGATCGTCCTTTACATCCACCAGAATATGATGGTCCTTGGAAACTTTTTCCGCCAAAATTTGCTTGGATAGATCGTTCAATAAAGTACGTTGTATCATCCGCTTCACCGGACGGACTCCAAACTGCGGATCATAGCCTTCAGCGGCGATCCATTCCACCGCTTTATCCGTAACTTCCAGGATGAGACCGTTATGGTACAGCATTTTATTGACAGTATTGATCTGCAAACGAACGATATCCACGATTTCCGATTTTTGCAGGGGAGTAAACATGATCACCTCATCAATACGGTTCAGGAATTCCGGCCGTATGGTTTGTTTCAGCAACTCGTATACTTCGGCATTGGTCTTTTCCAGAACATCCTCCCGGTTTTTCTCGTTCAGGTCCTTCAGTTTTTCCTGGATCAGATGAGCACCGATATTGGAGGTCATGATAATAATCGTATTTTTAAAATCGACAACCCGTCCTTTGTTATCGGTCAAACGTCCGTCATCCAATACCTGCAACAGAATATTGAACACGTCCGGATGGGCTTTTTCGATTTCATCGAGCAAGATCACAGAGTAAGGTTTACGTCTCACCGCTTCGGTCAACTGTCCCCCCTCGTCGTATCCGACATATCCGGGAGGCGCTCCGATCAACCGGGATACGGAATGCCGTTCCTGATATTCCGACATATCGATACGCGTCATCTGACTTTCATCGTCGAACAGAAATTCCGCCAGAGCTTTCGCCAATTCGGTTTTACCTACACCTGTGGTGCCCAGAAATATAAACGAACCTATCGGTCGTTTGGCATCCTGCAAACCGGCCCGGTTTCTCCGGACCGCATCAGCCAAGGCCGCAATCGCCACATCTTGCCCCACTACCCGCTTATGTAACTCATGTTCTAAGGAAAGCAATTTCTGGCGTTCACTTTGCATCATGCGGTTCACGGGAATTCCCGTCCATTTGGACACCACCGTAGCGATATCGTCAGCTGTCACCTCTTCCCGAATCAAAGATTCGCCGTTTTTCATATCCGCTAATTTCGTTTTTACCTCTTCGATACGCTGTTCGGCTTCTTTGATTTTACCGTAACGCAATTCGGCAACCTTACCATAATCTCCGTCGCGTTCAGCGCGGCTAGCCTCGAATTTATACTGTTCGATAGCATCTTTATTTTTTTGGATCTCATCGATCAACGAGCGTTCGGATTCCCATTGCGCCCTTAATTTCGTCCGCTCTTCCGTCAAATCGGCCAATTCTTTTTTGATACCGTCCAATTTTTTACTGCTTCCTTCTCGTTTTAAGGCTTCTTTCTCGATCTGCAGTTGCTGAATTTTCCGGTCCAGTTCATCAATTTCCTCCGGAACGGAGTTCATCTCCAAACGCAAACGGGCTGCCGCTTCATCTACCAGGTCGATCGCTTTATCCGGCAAAAAACGATCCGAAATATACCGATGAGACAATTCTACCGAAGCGATAATCGCATCATCCGTAATCCTTACCTTATGGTGATTCTCGTATCTCTCTTTTAAACCCCGCATAATGCTGATCGCACTCATGACGTCGGGTTCATCAATCATCACTTTTTGAAACCGGCGCTCCAAGGCCTTATCCTGTTCGAAATATTTTTGATATTCGTTCAAGGTGGTCGCCCCTATAGCCCTCAAATCTCCCCGGGCCAATGCCGGTTTCAGAATATTGGCGGCATCCATCGCCCCGTCGGATTTACCCGCACCCACGAGAGTATGAATCTCATCGATAAATAAAATGATTTCTCCTTCGGAAGAAATGACCTCGTTTACCACCGCTTTCAATCTTTCCTCAAACTCCCCCTTATATTTTGCTCCGGCAATCAAAGCGCCCATATCCAGGGAATATATACTTTTAGAAGTCAGATTCGAAGGCACATCCCCGTTGACGATCCGCTGTGCCAATCCTTCGGCTATAGCCGTCTTGCCCACTCCCGGTTCCCCGATCAGAATCGGATTATTTTTGGTCCTCCGCGACAAAATCTGCAATACCCGACGGATTTCGTCATCCCGCCCAATCACCGGATCCAGTTTACCGTTACGGGCCCTTTCATTCAAATTGATAGCAAAACGCCCCAAAGAATCGTAAGTGGACTCCGCCGACTGTGAATTCACTTTCGAACCTTTCCGGAGTTCGGCTATAGCCGCTTGGGTTTCTTTTTCGGTCATACCGCTGTCTTTCATCAACTGAGAGACCGGATCCCGGCCGTCCAGCAATCCCAGTAATAGATGCTCCAGCGAAATATACTGATCGCCCATTTCACTCGCAAAACGGGTCGCTTTCTCCAATACTTTATTGGCCGCAGAAGAAAGATAAACTTCACCTCCCGAAACCTTGGGATAAGTATCTATAATCCGGTCCAAAGCCGCCAGTAAATTACCGCTGTTGACTCCCAGCTTATTAAAAATAAAATGAGTCACATTCTCTCCCACTTCCACTACGGCTTTCAGCAAATGGCCGGTTTCTATCGCCTGCTGCCCCTTAGCCTGTGCAAGTTGCACCGCTTTCTGCAATGCCTCCTGCGATTTAATCGTATAATTATCTGTATTCATAATCTTGTGCTCCTTTCTGGTTCGAGTATAATACAAAACTTATACCGATTCAAATAACGAAAGGTTTCAAGGCACTTTTTAAGAAGTTACGGACAAATTGACATAATTATACAGCTATTTACAGACAGAATGACAGCGATGTTTTCCTTGAGGAAAGTTCAATTGCTCTTAGCCCAACGCATAAGAAATAATATTGGCGCCCATTTGTAAAGCATGCCGGATCTTTTGCGGGGAGATTGCGGAGGTTGCGGGAGTTTCCCAATATTTTCCGTACTCATATCCCGAAATCCAAAGCAAAACTAAACCCTTGTCCGTATCGACTCCCGCTATCCGAAGCGGTCCCTCTCCGTTACTCTCCGGCATATTTTCATGAAAATCATATTTTTGATGAAAAAGAGGATGAGCTAAAGAAAGTTCGCTCCATTCTTCTGCCGCCACTATTTTTTTCAATTCCCGTTCGAGGGCGGAATCGGGATAAGTCTTACTTTCGGCATACAAAAATCCTCCGTTGGCCAGATAAGCCCTTAGATTTTCAATCTCCTCCGAAGTAAAAGCGATTTTTTCATTGCCGGGAATATACAAAAAAGGATAATCGAAAATTTTACGGTCAGCGACTTCAAGTAGAGCCGGTTTCTTCGCCAGGTCCGTACCTAGCTTATCGTTACAAAAACGACCCAAATTCGTCAAAGCCGTTAAAGAAAGGTCCCGTTCTTCTTCGCACCCGGCTTGTAAGAGGGCGAGTTTTACCTTGGTCTTCTGTCCCCATAACCAACGCGGAATAAGGAGGAATAAAGCGATAATAACTATAATCTTTAACATATTTTCCATATCCCTTCCTTCACACCTTGTTCATGAAATTTATACTGTGGCAAGCGGCGATTCCGGCAGTTTCTGTACGCAACCGACTCACTCCTAACGATATAGGAATAAAACCGTTAGCTACAGCCCATTCTACTTCTGGCATTGAAAAATCGCCTTCGGGACCGATCAAAATCAGGGCATCCTCTCCCGGCTTATACACCTCGTCTAACCCTCTTTTTTCCCCCGCTTGACAATGAGCGATAAATTTTTGCCCGGGCCGCTCTGCGGACACAAACCGTCGGAAATCCGTCACTGCATGCAAACGGGGCAGATAGGCTTTCTGAGATTGTTTCATGGCCGCTACGATTACTTTTTCCAGGCGTTCCATCTTCACTTCTTTACGTTCCGAATGGGTCGTCCGGAGCAGGGTAAATTCTTCAGTCCCCATTTCCGTACATTTTTCCAGCATCCATTCGGTACGGTCGATATTTTTGGTAGGAGCCACCGCTAAGTGCAAGTGAAAGGAACGTTTCCCGTAACCGGAAATCTGCATCTTTATTTCGACTTCGCATCCTTTCGGATCGGTCCCGGCTATGATCCCCCGGTAAAAACCTCCGCACCCATCCACCAAAAGGATCTCCTCCCCTTTGGTCAACCGCAACACCCGCAGACAATGTTTCGATTCTTCCGGATTCAAACGATAGGATTTCCCTTGTATATCCGGTGTATAAAATACATGCATTCCACTATGAATTTAGAGTTCGCGAACCGGCTATTTCACATTTCTTTTTGCAGAAGAACCGGAAAAAGCAATCCCGGCAAGCAGGAACCAAATCGGCAACAAAGGCTGGGTCATTCTCCACAGAGCGGAAAAAGCCTCGTCCCACTGATGAGTTTTTCCCAATTGATAACATAAGATACTGATCAGCATAAAATAGACCAACCCTAAATAGATAGCGATAAAAAGACCGTTTTTCTTCATTCTCTTCAATTTTGGGCATAAAGGTAAAAATTTTATCCGAATAGTAGCGGGAAGCAAATATTCAAAAAAAGGAGCCGAACGTCGACTCCCTCTCTTTGGATTTATTCATCGTCTTCCGATTCCTGATAAGCTTTAAGTAGTTCTTCCTGAATTTCAGCAGGTACTTTTTCATAACCGGCAAACTTCATCGTAAAAGTCGCACGTCCTCCTGTGATGGAACTCAGAGCGGTAGAATAACGCTGCATTTCCTTCAGGGGTACTTTTGCCATAATCTTTTGAAAACCGCTATCGGCATCCATACCCATAATCATAGCCCGGCGGGTTTGCAAATCGCCCATCACATCTCCCATATCTTCTTCGGGCACCAATACCTCTACGTCATAGATGGGTTCCAAAACTTTCGGATTGGCGTTCTTAAAGGCTTCGCTAAAAGCATGACGTCCGGCCAGACGGAAAGAAATTTCATTGGAATCCACCGGGTGCATTTTTCCATCGTAAATACATACCCGGATATCCCGCGCATACGATCCGGTCAAGGGACCTTCTTCCATTTTTTCCATGATACCTTTCAGAATAGCCGGCATAAAACGGGCTTCGATCACCCCTCCTACGATACAGTTGTAAAATACCAGCTTACCGCCCCAGGGTAAATCATATTCTTCCTTGCCTTTGACGCTGATCTTACTGTCTATACCACCGATCTTATAAGAAGTCGGATCCGGCATCCCCTCTTCGTAAGGCTCGATCACCATGTGTACTTCTCCGAACTGGCCGGCACCTCCGGATTGCTTTTTATGACGGTATTCCGCCTGAGCATATTTCGTGATGGTTTCCCGGTAGGGGATTTTCGGAGTGACGAACTCGATAGGCACTTTATCATTATGTTCGATACGCCATTTCATGGTGTTGAGATGAAATTCACCCTGACCCGAAAGAATCAACTGTTTCAATTCCTTAGAATATTCTACCAGCAAAGAGGGATCCTCTCCGTGCATCCGGTTGAGTATTTCCGCCATTTTTTCATCGTCGCCTTTATTGACGGCCCGTACGGCTGTACGGAAGCGGGGATCCGGATATTTAATTTCCGGGAATTTATATTCACAATCCTTCTCATTCAAAGTATCTCCGTTTTTCGTACTCTTTAACTTCACCGTCGCCCCTATATCTCCGGCTTTCAACTCCGCCACCTTGGTCCGGTTCTTTCCGGCAACCGCAAATAACTGAGCCATACGTTCTTTTGAATCGTTGGACATGTTGAATAAATCGTCCCCTTCTTTCACCGTTCCCGACATCACTTTAAAGTAATTGATATCTCCCAGGTGGGGTTCGATAGAAGTAGAAAAAATAAAAATGGACGTCGGACCGTTTTCATCATAAGGCACCAATTTTCCGGCAATCGTCGATTTCCCCGGCATAGCGGCAGCGCTCGGAGCGACATTGACCAAAAACTCCATAAAACGTCTTACACACATATCCTTCTCGGCCGAAACGCAGAATACCGGGAACATATCCCGGGCGATCAGTCCGGCCCGGATACCGGCCCGCATTTCATCTTCCGTAAGGCTTCCTTTTTCAAAATAAAGCTCCATCAGCTTTTCGTCATTTTCCGCCGCAGCTTCAATCAGTGCATTGTGTAATTCTTCCGCTCTTTCTTTTTCCGCTTCAGGAATAGGCAACACTTCCGGCTTACCGCCTTCAGGCTTCCATTTATACATCTCCATTTTCAATACGTCTATCACCATATTGAATTCCGTGCCGGGATTGACCGGATATTGCACCAAAACCACTTTTTTACCGAAAGAGGATTTCGCGTGTTCTACGGTTTGTTCGAAATTGGCTTTTTCATGATCCAGTTGATTTACGACAAAAATCAACGGTTTATTCATTCTCTTTACATGACGGCTTATAATCTCCGTCCCCACTTCCACTCCTTTTACCGCATTTACTACCATGACAGCCGTATCGGCCACATCCAGCGCAGAGATAACGCCTCCGACAAAATCATCGGCCCCCGGAGTATCTATAAAATTTAACTTCTGATTTTTCCATTCGGCATATAATACAGCCGGGAAAACCGAAGATCCGTACTCCTGTTCGACAGGCCGGTAATCAGAGGAGGTGTTCTTAGCACTCACGCTACCTCTGCGCGGGATGACCCCGCCCTCGTACATCATCGCTTCAGCCAGTGTGGTTTTACCGGAACCGGCACTGCCCACGAGTGCGATATTTTTAATCTCGTTAGGACTATAGGTTTTCATGGTAAATAAGTTTTAAGTTATTATAAATATACGATTCAAACGTTTTAAAACGGTTCACAAATTAAACACAATTTTTGAAAAAAACAAGAAAAGGCATAAAGTGTAATCGAATTAAAACCATGCAGGGTGTATCTGGCCCCAGAAGCAAACGGTCCCTGTTCCGGTATACAGGCCGGAAGGCCCCATCGCTCTCTATCACTTCCGCTTCATCGGACCGGCAAAGAAATCGTAAAACGGCTTCCCCGGCCCACCTCACTTTCTACCCGTATACTCCCTCCGTGAGCTTCGACAAAATCCCTGGAAATCGCCAGCCCCAAACCGCTTCCCTGTACTTTGGTCCCGGGAACCCGAAAATATCGGTCGAATATGCTTTGGTGATAGCGGGGATCGATCCCCTTACCAAAATCCTGTACGTATATGTCTACGAATCCTTCCCGTTTCACCCCTCCGATGATGACCCGGGAATTTTCCTTCGAATAATGAATGGCATTGGATAATAAATTGGTCACCACCCAAGCTACCTTTTCACTATCTACAAACAATTTCGGCATTTTCTCTTCGGGATATTCCACTTCGATGTTACAACCGAATCGTTCGGCAAGAACCCGGGTCGCTTTAACGGCATAATCAATCAATTCTATCGGCTTGGTAATTTTGGGACTCAATTGGAGTTTGCCTGTCTCGACCTGCGTCATTTTCAACAGTTCTCCGGTAATATTCAATAAACGGTCGCTGTTTTCCTTTATGGTTTGCGACAGGGTCTTCTGCTCCTCGTTTAAAGCTCCGATTCGTTCATCTTCTAACAGCTTCAAACTCATCATGATAGCAGATATAGGAGTTTTTAATTCGTGGGATATGGTCGAAATAAACGCCGTTTTAGCCGTATCCAACTCCTTAAATTCCGTAATATTTTTCAACAATATGACATCACCTACATATTTTTGCTCGGTTTCTCCCGCCGGGTCCAGATTCATTTTCACATACTTCGCCTGAAAATAACTTTCCTTATTATCCGCGTATATCTTCAAAGGTTCACGTTTCTCGTTCGGTTGTACCAATTCCCGGATGAGCCGGCGTAACAGATCGTTTTTCAGGGCTACCTCGTCGGCTTGCTTACCGAGTATGTTTTCCCGGGACAGATTGAGTACATTCAAAGCCTCTTCGTTCACAAAAAGCACTTTCCGGTTTTGATCCAGACCGATAATCGGTTCATGTATGCTGTTGACCACCCCTTCCACATATTTTTTGGCGGTCAACAAATCCGCTAAGGTACTACGACGGTATTCTGCCAGGTTTTCAGCCATGTTGTTAAAAGAAGTAGCTACAGCTCCGAACTCTTCGGTAGCGGGAAAATGCAGGCGTTTTTCATAATTCCGGTTGGCAATTTCCAGGATACCGTTTGTCAGTTCCCGAATCGGCCGTACGAGGCGTCGCGGAAAAACAATCAGTAAACCCAAAGCGACCAGAATACAGGAAATTCCTACAATATAAATCCAGCACGTCGCCCGCTCGGCCGTACGGGTGGCAATTTCACTTTTCCGGTGGATAGAAGCCATATTCAGACTCATGATATCGTGTAAATCCTGTCGCAACTGTTGCAGGTTTTCGGTGTTCAAATTCCGGCGGAACAAGTGGAAATGCCGTTTTAACCTGGCCGTAGCATCTCCTTCATCGATCTCCGTGATATTTTCCTGTTGTAAAGCCAGATTCTCCGTAAACATGCGTTCTGCCGCCGGATCGGTATTTATATTTTCCAAAGCATACAGCATTTTTTTGGCATAATCCAGCGATTTGTAATTATCGGCCAGTATATTGCGAGTATCGCCGGAAAGGTCACTGATATACTTGACCGATAAAAGCCCCAACACGACAATCATAGTAAAAAGGATTCCGATTCCGTAGGTCAGTTTTGTTTTCAGTTTCATAATTTTTTCAATTTAATCCCATCGCCCTTCGTTTTTTTCTCTCTTTGCTCTATTCTTGTGCCAGAGATTTCCCAACCCTATTTAGCGGACAAAATAATCAAATCAATATTCATTATCGCTAAATGATTCACTAATTTCCGGTATCTCCAGGCTTTTGTAAAAATATTCCAGAAACCGAAAACGGGACGCCCCATACATACCGTACTGATTTGTTGTTCACGGCATACTTTCAGAATACTGTCGATCACCTGGTCCGATTGGATCTGTATAACTTCCCCCTTCAATTCCGATGCCAATTTAAAATGATTCAGCAAATGCCGCTGATCCGCCAGCGGAATCCGATCCGGACTTTCCCGGGAGGTCTGTACATACAAAACGGCAAAAGAGGTGTTGTAATGGGTGGCCAGACGAGCCGTTTTCCGGATAATCCGGCGAGGCGATTTTTCAGCACTGCTGATACAGGCCAGAAATTTTTCATGCCGCAGTCCCGGATTTTCCGTCACCTCATTTTCCACTTTTTTTTCTACCCGCAAAGCCACTTCTTTCAAGGCCAGCTCCCGCAACTGCAAAATATTTTCCGACCTGAAAAAATTACGGAGGGCAATCTCTATTTTCTCCGGTTTATAAATGTTTCCGGCCTTCAATCGTTCCACCAGCTCTTCCGCCGTCAAATCAATATTCACCACTTCATCCGCCTGTTCCAACACACTGTCCGGGATACGCTCTTTCACCTCTATCCGGGTGATATCCTGGATTTCTTCATTCAAACTCTCGATATGCTGTATATTGACGGCACTGATGACATTGATTCCCGCATCCAGCAATTCAAACACATCCTGCCAGCGTTTCTCGTTTTTACTGCCTTCAATATTGGTATGAGCCAGCTCGTCTACAATTACAATTTCCGGATGCAGGTGGAGGATGGCCTGTAAATCCATTTCTTCCAACTCTTTTCCTTTATAATATATCTTACGCCTCGGAATGACAGGGACGCCTTCCAGTTTTTTTTCCGTATTTATTCTTCCATGTGTTTCAATATACCCGATTTTTACATCCACGCCGCTTTTCAATAGCTGATGAGCTTCCTGCAACATGCGGTAAGTCTTCCCTACCCCGGCAATCATCCCGATGTAGATTTTGAACTTACCCCTACGCGACCGTTTGATCAAATCCAGAAAATGCTGTACGCTTTGTTCTTTATCCATATCCGGCTTATCTATTTGGGAAATTTACAGCTAAATCCGTGCCATGAATTTTACACTTCAGATATCCTATTCATTGTCAGAATTTTATCCTCGCAAAAGACGGATAATATGAATTCACTTTTTCCCATTTTGAAAAAGTACATGCCGAATCGGCATTTTTCTTCCGGTAGTCTGAGGTGAATTGCCGCTCTGCCGGAATCGCTTTACCGCAAGGTAAATCCGAACACCATATGCGCATCTTCATGAGCCGGATCGAATATCAGTCGTGCAAATACCGGTAATGAGAAAGAAGGCGTGATAGTCAATTCTTTTACAGCTCCCAGGGAAAGGTTGCAGACGGCAAACCGGTTTACTCCATATAAACGGCTTTCATAGGGCGAAACGCCCGCCGTAACATTCAAATCGATTCCTCCTGTCCTCCAGAGATAATTAAATTCCACATAAGAAGAATAATGCTGAGAGCCGTCCCTTTTTTTATCGGCCCCCCAAAACATCGTATACCAGGCGATCGTCAACGGGTAACGCTCTGAAAGAGTATAATTCAAACCCGCTTCCAGGTAATGACGGGTACGGTGATTATCGAAATGAAAATATTGATTATTTTTCCCATAAGCAACATCATCGCTTTTGGCATAGCGTTCCCCGTCCCACCAGTAATCGGTTAGAACTACCCCGAATTTTCCGAAATGGTAAGCTGCCGTCAGGTCGATTTCTTTATGAGGCCCGCTGATTTCCTTCGACCCCCAGGCCGTCAAGGAAAAACCGCCCCTACTCACGCTTATCGAAGGTTGTATGCTGGCTCCCGCATTGTAAGCCCCACGCCACACGTACGAACTGACAATATCGCCGCTTACCGAAAATTGTGTGTGTTTTAGCTGCTGAGCGGTTAAATCCAAGCCCGCCACAACTGCTATCAGTGTCCAAATTATTGTCTTCAGTTTCATTTTATTTCACCTTTTCATTTTATCGAATACATACTTCCCCCACGGAAAGAAAAATCCGGCCCTGTTCGGGAATATCCCGGACCGGATTTTATACCTTCTTCCCGTCGTGGAAAAAATAGCTTTGTTTTAGGATTATCGCTTAAGCGATTTCTGCGCCTGGTCCAAGGCAACATTCAATTTCAGTACATTTACCCGGGAAGCCGGACCGAAAAGTCCCAGTAAAGGGCCCCGCACCTGTGCCTCGACCACAGCCCGGACCGCTTCTTCGCTCATTCCCCGGGCTGCCGCCACCCGTTTGATTTGCACATAAGCGCCCTCCTTGGAAATATCCGGATCCAAACCGCTGCCGCTAGCCGTAACCAGTTCGGCCGGTACATCGCAACATTGCAAATAAGGATGTCGCCTCAGAAAAGTATCGATCCGGACTTCCACCTCCCGTAAATATTCGGGATTTGTAGCCCCTTTATTGCTCCCGGCCGAACCGGAAGCATCGTACCCTTCTCCCGCAGAAGAAGGACGACCCCAAAAATAAATGTCCCGGGTAAACGTCTGTCCTACGTTTGCAGCACCTACCACTTTGCCATCCACCAAAACCACTTCGGCATTTCCGCCGTTCGGACCTACGGCTTTGGCAAATACCCACAGAACGAATATATAGAGCACACTGAAAAGGATACAGAATGCCAGAGTTAATTTTAAAGATTTCCACAAATTTTTCATGACTTTCGAATTTATAATGGAGGCTGCTCCCTCGGTATATAGATCGCAGCTCTTTGATTTTTATTTTTTACATCCACAAACTGATGACGATATCGATAATCTTGATTCCGATAAAAGGTGCAATCACTCCTCCCAGCCCGTAGATCAGCAGATTACGACGCAACAGAGCGGAGGCCCCGATCGGTTTATATTTGACCCCCCGTAAAGCCAAGGGGATCAGAAGCGGAATAATGACCGCATTGAAAATCACCGCCGACAATATCGCACTTTCCGGACTATGTAAGCCCATGATATTCAATGTCCCCAAAGCGGGAATAGAAGCCATAAACAAAGCCGGGACAATGGCAAAATATTTAGCGACGTCATTGGCTATACTGAAAGTCGTCAGGGTTCCCCGCGTCATCAGCAATTGTTTCCCGATTTCTACAATCTCGATCAACTTTGTCGGATCATTATCCAGATCCACCATATTTCCCGCTTCTTTAGCGGCCTGCGTCCCGCTGTTCATCGCTACCCCTACATCGGCCTGAGCCAAAGCGGGAGCATCGTTGGTACCATCCCCCATCATAGCAACCAATTTCCCCTGTTGCTGTTCTTTCCGGATATACTCCATTTTATCTTCGGGTTTGGCTTCGGCAATAAAATCGTCCACCCCCGCCTTTTCGGCAATGTATTTCGCTGTTAAAGGATTATCCCCCGTCACCATGACCGTCTTTACCCCCATCTTCCGAAGGCGTTCGAAACGCTCCTGTATACCGGGCTTGATGATATCCTGCAATTCGATCACCCCGGTCACCTGTTCGTTTACCGCCACGACCAGGGGTGTTCCGCCATCGCCTGTAATACTCCGGATAAGCTGCTCCGCCTCCCGGGGAAAACCATATCCGGCACTTTCGGTAAGTTTTCGGATGGCTTCGAACGCTCCTTTACGAATCCGGCTTCCGTTCCTCAAATCCACGCCGGAACATTTGGTTTCCGCCGTAAATTGAATCATTCTGGCTCCTGCCGTTTGTAAATCCCGCATTCGAAAACCATATTTCCTCCCCAGTTCTACAATGGATTTACCCTCCGGAGTCTCATCCGATAAAGAAGCCATCAGGCAGATTTCAGTAAAATCCCGCTCGTCAGTCCCGTTCAGCGGATGAAAATTCGTCGCTTTCCGGTTACCGATCGTAATCGTTCCGGTTTTATCCAATAATAAGGTATCCACATCTCCCGCCGTTTCCACGGCTTTACCGGATTTGGTAATGACATTGGCGCGGAGAGCCCGGTCCATGCCTGCAATACCGAT
>CAJMSX010000044.1 GCA_905216195.1 uncultured bacterium
TTACGTCCGGCTTCTACATGCTGTTCGTGGCTGCCTCCTTGGCTTTGGCTGCCGCTGTTTCCTGAGTTTTGGTTTTCTTTGTTCATATTACAAGATATTTAAAGGTTATATTGCTTAGTGGAACGGATTTAACAAAAATATGTTGTTTAATAACTGGTAAATAAGCCTAAGCAAACCTTGAAGGAAAAATAATTTAGTTATAAAAAGCTGATTTGTTACTAGGAATGTTTATTTAGTATAAATAATGGTAAAATTCTCGTGTATAAAAAAAGTGAAAACCCCCGTTTCTTACTGAGGGGGATTTTCACTGAGGTTTGTGGAAGGAGTGAAATTTCGGAAAACAGCTACCTCATCTCAAAGCTTCCAGGAGCTGGGGCATTAACTCCGGAAGGCTATGTTCGCATTGGGCTGTATAGAAATTATCGTCTGTTACGGCCGTTTCATCGGTAGCCTTCCCTTTTTGAATAGCCGGTTTTGCCAAGGGGTGAATCGCCAATTTTTTACCTTCCGTCACTCCGGCCATTTCAAACATCAGGGCTGCGGCACAATGCCCGATCATAAGTTTATGCCGGTCTGCAAATTCCTGGATTACGGACAGCAGGTCGCGGTTGAACGCTTTATCGGCATTGGCACTGAACACCGGTACAGCGTCTCCGCAGGAAAATACCAGTGCATCATCTTGAATTTTAGGAGTGAAACGATAGTTATTTTTAGTAAGTTTATTACTTTTGTAATGCTAAGGTAAGGAGGGATGGTAACATAAACAAGAACGTACTGGAAGATAAGCTACTTACTCCCTTGTTAGCATTGTTGAAAAAGAGGGAAGTGGAAAAAGTTAAAAAATGCAAAATTTTTATCATACAGAAATTTGTCCGATTCGGGATATACTGAGCCGGCTCAGCAGCAAGTGGGGAATGTTGATTCTGGTGACGCTGAATGCCAATGGGAGGATGCGTTTCAGTGATATTCAAAAAAGCATAGGGGATATTTCTCAGCGTATGCTTGCCGTCACTCTTCGCACCCTCGAAGCGGACGGACTGGTTAGCCGGAAAGTATATGCGGAAGTACCCCCTCGGGTAGAATATTGCCTGACGGAAAGGGGGTATAGCCTGATACCTTATGTGGAGGGCTTGGTGGAGTGGGCGGTTTTCAACATACCGCAGATCCTCCTGGAGCGGGAAGAGAAAGAAGGCGGGAAAAAGGGAAATTCCGCGGGGAATGAAAGCGGTAGTTTTCTGGCCGGATAGAAGGGAGTAAAGCCGATATCCGGGCGACAAGCGGTATGCCGGAACATCGGGTGAATTTTATCGGAAGTAATATGCAAGCGATTTCAGAGCAAGAAAAAATCAGGAATATACGTCTGAAGTGCCATCAACTGGCAGAACCCCAATTCGAGCGTCCGGAGGATTTGGTAGAATGGATGGGGGCTATCCAGGCACAGGATTATACGATGGTAAAATGGGCGGTAGGAATGCGTTTAAAATCGGCGACTGCGGCGAGTTTTCACCAGGCTTTGGAGAAAGGAGCGATCGTACGTACGCATGTTCTGCGGCCGACCTGGCATCTGGTGGCAGGGAGAGATATACGGTGGATGCTTCAACTAACCGCTCCCCGGGTAAAAAAAACGGTAGATGCCTGGGTGAAGGGAAGCGGATTGGAAATACCCGAAAAACTGTATACCGCCTGTAATGATCTGATCGGTAAGATGCTGTCCGGTTATCGCTGTCTCACGCGGGAAGAAATCGGCTTAGAGTTACAAAAAGCGGGAATTGCAGTCGATAACGACCGGATCCGACCGTATTTGTTGAGAGCGGAAACCGAGGGGATTGTATGTAGTGGGGCGGATAAAGAGGGAAAGCCTTCCTATGCCTTGTTGGAAGAGCATATAGCGCCGGCCCCGAAATTATATCCCGACGAAGCCTTAGGAAGATTGGCTCTTCAATATTTTCGGAGTCATTCTCCGGCTACCCTGAACGATTTTGTCTGGTGGTCGGGCTTACCGGTGAGGGAAGCCCGTAAAGCGGTTCATTCGATCGGCGACCGTTTGGTACGGGAATGTATAGATACTCAGGAATTTTTTATTTTTGAGAGATGTAGGGAAATAAAGTCCCCAAACCTGTTTCATTTTATGCCTCCTTATGATGAATATCTGATAAGCTATAAAGAGCGGTCTGCGGTAATTTCAACAGAGCATCAGGCTAAAGCTTTTAATAAATGGGGGATATTTTATCCTGTAATTTTATATAAAGGCAGAGTGGTGGGAAATTGGAACCGGTCCGTTAGAAAAGGGAAAATTTCTGTCAGGGCTTCATTTTTTGAACCGGATGTGGAAAAGGACCCGGAAGGATTAGCTGCGGCTGAAGACAAATACAGCTCGTTTATCGGTTAATGCTATAAAGAAGGGTTTCTTTTCTTCGATTCAGGCGTAAATAGGTGAAGGTCATGTTTCAAGTTTCCGGGATCCCGGTCTGCTGTTCGGTCTGCGTTCGGAAAATTACCGGGAAAAACCGTTTGCTTTTTCTTTTGCACTTTTGTTTCAGTTACCCTTTATCCCCTTACCGGAATCCGGAAGTATAAAGTTTACTTAATCAATCATAAAGCAACTCATATATACATAAAAATAATGAAAATGCTTGGTGATATTTTGTAAAATCCTTATGCCGTATGTATTTTTGTATGAGTGCTAAACAGTAAAATTTAAATAACAGTTCCATCATATGAAGCAAACATTCAGTTACCATATACCGGTGGTCGCTTCGACGGCCGGCAAGGCAAGTGAAGCTATTTTCGACCGGAGTATAGAGAGGTTCGAAAAGGGGGAATACCTGAAAGCGTTCCACCTTTTGTTAGACTCTATTGATAAGGAGATCCGGGTGAAATACGGAAATACCGGAGGAACGGAATTTTGTATTCCTCACGGCCCCCTTTTTATTCGGATGAAAGTGGAAGACGAAAATTTATCCATTCGGGCTCCGTTTGTGACCTTGCCGGAGAAAAACCGGATTCCGATGATGCGGCAGCTCGTCGGTTTGAATTTCAGCGATCTGGATCTGGCGAAATTGGTTTGGAAGGAAGGAGGTTTGTATTTTGATTATAGTTGTCCTCTTTTTTGGAGTCATCCCCGGAAAATTTATTATGTGTTGAAAGAAATATGTCGGTGCGGTTCCCGGTATGATAATGAATTTCAGGAAGAATTTCAGGCGGAACGGCTTGAGGCTCCCGCTTTCGTCCCCTATGCGCCTGAAACCGTGGATTATATCTGTGAAGCCGTTCGTCAAAGTTGTGAGGAATGTCTCGAGGCTCTGAAATTTTTTGAACCTTCGCGTCAGTTTATCGATATGTGTGATGTCATTTCGATGACCTTATTAAAAATAATGTATGTGGCTCATCCTCAGGGGAAGCTGTTCCATACGTTAGAGAAGGCTATCCGGGATATGGACCGGAACATTCCTTTGGCGACGGTGGTGGCGGATGGCAAACGGATGATCGAAGAGTTACAGGAAAAACCGAGGGAGGAATGGGAGAAATATCTCTATTTTACGGAAACTTTAATTTCCGGAAAACCTTCTTCCAATCTGCAAAATATCCGGGAGGAGTACGAAAGATGTTACAAACAGGTTTCTGCCTGGATGGAGTCCGGAGCATACCGGGACGTGTGTATCCGGATAAGCTGTAAATTTTATGAAACCTATTATTACAATCAGATGCAGGCGGAGCTGGACGCTATTTTGTCGAAAGCGTTGGAAGAGGCTTCCGCTCTTTCCTGGGACAAGGCCGCTTTTATTCTTTACGAAGCTTTGGAAAATATTATGCGGCCGCCCTTCCGGCAGAGGGAAGACTGTGTGTCCGCCGCTGCTTAAGTTAAATCATTCTTTAAAAATTTACGATGAAGCCCTGTTTATTTCAATCTATATTTAAAGTGAGTCAGGCCCGGGGATCGGGAAGTTGTTTTTACGTGAAAGATTATGACTTGTTTGTGACGAATAGCCACGTGGTGGAGGGATTCCGCCAGGTAACCCTGGAAGATCAGGGGCGGAACCGATATCCGGCCCGGGTTATTCTGGCCAATCCTTCCCTGGATATCGCTTTGTTGAGAGCGGAAGGAGATTTTTCCCAGCTGTCCGGGGTGCCGCTTGCTTTGGATGAAGCGAGGATAGGCGGTAAAATCCGGGTAGCCGGATATCCCTTCGGCTTGCCGTTTACGGTTACCGAGGGAACGGTTTCTTCTCCCCGTCAGTATATGGGAGGACATGATCATGTACAGACCGATGCGGCCGTTAACCCGGGGAATAGCGGGGGACCGATGTTCAATGAGAAGGGAGAGGTCATCGCTATTACGACCAGCAAATTTACCAATGCCGATAACATGGGTTTCGGTATTCCGGTGAGTTGTTTGACTCCTCTGTTGGAACAAAGCCGGAAAATCGAATCGGAGCAGTTGCATTTGCAATGCCCTTGTTGTGACGCTGTCATAGCGGAGGATCAGAATTATTGTCCGGTTTGCGGGAATAAACTCCCCTTTTACCTCTTCCAGGAACGCCGGTTGACGGATTTAGCCGTCTATTGTGAGAAAGCGATCGAAGACATGGGGGTCAATCCTTTACTGGCCCGGGTAGGACATGAAAGCTGGACTTTTCATAAAGGACGGTCGGAAATCCGGATGTTCGTCTATCAGCAAGCGTTTTTGTTCTGTACTTCGCCCATCAATGTATTACCGAAGCAGAATTTCGGACCGCTGTTGGACTACCTGCTGACGGCTGCCGATATCGGTCCCTACCGGCTCGGTCTGGAAGAGAATCAAATCTTTTTGTCTTATCGCATTCATTTGACGGATATTTTTTTGGATTCCGATGATGTGATCCGCAGAAAGATCACCGAAATGGCCAACCGGGCCGATGAATTGGCCGGGTATTTGTCAGAAACTTTCGGTTGCGGCTTTCCGCAGAGTACCCGGGTTGCGGAAAATATTCCGGGTTCCTGCGCGGAATAGGAAAGGGCCGGAGAAATTCCGGAGGGAGAAGAGAGGAGCGGCATTTGTTTTCCTGTAAATATGTCGTATTTTTGATCTCAAAAAATAAAATAATATGAGAGCAGTTGTGAAAGGATGGATGATTCTGCTGGTATGGTGGATGGGAATACTGTCGTTGAAAGCCCAGGATTTGCCTGGAATGGGATGGGAAGAAGCCAGTATGCAGGCGGCGAGGGAAAAGAAGCTGGTGTTCGTTTCGGTAGGCAGGCTGCCCGAAAAGGAGGTTTTTTTGAATCCCGCGGTGAAAAATTTCTTTGAACGGTATATAGTAGCCATCCGGATGAATATGCAAAGTGAGGCGGGGAGGAATTTTGAGCCCCGTTTACTGATGCATCCTTATCCCACCTATGCTTTTCTGATGCCCTTCGGTGACTTGCTGCTTACGGTAGACCCTTCAGAAGCAGCCCGAAAACCCCAGTTGCTGATAGAGGCCGGGAAGGAAGCCTTGAAGCTGGCTGAGATCAAGCGTAATAACAGCCGGTCCGTGCAATTTTTAAAAATGGATTGGGAAGCTGCGCTGCGACAGGCGAAGGCTCAGGATAAACCTGTATTTCTTTATCTCGAAAAAGAAAATTGCCGGGAATGCCTTTTGATGGAAAAGAATGTTTTTAATTTGGACCGGGTGGCGGATTTTTACCGGAAAAATTTTATTTCTCTGCGTATTTCCGGGGAACAGCAAAAAAAAGTATCGGAGGAATACGGAGTGAAAGAATATCCCGCTTATTTTTTTGTAAACGGGGAAGGGAAGCTTATCTATCGAACGAGCGGATTATTTACCGAAAAAGAATTTTTGCAGGAAGGAGAAAAGGTGCTGAAAAAAGCCCGGGGAATCTGTTTTGAGAGCGGATCCTGGCAAGAAGTATTGGATACCGCCCGGGCCAGGGGGAAAGGCATATTTGTGGACACTTACACCTGGGTCGGCGGTGAGCGGAAATCTAAAGCGCAGACGGTATACCGGGACCCGGAGGTCGCAGCTTTTTTCAATGCTCATTTTGTGAATGTGCTGTCGGACCGGGCCAGGGAGAAAGAAAATATCAGCGGGAAAAGTTTGCCTTATTCCTTGCCGGAGGCGCTCTGTTTTCTGGATTCTGCCGGGCGTTTAATGCATGTGGTTGCCGGAGTTCCGGAGGCGGAGGAATTGTTGGATGCGGCCCGGCGGGCGGTTAAGGGGCAAGGGATCATGGCTTTCATGCAGGAATACAACCAGGGAAACCGGGAAGTTGCCTTTGTGGAAGAATATATCCGCCTGTTGGGAGAAGCGGGTTGGACAAAACAAGCTGATACGGTGACCGATCGGTATCTTGTGGGATTACCACGGGAACAGTTGAAGGAAAAAAGAATCTGGGAATTGTTTCGCTTATATCTTACCGATGTCAATTCGGAGGTATTTAAATGGGTTTATGACCATCGGCCGGAATTTTATGCTCTTTACGGAGAGCCGGCGGTGAATCGGAAACTGGAAGAGGTGTGGTTGGCGGGAGCTTATCGTTTTGCGGTAGAGTCGGGCGACCGGTATGTTTTCGATCAGACCGGTTTTAAAGAGTACGTGAAGCGACTGAAGAAAGAGAAAGTCGTTCACCGGAATTTGCTGGTGCGGAAAGCCCGGATGTATATTGCTGAAAAAACGGGAGATTGGAGAACGTTTGCGGAATTGGCTGAAGAGAGGTGGAAGGAGGAGCAGATCCCGGAGGCCGAATTGTTCGGATGGGGCGAGAAAATCAATGCGAATTGTACCGATAAGTCTATTCGCTACAAAGCGGCACGTTGGTTTGCTATGGCCGCTCTGGAACTGGAACGGAAGGAACGAATCAACGGAAGTCTGTCCCCCTCGTCTTACAAAGGTTTTTTTGAAAAACTGGTGGATGACCTGATTAAATAAAAAAAGTCTGTCTAACGGAAAAAAGATTTATTTCACTGAAAAATCCCCTCTGTTTCCGGGGCAAATCCGTTCCCGAAGGGAGAAAAATGTATACTTTCCTTTTTTTTGATTTCTTTTTTGATGCTCAATCATTAAGTGGTTGAGAGATATATATTTATGTATTTATTCCGGGCCTTATTAAAATCCATTTTTCGGAATCCGGATCGCATTTTTGGGCTTACCGTAGATTTAAAATAACGTTAAACATGAATTTTTTATATATAATATATATATTTGTATCTGTTAAAGTATATATTTAGATGAAAAATGCCGTTTATTATTTTTTGCTGACGGGAACAGCCCTTCCCCTGAATATCGTAGCTCAGAAGAATCCTTCTCCTCCCAATCTGGTATTTATCCTGGCGGACCAATGGAGGGGAGAGGCTTTAGGATATCTGGGAAAAGAACCGGTTCGAACTCCTCATTTAGACCGTTTGGCGAGAGAAGGAGTGACCTTCGAGAATGCCGTAAGTAGTTATCCCGTATCTTCTCCTGCCCGGGGCATGCTTATGACCGGACAATATCCGATTTCCAGCCGGGTTACCGGGAATTGTAATTCTGAAAATACACCTTATGGGGTAGAATTACCGACTCAAGCGGAGTGCTGGTCGGACGTTTTGAAAGATCAGGGATATACCTTGGGGTATATCGGAAAATGGCATCTGGATGCTCCGCATAAGCCTTATGTAGACACCTATAATAATAAGGGAAAGATTGCCTGGAACGAATGGTGTCCTAAAGAAAGGCGTCACGGTTTCGATTATTGGATTGCCTATGGAACTTACGATAATCACCTGAAACCTATGTATTGGAATACCGACGCTGAGCGGGATGAATTTTACTATGTGGAGGAGTGGGGACCGCAATACGAAGCCGATCGGGCCATCGAATATCTGAAAAACCGTTCAGGTATCCGGCCGGCGGACCAACCTTTTGCACTGGTGGTGTCGATGAATCCCCCTCATACGGGTTATGAACTGGTTCCGGAAAAATACAAAGCCTTATACCGGGATTTGAATGTGGAGGATATATGCCGGCGACCGGATATTCCTGAGGCCGGTACGCCCGAAGGAGATTACTTCCGAAAATCCGTCAAGGATTATTATGCCTGTATGAGCGGTGTAGACGAACAGGTGGGACGAATTATAGAAACTTTGAAAAAAGAAGGATTGTGGGAAAATACCATAGTCGTTTTTACTTCGGACCATGGGGACTGTATGGGGATGCACGGCGTCATCGGAAAAAATATTTATTACGAAGAGGCGATGCGTATTCCTTTGATTCTGGCCTGGCCTGCCCGGGTGCAGCCCCGGAGAGACAGCCTGACCCGGATTGCTTTGGCCGATTTGTATCCTTCTTTGCTCTCTTTGATGGGCTTTGAAAAAACGATTCCCGAACAGGTAGAGACCTTCGATTTGTCGCAACGCATCCTGAGCGGGGAGGGATTTCAACCGGAATTCCAGCCTTACTACCGGATAGAACCTACTTTAAAAGGAACCGGGATCCGGGGCTTGAGAACGGGCAGATATACTTTTGCCGTTGAGGTAGAGGCCGGAAAGGTGAAGGAAAAAGTCCTTTTCGACCGGTGGAAAGATCCTTACGAATTAAAGAATACGGTGGCTCAGGATCCGGAAGTGGTGCAACAACTGGAAAGGAAGTTGAAAGAATGGCTTGTAAAAACCAAGGATCCTTTCGTAGAATTTTTGAATTGACCTGCCGGATCTGTCTGTGGATTTTACATGAAGCCGTATGAATGAGGATACTTTATTTTTTTCCCGGATTCGGGAAGGAGACCGGTCTGCTTTTGAATTTATTTTTAATAAATACGGGGAGCAGTTATACTATTACGCTTTGGGAGTGCTCGGAAAAAAGGAAGTGGCGGAGGATATCGTTCAGGATGTTTTTACCTATGTATGGCATAATTGCAGGAAAATCGAATTGAACGGTTCGCTTTCGGTGTATTTAGCGAAAGCGGTGAAGCATGCCTGCATCAACCACAAGCTCCATGAAAAAGTAAAGAAAAGGTATCAAAAAGAATTACTTTCTACTTTATCCGAAGAACAGGAAATTTATACGGAAGAACGTTTGGAATACTTACGCTTGAAGTTAATCGAATTACTCGACCGCTTACCTTCCAAATGCCGCGATATATTTGTATTGGGGTGTGTGGACGGGCTTACCTATAAGGAAATCGCCGAGCGTTTGGGTATATCGGTCAATACAGTAAAAACACAGATTAAATACGCTTATAAAAAATTAAGAAAAAATTCAGAAGGTCTGGATGCAGATTTTCTGGTATGGACTTTGCTTTTCGGTTTTACGCATATGATGAAATAATTAAAATTTGTTTCATCTTTTTCACCCTTTTCTCCGGTCTTCTTGCCTATATAAATGTAAAATATCTTTAAAATATCGCTAAAAAAACGTTCGTTTTTTAAGATATGTTGAGAAAACCGCATTTAAACTATACGGTTTTTTGAATGGAAAAGAATTAATGTATTGAATATAAATATATTATAGGATAAGTATTCGGAAAATACGGACGGTTTGATTTCTGATTTTTCGGTTGAAGAATCTTACTTAAAAAAGGAACGTTTTTTTGGTGAGGACGAGTTAATTTTCAATTCATGAAAAAAGATAGGGAGAACATAGGGAAATGGTTGTTTTCTTTTCTGAATAGCAAAGACGCTGGCGTAGAGGAGGGTTTAAAAAAAGAAGGTGTCGGGAATTCCACTCTTCGGGAAATAGAAAAACTTTTATCCGGGATGGATGAAACCGCTTGTGTTTTTGATCGGGAAAAAATCTGGAGGCGGATTTGGAGAAGCATCCGGAGGGCCGAAAAAAGACGCCTTGTCTTCCTGGCATTTTCCCGTTATGCTGCCTTCGTTCTGTTTGCTTTGTCGGTGGTAGGGGTTTTTAAGATGATTCAGCAAAGCAAGAAAAAATATGAAGCATATGTAGTGCCGGTGGAAAAGAAAACTCCTGTCGCTTCCCGGGAAGCGGTGTTGGTGCTGGAGAGGGGAGAAGGAATCCCTTTGTCATCCTTAAAGAAAGATACGGTATTAACCGAAAGGGGGATCAGCCTGAAAATCGATTCTTCCCGGCGTATTTCCTATAAAAAGATCCGGTCGAAACCGGAAAAAGCGGTGTTCAACACTTTAATCGTTCCCCGGGGAGGAGGGTACGAGTTGGAATTGGCCGACGGTACCCGGGTGTGGATGAATTCGGTGTCCCGTTTGAAATTTCCCGTTTCATTCCCCGGACCGGAGAGACGGGTTTATTTGGAAGGGGAAGCTTATTTCCGGGTCAGTCCGGATGTACACAAACCGTTTATCGTAGAATCCGGTTCCATGTACCTGGAAGTGACCGGAACGGAATTTAATGTTTGTGCCTACGCCGATGAGGAAAGGGTGCAGGCGACTTTGGTGAAGGGGGGAATAAAACTCCGGCATGTGGTAAAAGGAGATACGGTTTGTTTGACACCCGGGCAGCAGGCCGAATTCCGGAAAGAAGGAATAGATATCCGGGAGGTGAATGTCGCTCATTTTACTTCCTGGAGGACGGGTAAATTTTATTTCGACAGGATGAGTCTGGAGGATTTGGCCAAACAATTGGAAAGGTGGTATGACATCACGTTTTATTTTACGAATGAGGAAGTGCGGCATTTCCGGTTTACCGGCGTAATCCGCAAAGATTCGGGGATTGAAGAGATCATCCGGATCCTGCGGGAAACGACTCCCCGGATATCTCTGGATCTGAAAAATAAATTAATTATGGTACGATAAAAAACCGGTATTTACTGGCATAAATACCGGTACAAAAATCCCCGGATCAGGGGGATCTGTGTTTAATCTAATATGTAAAACTATGAAAAAAAATCGAATGAAAAAAAGAGTGGGCATACAAAATGACCGCTCTACCGTTTTTCGGGTGATGAAGATGACATTCGTTTTATTGCTTTCGTGCGGGTTGAATTTGAATGCAACCGTAAGAGCGCAGCTTACGACCGTTACGTTGAGCATGGAGAATGTGAAAGTGGGAGAGGTGTTTCAGGAATTGAAGAAACAAACTCAATTGGACTTCTTTTACAGTAATAATGAAGTGAATGTCGATAAACGTGTAAGCATTGACGTAAAGGATGCTCCGCTGGATCAGGTTTTGCGGGAGGTGTTAGGTGCGGATTTCACGTATGAGTGGATGGAAAATCTGGTGATTATCCGGCCGGTGTCGGTTATTCCCGTTCCCCAAAAGAAAATAAAGGTGACGGGTGTGGTTTCCGATAAGCAGGGGCCTTTGCCCGGAGTGACCATATTCGTAAAAGGAACGAGCGAGGGGATGGCTACGGACGTGGACGGTAAATATTCTCTCGAAGTTTCCCCCGATGCCGTACTGGAGTTTTCCTGTATCGGATATATGCCTCAAACGGTGGCCGTCAAGGGGCGGACTGTAATCAACGTCACCCTGGCCGAAGATGTCAAGCTACTGAGCGAAGTGGTAGTGGTGGGTTTCGGTAGCCAAAAGAAGGAAAATCTCACGGGAGCGGTGACGACCGTGGATGTAAAGGCGTTGGAAGCTCGTCCTGTGGCTCAGGTGGGGCAAGCGTTGCAAGGTGTGGTTCCGGGATTGAACTTTTCTGTAAACAATGTCGGTGGAGCATTGGGAAACGCCCTCAGTGTAAATATTCGCGGAGGAGGTACGATCGGTACCGGTTCCAGCGGTTCTCCCCTGATATTGATCGATGGGATAGAAGGGGATATGAACGCTCTGAACCCGGAAGATATCGAAAAAATATCGATATTGAAAGATGCTGCCGCTGCTGCAATCTACGGGTCGCGGGCTCCGTTCGGAGTGATCCTCATTACCACAAAATCGGGGAAATCAGGGAAAACCGTAGTGAGTTACGGAAGTAGTTTCCGCTTTGCCCGTCCCATTAATTTGCCGGACATGCTGGATTCCTATAAGTTTGCTTTGTTTTTTAACCGGGCTTCGCAGAACGGAGGAGGGGGAGTCATCTTTGACGACGAGACGATCGGACGTATTCTGGCTTATCAGAGAGGTGAAATTACAACGACCACTATTCCTAATCCGGACAACGGTATGTTCGAGTTTCATCAAAAGGCGAATGCCAATGAAAACTGGACGAAACGGCATTTTGATAAAACGGCTTTTACCCATGAACACTCCTTGAATGTAAACGGAGGATCGGAAAAATTGAGTTATTTTATGTCCGCCGCCTATATGAATCAGGAAGGGTTGCTGAAGTACGGAGACGATACCTTCGAACGTTTTAATATTGCGGGAAATATTTCCGCCCAGGCAACGGACTGGATGCATATCGGGTTGCGTACCCGTTTTATCCGGGAGGATTTGGACAAACCCTTGTATGCCGATGACGAAGGCTTGTATTATCATGATATTTCCCGTACCTGGCCGACCATGCCTTTCAAAGATCCCAACGGGCATTATATGCGAAACTCCAAATTGGAGCAAATCCAGCACGGAGGACGCTATTTCCGGCGCAGAGACCAGATTTATACCCAGGGGAATGTGGTGATTACGCCCCTGAAAAACTGGAATATTACCGCCGATTTCGGTCATAAAATGGTAAATTCCATTTGGCGTCAGAACCTGGCAAAAGTATACGAGTGGACTTCGGACGGAACCCCCCGCTTAATGAAGTTTAACGACAATTCCCCTGAAGGGAGTACCTGGGCTTACTATTCCAGCCAGCAGACCAACCTGACTACGGTAAGTACCTATACGGATTATTCCTGGTCGTTGGCGGTAAAGCACAATTTTAAAGTTATGCTCGGTTTCAATGCGGAACTCTTCCAAACCGAAGACGTGAGCGTGAGGCGGGCGGATGTCATTACCGATGAGGTGCCTTCCATTAATACGGCTACCGGTAAGGACATTACGGGGGGATATATCGGACAGTGGTCTACCGCCGGTTTCTTCGGCCGTATCAATTACGATTACGACGGACGTTATCTGCTGGAATTCAACGGACGTTACGACGGCTCCTCCCGCTTTATGAAAGCCGAACGCTGGAATTTTTTCCCCTCTTTTTCGGTGGGATGGAATATTGCCCGGGAAAAGTTCTGGGAAAATTTAACGCCTTATGTGAATATGCTGAAACCGCGGGTATCCTGGGGAATGCTGGGAAATCAAAATACGTATGTGGAAGGAAATCCCACGGCTACCTATTATCCGTTTTATCTGACACAGCCGGTCGGAACGGCAAACGGAGCCTGGTTGATCGACGGAAAGAAACCGAATACGGCGAGAGCTCCTTACATGAACAGTAGAAATATGACCTGGGAAAAAGTGAAGAGTTTGAATATCGGTCTGGATGTGGGGATGTTGAACAATCGCCTCAATTTTTCCGGAGAATGGTACCAACGCACCACGGAAGATATGGTAGGCCCTCCTGCCGAGGTGTCTACGATCATCGGTATTTCTTCGGGGAACTTGCCTAAGCGGAATAATGCAACCATGGTAACGACAGGTTGGGAATTTCAGATTACCTGGAACGACCGGATTAAAGATTTCGGTTATACGGTCTCCTTCAATATATCCGATTTTAAACGGAAGGTGACGAAATATCCCAATGAAAGCAAATCCCTGGGGACGTATTATAAAGGGCAGATTCTGGGAGAAATCTGGGGATATGAAACTGTCGGAATCGCTAAAAGCGACGCCGAAATGGAAGCTCACCTCAAACACACGAACCAGGACCGCATCGGAACCAAATGGGCTGCCGGAGACATTATGTACCGGGATTTGGATAAGACCGGAGAAATTTCGACCGGAGATTATACGGCCGATAAACCGGGGGATATTCGGGTGATCGGTAATTCCACTCCCCGGTATGCTTTCGGTCTGACCCTGGGTGCGGATTGGAAGGGAATCGATTTCAGAGCCTTTTTCCAGGGAGTGGGCAAACGGGATGCCGTGCTGGGCGGAAATTATTTCTGGGGAGCGATAGGCGGCGGAGTGTGGCAGTCTATGGGATTGAAAGAACATTATGATTTCTTCCGTCCCGAAGGGGACCCTATGGGAGAGAATGTAAACGGGTATTATCCCCGCCCCTTATTTAATAGCGACAAAAATCATCAGACTCAGACCCGTTATCTGCAAAGTGCCGCTTATGTCCGGTTGAAAAACCTGCAAGTCGGTTATTCTCTTCCGCCGGCTTGGGTCAACCGCATCGGACTCTCGCGGGTGAGAATCTATTTCTCCGGCGATAATCTGTTCACCTGGACGAAGATGTCGAAGATTTTCGATCCGGAAGCTTATAACGGAAAGTATGCAGCCGGTAAAGTATATCCGCTTTCCAGAACATTGTCCTGCGGATTGAGTGTTACATTTTAAAAGCGAAAGATTATGAAACGATTACACCTATTATTTTATATAGTTTTGGGTATATGTACGGTCTCTTGCGATGAATTCCTGGACCGGGAGCCGAAAGCTGCCGTAACTCCGGAAGTTTATCTGAATGCGGAAGATCAGTTGGCGGCTTACGGAGCGTCTAAATATACCTTGTTCAGTACGCCTTCCGGATATGCAGGTATCGGGCAATACGGATACGACAATGACAGCGATAATCAAACCGGAGCGAGTGAAAACGGGAATTTTATTCTCGGGCAAAAAACCGTGCCCCAATCCGGAGGAGCCTGGAATTTCGAAACCATACGGGATTGCAATTATTTCTTTGAAGACGTCCTGCCGAAATACCGCGACAAGAAAATAACCGGCATAGATGCCAATATCCGGCATTATATCGGAGAGATGTATTTTTTCCGGGCTTATATTTATTTTTCCAAATTGAAGGCCGTAGGAGATTTCCCGATTTTAACCCGGGTGTTGAGCGATGATTACGACGAATTGGTGGAAGCGAATAAGCGGAGACCCCGGAATGAAGTGGCCCGTTTTATTCTTTCGGACCTGGATTCCGCCATTTTGCTGATGAAATCCACACCCCCGGCAACCAATCGCCTGACTAAAAATGTGGCTTTTTTATTCAAGTCCCGGGTGGCTTTGTATGAAGCGACCTGGCTGAAATACCATGCGGGTACGCCCCGTGTACCCGGAGGTCCGGGCTGGCCGGGAGCCAATGTGGATTATTTGAAAGGATTTACCATTAATCTGGACCAGGAAATCGATTTTTTTCTGACTCAGGCTATGGCGGCGGCGGACGAGGTGGCATCCTCCGTCGATTTATATGAAGATTACGGAGAAATGTTCAGAGACCTGAATCTTTCTTCCGTACCGGAAGTTCTCTTGTTCCGGGAGTATAGTCTGGATGAAAAGGTTTCCCATTACGTACAGTCGTATTTGCAAAGCAACGGAGGAGGTAGAACCGGGTATTCCCGTTCGCTGGTCGAAAGTTTCCTGATGCAAAGCGGTCTTCCCATTTATGCAGACGGAAATTACCGGGGAGATAAGACGTTGCCCGATGTCGCTTACGGGCGGGATTTACGTTTGACGACTTCTTTATTGCTGCCCGGAGACCAATTGTATCCCGGAAAGAATTTTGAAAAACCCGATTTGACGGGAGGAGATGCCGAAGTGAGAACAACTACCGGGTATTCCATTAAAAAAGGATTGATAAATACCCAGTATCTTATTAATGTTCAATATATTTCGCCTTGTATCGTCTTCCGGGCCGCCGAAGCTTATTTGAACTATATCGAGGCGGATTATCTGAAGAACGGGAGCCTGAACGGAAAAAGCCGGAAATATTGGAGAGCGTTGCGGGAACGGGCAGGAGTCGATCCGGATTTTGAGAAAACCATTGCCCAAACCGATTTAAGCCGGGAAAGGGATTTGGCTAAATATTCCGGAAGTAACCTCGTAGATCCTACTTTATACAATATCCGCCGGGAAAGGCGTTGCGAATTTATCGCGGACGGCATGCGCAAAAGCGATTTGTGGCGTTGGAGAGCTTTGGATAAAATGCAGAATTATTACATTGAAGGCATAAACCTGTGGGATGAGATGTATAAGTTATATACGGACCTGAGGCCCGAAGGAGAGTCCGACGCCCCGAACGTATCCACCCGTTCCTACAAATACCTGCGTCCGTTATCTATCAATAAGAACAACCTGGCTTTTGACGGTTATACTTTTCCTCAGGCTCATTATCTGGATCCGATCGCCTATTATCACTTTACCATGAGTACTCCGGTAAAGGGAGCCGATGCGACAACTTCGGTGATCTATCAGAATCCGGGATGGAGTTTGGAGGTAGGATCGAAAGCGGAGTATTAACCGGAAAATACGGAAGGAATACCTGCTGACAAGGAGAAAAAATCCCGGAGGTATTCGGTTTTTATTCGGAAAACTCTCTGATTGAAGGACCCGTTCGTAAATCAGAGAGTTTTAATTTCTATATATTTTAGTATATTTGTAAATTTATGGAGCTATGATAAAACTATTTCTTTTACTGATTTGCGGAATTTGGGGTTGGACGGCGGCCCTTGCTCAAGAAAAAAGGAGTTATGCGGTACCCGCTCCCTATCAGCTCAAATGGCACGAAGCCGAATTGGGGGTGGTATTCCATTATGACTTGCATGTGTTCGACGGGAAGAGATACAACCAGGCGGAAAACCGGATTATCCCTTTTCCGGACTATACTGTTTTTAATCCGGAGCAATTGGATACGGATCAATGGATTTTGTCGGCCAAAAATGCAGGGGCGAAATTCGCCATACTTACAGCTACTCATGAAACCGGTTTTGCCTTGTATCAAAGTGATGTAAACCCCTATTGTCTGAAAGCCTTGAAGTGGAGGGAAGGAAAGGCCGATATCGTACGGGATTTTGTGAACTCTTGCCGGAAGTACGGCCTTATGCCCGGGATTTATGTCGGCATCCGTTGGAATTCTTTTCTGGGTATCCACAATTTCAGAGTGCAGGGGGAAGGAGAATTTGCCCGGAACCGGCAGTTGTGGTATAAACACCTGTGCGAAAAAATGGTGGAAGAACTTTGTACCCGGTACGGAGATTTGTTTATGATTTGGTTTGACGGAGGAGCGGACGACCCTGCGGGAGACGGGCCGGATGTTTTACCCCTGGTTACCCGCTACCAACCGGAATGCTTGTTTTATCACAACGTACAACGGGCCGATTTTCGTTGGGGAGGTTCCGAAACAGGCACGGTAGGGTACCCCTGCTGGTCCTCTTTTCCTCAGCCTTATTCCCACCACAGGCAATCCGATTCCGAGCGGAAGCACCTGGAATTGTTAAAACACGGCGACCCTAACGGAAAATATTGGGTACCGGCTATGGCGGACAGCCCGTTGAGAGGAGCGGAAGGAAGGCACGAATGGTTTTGGGAACCGGGAGATGAAAAAGCCGTTTATTCCCTGGAACACTTGATGGGAATGTACGAGGCCTCGGTGGGTCGGAATGCCACCCTGATTCTCGGCTTGACCCCCGATCCCCGGGGACTTATTCCTGCCGTCGATTCTATTCGTTTGAAGGAATTCGGAGAAGCGATACGCCAAAAATTCGGCCATCCTGTGAAATCCGTTGCGGGACAGGGAAAACAATTGAAACTCGATTTGGGGAAAGAAACGGAGGTCGGTTATTGTATGATTCAGGAAGATATCCGGAAAGGAGAACGGATCCGGCAATACCGGGTGGAAGCCCGGGTAAAGGGAAAATGGGTGAAGGTGTGTGAAGGGGAATCCGTAGGGCATAAACGGATACAGAAATTCGAACCGGTAAAAACCCGCACCCTGCGCTTAAAAATTCTGGAATCGGTAGATGTGCCTGACATTACCGGTTTTAGCGTGTTCGGAAAAGATAACCGTTAGTTCGGCGGAAACCGGTGTTTTCGGCAACAGGAGAGCCGGTGTTTTCGGCCCCTCTCCCTGTAACGGGGCCGAAGGTTTGAAAATCGATTTTTAAAGTTTTTAGTATGAATGCATATGGAATGCGACGTTTTTATTGGGTCGGATTTGTGATTTTACACAGTCTGAGTGTATGGGCTCAGACGGATACCGATTCCCCTTATAGCTACCGGAAAGGAAAGCTTTTTGATAAAGTTCCCGCATACCGGATGGAAAAAATTCTGGATTTACGAAAGTTTGAAGGAACGGAAATGAAAACGGAAAGGGAGGTGCCTGCCGGTCAATCTACCGTTTTTTACGAAGTGGAACTACCGGAATATACGGCCGGCTTATTTTTCAGCCGGGACTATCGTCCGGGCGACCATAGTTGGCCCAATAACACCAACCGTCTTTTACCTTGGGCTTTCCGGCATATGTCCGACCTCCTCCGGGAAGATTACCCGGGTATTCCTTCGAACGGGAAGGTATTGCCTCAGGGAGACGCTTTGTTTTTACAACTCAAAGACGGAAGCTACGAATTTATAAAAGCGGTTGCAGGCGAGAACAGCATCAGTTGGCTGAAAGTGGAGGCGGATGGTAAATTAAAGGTGTATGTCTCTACGTTAGGAAGGGATCATTTGTTGCCGGAGGTTCCCCTCCTCCTCTGCGCCCGTGGAATTTCGCCTTACCGGGTTCTGTCCGGGGCTTACCGCTTGCTGGCCGCGGATGCAGAAACCGCTTGGGTCAGAAGAAGAGAAGATAAAAAGTGGTACGAACCTTTTTCCTATTTAGGCTGGTGTACCTGGGAACATTATCACCGGAATATCGGTCAGCGTCAATTGACAGACGATATCCGGGAGATTGAAAAATCGGGAATTCCCATTCGTTACGTCTTGATCGACGACGGTCATGTGAGGGCTGAAAACGAGCGCTTACTCAGTTTTAAACCGGATTCGGTGAAGTTTGCTTCCGGTTGGGAGCCTATTCTGTCGCTGAGGAAAGAAGAGAAAATCCGGTGGATGGGATTGTGGTTCGGTTTTCCCGGATTCTGGGAAGGAATTTCGCAACATAACGACTTTCCTCCGGAGGTGAAAGCTTGCCTCTATCCCTACGGAAATTCGGTTTTACCGGGAAAAAGCAGTTCGTGTATCGATACATATTACCGGTATTATGTGGAATCCTTGAAAGCAGGCGGTTTCGACTTCCTGAAAATAGATATACAGTCGTTTATGTTGCCTTTGTACATGGGGGGGACGGAAGCGGTCCGTCAGGCCAGGGATTGTAACCGCGCATTGGAAAAGGAAGCCTACCGGGCCGGCCTCGGACTGATCAATTGTATGGCTCAGAATGTGATAAATACGGATAATACGTATTACAGCGATGTAACCCGGGTGAGTATCGATTATAAGAAGTTCGATGAAGATATGGCCCGGTCGCATATTTTGCAGTCTTATACGAATGCCCTTTTATTGGGACAAACGGTTTGGCCCGATCAGGATATGTTTCATTCCTGCGACAGCATTTGCGGTGGTCTGATGGCCCGTTCGAAAGCGCTCTCGGGCGGTCCGGTATATCTTTCGGATGCCCCTCGCGATTTCGTTAAAGAGTTAATCTGGCCTTTGATCGATAGGGACGGACGGTTGTTTCGCCCCTCGGCGCCGGCAGTTCCCACACCCGAGTGTATCTTTGTGAATCCGGTATTCAGCGGTACGGCATACCGGGTAGCCGCTCCCGTGGGGGAAGAAGCCCTGGCCGTCATTTGCTACAACCTGAATAAAAAAGCGGAATTCAACCGGATCGAATCGGCCTTACGGAGAGAAGATTATCTGTGGAAGGGCAGTATGACCGGAGAAAAGACGGAGTTGCCGGATCAACTGATCGTTTATGACTGGGAAAAACAGCAAGCGGAGAAATTGAGCGGGGAAAAGAAAGTGACGTTGGAAGGCTTTAGTGATCGCCTCTTTTATATTTGTCCGGTAAAAAAAGGGTGGGGCATTGTCGGTATACAGGAAAAATACCTTTCTCCTGCTACGGTAAAAGTAATCAGCCGGACGGAGAACGAGTTGGTGATGGATGTCCTGACGGAAGGGACGTTGAAAATCTGGGAAGAACAAGGGGATACAGGCTTGCTTCGGAGTATGGAAATAGACGAACCTCGTCGGGTCGTATTGCATAAAATATTAAAATAAAGTTAGTTATGAATAAGAAGATGTTATTGTCGTTGACGATAGCCCCTTTGGCGGGAATGTCGGTTTACGGCCAGAATGAAGCCGTAACGAGTCGTCCGAACATAATCCTGTTTTTGGTCGACGATATGGGCTGGCAGGATACTTCGGTACCTTTCTGGGACCGGCGTACTCCCTCGAACGATAAGTTCGAAACCCCGAATATGGAACGTTTGGCGGCTCAGGGCGTGAAGTTTACTCAGGCGTATGCCTGCAGTATCAGCTCCCCCACCCGTTGCAGTTTATTTTCGGGCATGAATGCGGCCCGGCACCGGGTGACCAACTGGACTTATCCGAAGAACGAGACTACCGACCGGAAGAGCGATGTGTTGCAATTACCGGAATGGAATATGAACGGCATCTGCCAGGTAGCGGGAATCGAACATACCTGCCAGGTGACTTCTTTGGCGCAATTGCTGAAAGACAACGGGTATCACACCATTCATTGCGGAAAAGCTCATTTCGGAGCGGTGAATACGCCGGGAGAAAGTCCTTATCACATGGGATTCGAGGTGAATATCGCCGGTCACGCCGGAGGAGCGCCCACCTCCTATCTGAGCGAGAATAATTACGGAAACCGAACGGACGGAAAACCGAATCCCTGGTTTGCCGTTCCCGGATTGGAAGAATATTGGGGCAAAGGGGTTTTCCTTTCCGAAGCACTCACGCTGGAAGCTATGAAGGCGTTGGACAAGGCCCGGCAGTACGAACAACCTTTCTTTTTATATATGGCCCATTATGCGGTACACGTGCCTATAGATAAAGACAAGCGGTTCTATCAGAAATACCTCGATAAGGGATTGTCTCCCAAAGAAGCGGCTTATGCCGCTTTGGTGGAAGGTATGGACAAAAGCCTGGGCGATTTGATGGACTATCTGGAAAAATATCAGCTGACGGATAATACGATCATCCTGTTTATGTCGGATAACGGAGGCTTGTCATCGGAACCGGGTTGGAGAGACGGAAAGCCCCATACGCAGAATGCCCCTTTAAACAGCGGGAAAGGGTCGGCTTATGAGGGAGGTGTGCGCGAACCGATGATCGTCAAATGGCCGGGAGTTACCTTGCCCGGCACCACTTGCGACAAGCCCTTGATTATAGAAGATTTTTACCCGACCATTCTGGAGATGGCCGGAATAAAACATTATACCACGGTTCAGCACGTAGACGGCATCAGTTTCGTACCCTTGTTGAACAGAAAGGGCGATCCCTCTAAAAAACGGAAATTGTATTGGAATTATCCCAATCTGTGGGGAAATACGGGACCTGGCATCGGGGCAACGGCCGCCGTACGCGATGGCGACTGGAAGTTGGTGTATTATTATGAAAATGGCAAAAAAGAATTGTTCAACATCCGGCAGGATATCGGGGAAAAATTCGATAAGACGGCGGAACAACCGGAGTTGGTGAAAAAATTATCTGCTGAATTAGGACGCTATTTACGGTCCGTAAAGGCTCAACGCCCTTCGTTTAAAGCCAGCGGAAAACCTTGCCCTTGGCCGGACGAAGTGTAACGGCCGGAATTTGCCGTTGTTTATGCAAAAGAAGCGAAGGAAAAAAAGTACTCCAAAGGAGGGAGGGGAACGGTAGAGGGAAATAAAATGGAGTTTCCGGGACGGGAAACTCCATTTTGATTCTCCGGTCGGTTCTCGGATAAACCGACCCGCTCAGTCGTTATTTATTGGATAACGTTTAATTTTTTACCGATCTTAATGAAAGCGGCCAGGGCCCGGTCGAGTTGTTCGCGGGTATGGGCTGCAGACAATTGAATACGAATACGGGCTTGCCCTTTCGGAACAACCGGATAATAGAAACCGGTTACGTAAATGTGTTCTTTCTGCAATTCGGCTGCGAATTCCTGTGAAAGAACGGCATCGTAAAGCATTAAAGCGCAGATGGCGGATTCCGAGGGCTTCAGGTCGAATCCGGCTTCGGTCAGCTTGGTCCGGAAATATTCGGCATTATCCATCACTTTATCCCTTAATTCCGTGCTGGCGCTCAGCATGTCGAATACGGCGATGGAAGCTCCGCAAATAGCCGGAGACAAGGAATTGGAGAACAAATAGGGCCGGGAACGCTGGCGTAACATTTCGATTACTTCTTTCTTACCCGTGGTATATCCGCCCATAGCTCCGCCCAGCGCTTTTCCCAAAGTACCGGTGAAAATATCAATACGGTCCATCACTCCGTTGTATTCGGCGGAACCGCGTCCGGTTTTTCCGATAAAACCGGCTGCATGACTGTCGTCGACCATTACCAAAGCGTGGTATTTATCGGCCAGATCGCAGATCTCTTTCAGTTTGGCGATATCTCCGTCCATGGAGAAAACACCGTCGGTAACGATGATCCGGAAACGCTGAGCCTGAGAAATCTTCAATTGCTCTTCCAGGTCTTCCATATTGGCGTGTTTGTACCGGTAGCGTACCGCTTTGCAAAGACGTACTCCGTCGATGATGGAAGCGTGATTCAGTTCGTCGGATATAATAGCGTCTTCCGGACCGAATAAAGGTTCGAATACGCCTCCGTTGGCATCGAAACAGGCCGCATATAAAATGGTATCTTCCGTTCCGAAAAATTTGGAGATTTTAGCTTCAAGTTCTTTGTGGATGTCCTGGGTACCGCAGATGAAGCGTACGGATGACATACCGTAACCCCGGGTGTCCAGTCCTTTTTTAGCCCCTTCGATCACTCTGGGATCGGAAGATAATCCCAAATAATTGTTGGCACAAAAGTTCAATACTGTTTCGCCTGTGGTCAGTTTAATCTCTGCCCCTTGAGGTGTAGCAATCAGTCTTTCGGTTTTATACAAACCGGCATCCTTTATGGACTGAATTTCAGTCTTCAAGAAATCTTGAAATTTTCCGTACATATGAGTAATATTTATGTTTTATTAAAGGGCAAAATTAAATAATTTTTAATCAAAACCGTACTTGCGGCTTAGAAATTGAAAGTCGGAAACGTTATTTTTTTCTTTACTTATCGTCAATAAGCCCGCGGGCTTTCGGAGGGAGGTTCAGATGTTATAATTTATATAAAATTACTTTTCCATGGAAAAGATTTGGTAAAAAGAAATATCTTTGATACACTTTTAAGGTATTGATTTATTAACTTTAATATTGAGATTATGGCTTTAACAACTTCTTTCCGGCCGATAAGCCTGGGTTTATCCAATTCCCGAACCTATTTATGGGTTGCTGCATTCGTAGCGGGTAATTTGCTTTTACCCCAGTTGTGTCATTTTATTCCGGATGGGGGAAAAATGCTTTTGCCGATTTATTTTTTTACTTTGATAGCTGCCTATAAATTCGGTATTCGGGTGGGGCTGCTTACGGCGGTATGTTCTCCTTTGTTGAATTGTTTTTTGTTCGGCATGCCTCCGGTAGCCGTATTGCCGGTTTTATTGGTAAAATCCTCTCTTTTGGCGATAGCGGCTGCCTCTGTTGCTTCCTACACCCGCAAATTATCCCTTGTGCTGGTGGCTTCGGTCGTGCTGGCTTATCAACTTACAGGCGGTTTGGCCGAGTGGGCTTTGACGGGCAGTTTTTCTGCCGCTTTACAGGATTTTACGCTGGGATTACCGGGAATTCTTTTACAAATCGTTTGCGGATGGTTGTTGCTTAAATGGATAAACCGGTATGAACTCTAAGAGTTTTGAGGAGGTTTTGAAAAAGTTTCGGGAGGTGGAGTTTCAGGAACGCTTTGATTTGATCGTTGCCATAGCGAACGGCGGAATTATTCCTGCCGCTTTGTTGAATCAGCGTTTGAATCTGGATATGCAACTGTTGAAACTGAACCTTCGGGATGCTGCTCAGAAACAACTTTACGATTGTCCCCGCTTATTGGAAGAGGTGAAATTCGGTGTAGAGGGGAAAACCGTTTTGCTGGTGGAAGACCGGGTGAAAACGGGTACTACGCTGAATTATGCCAAACAACTGCTGGCTGGGGCAAAATTGGTAAAAACGTTTGCTGTGAACGGGAAGGCGGATTATTGTCTGTATGACGAGACTTGTTTTCGTTTCCCGTGGATTATGTAGATCGATAGGGTGAATAGAGATTACCGGAGCGCGAACAGATGCTCCGGGTATTGGTAATTTTAGATTATGGAAAGACGAGAATTTTTAAAAGCGATAGCTGTAGCAGGAGTAGCTGCGACAATAAAGTTGAGTAATCCCATGAGTGTTCTGGCGCAAAGCGGCCGGAACGAAACGACCGGTGCCGGATATGATCTGGTTGCCGTGATGGGTGGCGAACCGGAAGAAATGTTCCGGAAAGCCATGGACGAACTGGGTGGTATAGGCCGGTTTGTCAAAGCGGGTCAAAAAGTGGTGGTCAAGCCGAATATCGGCTGGGACAAGTCACCCGAATTGGCCGGAAATACGAACCCGAAGCTGGTTACTGAAATCATCAGGCAATGTTTCGATGCGGGAGCGAAAGAAGTGGTGGTATTCGATCATACCTGCGACGATTGGATCAAATGTTATAAAAACAGCGGGATAGAGGAAGCGGCGAAGGCTGCCGGAGCTAAAGTGGTGCCTGCTCATGAAGAATCCTACTACCGGGAGGTAGAATTGCCTCAGGCCCGGAATCTGAAAAAAGCAAAAATTCATCAGGCTATCCTGGATTGTGACGTATGGATAAATGTGCCTATTCTCAAAAATCACGGCGGAGCCAAAATGACCATCGCCATGAAAAATCATATGGGAATCGTATGGGATCGCGGCTTTTTCCATAAGAATGATTTACAGCAGTGTATAGCCGATATATGTACGTTGAGTAAGCCGGCCGTGCTTCATGTCGTGGATGCATACCGGGTCATGAAGACAAACGGTCCTCGCGGCAAGTCGGCTGCGGACGTTGTAAATCCGAAGGGACTCTTTATTTCTACGGATATCGTAGCGGTGGATACCGCGGCGACCAAATTTTTCAATCAGATCGAATCCATGCCGCTGGAGGTGGTGGGACATTTGGCGAAAGGAGAAGAACTGAAAGTGGGTACGATGGATATCGATCGTCTGAAAGTGAAAAGGATTAAAATGTAATATACTGAAAATCAGAAGTCCGGGGATGCCTTGTCGGGTATCCCCCGATTCCCGGTGTTCTTTTTTCGAATGAAAAGCCTATGTTAAGGAAATTGCGTATACTCGTATCGGTGGTAGTGTGGGTTTTGATCACTTTTTATTTTCTGGATTTTGCCGGAATTGTCGGAAATAACTCTTTTTTACCCCGCATACAACTGGTTCCGGCTGTGTTATCGGTGAGTGCTCTGGTGCTGATCGGGTGGGTGATACTCACGTTGCTATTCGGACGGATATATTGTTCTTCCGTCTGTCCGATGGGGATCTTCCAGGATGTGATGACCTGGATTTCGAGACGGAGGAATAAAAAAAAGAGATACGGTTACCGTCCGCCCCGGAACCTGTTGCGTTGGAGTATAGTGGGAGGGATTATCCTCGCTTTTTTGTTCGGATTCACTTTGCTGCTGAGTATTTTCGATCCCTATAGTGCCTACGGGAGAATGATTACGAATGTATTCAAGCCTTTGTATATTGCGGGCAACAACGGTTTAGCCTGGCTGTTTACCAAATACGGGATTTATAATTTCTATTATATCGAAGTGAGCATTCGCAGTCTGGCCGCCTTTGTGGTCGGTGTGGCTACTTTCGGTATTATCGGATTTATGGCCTATCGATACGGCCGGACTTATTGCAATACGGTTTGTCCGGTGGGGACCCTGCTGGGTTTTTTGTCTAAGTACTCTTTCTTTAAGGTCCGTATCGATACGGCTGCCTGTAACGGTTGCGGTCTGTGCGCTTTAAAATGCAAGGCTTCTTGTATCGATAGCAAGCAACATGCCGTCGATTACAGCCGGTGTGTGGACTGTTTCGATTGTATCGAAAATTGCAGGCAGAAAGCCATTTCTTTTTCCGTCCGCCCTAAAAAAGCGTCCCGGGAGGTGCCGGCTACCGATGTGTCCAAGCGGCAGTTTCTGACCACAGCTCTGGCTACGGCTTTGGTGGTGCCTAAGGCTATGGCGCAACAGGGAGCGGGAATGCTGACGCAGAATAAGCCCTATAAGCGGGAGAACCCTTTGAGTCCCCCGGGTTCCCGGAGTGCAGAACACTTGTTAAAACATTGCACGGCCTGTCACCTTTGTGTCAGCCGTTGCCCTTCCCGCGTACTGAAGCCGGCTTTTATGGAATACGGTTTAGGAGGTATGATGCAGCCTTTAATGGATTTTGAAAAGGGATTTTGTAATTTTGATTGTACGGTATGTTCGGATGTTTGTCCGAACGGAGCCATTCTGCCTCTCACCGTCCAAGAGAAGCACGAAACCCAGGTGGGGAAAGTGGTATTCCTGGTGGAAAATTGCATCGTGTATACCGATGAAACGAGTTGCGGAGCTTGTTCCGAACATTGTCCCACTCAGGCGGTAATGATGGTGCCTTATAAAAACGGCCTGACCATTCCTCAGGTAAATACCGATATTTGTGTCGGTTGCGGAGGTTGTGAGTACGTATGTCCCGTACGGCCCTTCCGGGCGATACATGTGGAAGGTAATCCCATACACCAAAAAGCGCATCCTTTTGTAGAATCGGAAAAGAAAGACGTGGAATTGGACGATTTCGGTTTTTAAGGGAGCGGGCATTTTCCGGTTTAAATGTTGGGTATTTTCCCGGAATTGTTTACCTTTGTCCCGGTTGAATATTTCTTCGGGGCAGGGTGTAATTCCCTACCGGCGGTGATAGTCCGCGACTCCCTTTACAGGGACTGAACCGGTGAAAATCCGGTACCGACGGTGAAAGTCCGGATGGTAGAAGAAGTTTAGCAGATAAGGATCTATCTGTATAAATCAGTATATATAACGCCCCGAACTGGTAGTCCGGGGTTTTTTTATGCGCTGAATTATGCCTTATGAGTGAAAGAATGCAAAACGAGACCGATCGCCTTTTGATGTGCAGAGCCATGGAACTGGCCGAAAGAGGAAAAGGACACGTCAATCCGAATCCTTTGGTGGGAGCTGTAGTCGTCCTGGATGGAGAAATTATCGGGGAGGGTTGGCATGCCTGTTACGGAGGGTGGCATGCGGAACGGAATGCCTTCCGCAATTGCAAGGTTTCTCCCCGGGGAGCCACTTTATACGTGACTCTCGAGCCTTGTTGCCATTATGGAAAAACGCCTCCCTGTACGGAGGCTATTCTGGAAAACGGGATAGCCCGGGTAGTGATCGGGTTAAAAGACCCCAACCCCTTAGTGGGGGGAAAAGGGATAGAACGCTTGAGGAAGGCGGGTATCGAAGTGGTGACCGGGATAGAAGAGGAGAAGCTGAAAGAACAGAACCGGATATTTTTAAAGTATATTACGAACCGGATTCCCTGGGTGGTTTTGAAAACGGCTATGACGCTGGACGGTAAAATCGCGGCTGCAGGAGGAGATTCGAAGTGGGTGACGGGAGAAGCGGCCCGCCACCGGGTTCAGGAGATGCGTAGTGAATATATGGGAATTCTGGTAGGAGCGGGAACGGTGAAAACCGACGACCCTTTGCTGAATTGCCGTTTGGGAGAAGATAGGCGGCAACCGGTCCGGATTATAGCGGATTCAAAAGCGGCCATATCTCCGGACAGCCGGATTCTGCAGACGGCCCGAAAATACCGTACGCTTATCGCTCATACGGAAGCTGCTCCGGCCGAATACCTGAAAAGGATACGGGAATGTGGAGCGGAAACCTGTGCGTGCCGGGAACGCGGAGCGAGAGTCGATATCCCCGAGTTGTTGAGCCGTTTGGGGGCGATGGGGATAGATTCGGTGTTGCTGGAAGGAGGGGGAGAATTGAATGCGGCCTTTATCCGGGAAGGATGTGTAGACGAGGTTTTTGCTTTTATAGCTCCCAAAATCATCGGAGGAAAAGAGGCCAAAACCCCGGTGGAAGGAAGCGGGTTCCGGAAGATGGAGGAAGCGGTGAAATTGAAGGATATACGGGTGGAGCAATTAGGAGAAGATATTTTGATCCGGGGAAAGGTGCAAAAAAGGGAACAGTAGAGCTTGGTGAATAGGTTTGATAAGAAATAAGTCATGTTTACAGGAATCATAGAAGAAATCGGTAAAGTTAAAAGTGTTGCCCGGGGAAGCAGGAGCGTGGTGCTTGAAATTGAAGCGAAGAAAGTTTTGGAAGGTACCCGGATTGGGGACAGCATTGCGACGAACGGTGCTTGCCTCACGGTGGTTTCGATGACCTCCGGCGTTTTTCGGGCGGATGTTATGCCGGAAACCATGCAGCGGACGAATCTGGGGGATTTAAAACCCGGCGATCCGGTGAATCTGGAAAGGGCGTTGGCATTCGGCGGCCGGTTGGGCGGACATCTGGTGGCAGGGCATGTGGATGGAACCGGACGGATTTTGCGGATGGAAAAAGACGACAATGCCGTTTGGCTAACCGTCGGGACTTCTCCGGCGATTTTGAAGTACGTGATTGAAAAGGGTTCCGTAGCCATCGACGGAGTAAGTCTGACGGTCGCCTATGTGGACGATTCCGTTTTCAAAGTATCTGTCATTCCTCATACTCAGAAAGAGACGACCTTAACGGCCAAACGTACGGGAGAGCGGGTCAATTTGGAAAACGATATGATTGTTCGCTATGTGGAAAAACTGATGAATAAAGGAGAGCCGGGACAAGGACTGAGCCTGGAATTTCTGGAAGCAAACGGGTTTTAGTCGGTGTTTTGACAAAAATAATAAACTTCGAAGGTTGGTATGAATTAAATAATAAACGAGTTATGGAAGAGATAAAATTTAATACGATAGAAGAAGCGGTGGCCGATCTGAAGGCCGGGAAGATGATCGTCACGGTCGATGATCCCGACCGGGAAAATGAGGGAGATCTGATTTGCGCGGCCCAATTTGCCACTTTGGAGAACGTCAATTTCATGGCCTCTTATGCTAAAGGCTTGATATGTATGCCGATGAGCCGGGCAATGACGGAGAAGTTAAACTTGCAGCAAATGGTGGCGAACAATACCGATAATCATGCTACGGCATTTACCGTGTCGATCGATCATGTCTCCACCTCTACGGGAATTTCGGCTTTAGAACGTTCGGTGACGGCGATGAAGAGCGTGGAAGAGGATGCCAAACCTTCCGATTTCCGCCGTCCCGGTCATATGTTTCCGTTGGAGGCTAAGCCGGGGGGCGTATTGGAACGAATGGGACATACCGAAGCTACGGTGGATTTGATGCGGATTGCCGGGTTGAAAGAATGCGGACTGTGTTGCGAGATTATGCGGGAGGACGGAACGATGATGCGAACTACGGAATTGTTGCAGTTTGCCCGTCGTTACGGTCTCAAGGTGATTACCGTAGCCGATCTCATTGCTTATCGCCGTCGTACGGAAATATTGGTGGAACGGGTGACCGAAGCGGAAATGCCGACCAAATACGGTGTGTTTAAAGCCTACGGATATGTAAATAAAATCAGCGGTGAACATCACGTGGCTTTGGTGAAAGGAGATGTGTCAAACGGTGAACCGGTATTGTGCCGGGTACATTCCGAATGTCTGACCGGCGATGCTTTCGGTTCTTTACGTTGCGACTGTGGTGAACAGTTGGCCGAAGCCATGCGGCGGATCGAGAAAAACGGGAGGGGAGTGTTGCTTTATATGAGGCAGGAAGGCCGGGGTATCGGATTGATCAATAAATTAAAAGCCTATCATTTGCAGGACGGGGGAATGGATACCGTGGAAGCCAATCTGGCCCTCGGATTTAAGGCGGATTTGCGGGAATACGGTACCGGCGCTGAAATTCTGGCCGACCTGGGAGTGAAGAAAATGATACTGATGACCAATAATCCTTTGAAGATCAGAGGGCTGGATGGTTATGGACTGGAAGTCGTAGGGCGGGAACCGATAGAAATGACCTGTAATGAAAAGAATGAGTTTTATATGTATACCAAATACAAAAAAATGGGGCATATTTTACATGTGAAAAACGATTGGAAGGTCGACCATGAACGGCAGGAAACAGAACATCATAACGTAAAAAAATAATTATTTAATCCGATAGATTATGAATACACTGGAAGGAAAACTCTTGGCCGAAGGCCAGCGGATAGGAATTGTCGCAGCGCGTTTTAACGAATTTATTACTTCGAAATTACTGGGGGGAGCCGTAGATGCTTTTGTCCGTCACGGGGGAGTCGAAACGGATCTGGAAGTGGCCTGGGTCCCCGGCGCTTTTGAAATTCCTTTGGTTGCCAAAAAGATGGCGGAAAGCGGCAAATACGATGCGGTGGTCTGTTTAGGAGCCGTCATCCGGGGAGCGACTCCTCATTTCGATATGGTGGCGAACGAGGCTACCAAGGGAGTGGCTCAGGTAGGCCTGCAAACGGGAGTGCCGGTGATTTTCGGCATATTGACGACCGATTCCATCGAGCAAGCGGTGGAAAGAGCGGGAACGAAGGCCGGAAACAAGGGCTTTGAAGCAGTAGCGGGTGCTATAGAAATGATAAATTTATTAAAACAGATCGGATGAAGTTTTGCGATTGACGGTAAAATTCCGTCAATCGCAAACCGTTTTCTTTACAGAGCGGCTTGAATAGCGTTCAGGGCTTTTTCATAATCCGGTTCTTCCGTAATTTCCGGGACATACTCTACGTGTTTGATTTTCATGTCTTTCCCGATGACGATGACGCCCCGGGAGAGTAAACGCAATTCTTCGATCAGAAAACCGTATTTCAGGCCGAAATCGAGATCCTTATGGTCCGATAAAGTAATCACCTGCTCTATGCCTTCCGCTGCGCAATAGCGATAGAGTGCAAAAGGAAGGTCGCAGGAAATGGCTAATATGACGACCTCTTTGCTGGCTTTGCTGGCGACTTCGTTGAAATGATGCATTTGAGCGGAACATACCGGCGTATCGATCGAAGGAAAAACGGAAATAACGATCACTTTTTGCTGGAATTCTTCCAGACTAATCGGTTCCAGGTGTTTTCCCAGGGCGTAAAAAGCGGGAGCGGTTTCGCCGGTTTTTACCGGTTTTCCTACCAGAGTCAAAGGTCTCCCATGCATAGTAATGTGTCTTTCTTCCATAAGTTTTTGATTTTTTTACGAAAGAAAGTTATTTTAGGTTTAGATTGTGAGCTGAATTCCGAAATAAACCGATCTCCGGGAGTATAAATCGTAGCCCCGGATGACCGAGTAATCGGGAGAGTAAAGGGCTTCCGCTTCGTTTGCACGATCGAAAAGGTTGTTGATCGTGGCAAAGAGGACCAAATATCCCCGGGAGGACAACAGGAAAACTTTGTTATAGGTTAAATCTATTGTGGCATAAGCCGGATAACGGGCGGAGTTATAAGAGCCGTAATAGGGAATCCAGGCGGATACGGCGGGATTGAAGTCCGATTCCACAATGGGTGTATAATAAAGACCGGGCCGGAAGGTTCCGGATAAGGAGACATTCCCCCAGGCGTGGAAATTGTAAGTAGCGTATACTTTAAGAAAATAATTCATACGGTTGTAAGAGTCATACCAGGAATCCTCTTTTTTAATCCGCGAGTATAAATACGTATAGCTGGCCGAGCACGTCAGACGCTCCCAGTTCTGGTTTACGGAAACTTCTATCCCGGCGATACGGTTCGGAGAGGCCACGGCTTGATCGTTTTCCTGAAAATACACGGTCTGGTTTTCTTTTTTATAATAAGCGGCTAGGGCGATTTCCAGGGTTTCCGGCTTATACCGGTATTCCAGGGAATATTGGCGGGAGGATACCGGAGCATAATCGCGGATAAAGTAAGTGGGGGAGGAATAGCCGTTATAGCCGCCGCAAGCGAACAATAAGGAGTGATGTTGGGCCGGGTTGTAACGCAGATTGATTTGCCAGGAACAGTGGGAGGATTGCTTTTGCAAAGGGATATTTTTCCGGATTCCGGCACTCAACGTCAGAGCGGATAACGGATTCCAGCGGACATAACCGAACATTTCCAGGGCATGGTGAACGGGACTCCAGGATTGCGGATCAGAAGGATCGTTCGGTCCGGTTGCGTAATCGTATGTCGGAATGCGGGAATGGAACCCGGTGCGGGAATATTCATAGGAGATTCCGGTTTGCATATAAAGATCGGAACGGAAAAATTGTTTGACATCGGCGCTGGAGTAATTGTAATAATTGTTTTGACGGGAGAAAATATTGCCGAACCGGTAATTTTCGCGGGAGAAATCCCAGCCGTTATTCAGAGAGAAGAAAGTTCGGTTTTTACGGTACTTCAAATTCAGGACCGTAAAATTTCTTCGCTTTCCGGCTTTTATCTTCCCGCTGTAGTTGTAACGGGAATCCGTAGCCCGGTATTTTTCGTGAATCAGATAGGAGTAAATATTGAAGGAAAAACCTTTTTGATTCTCCCGGTGAAAATTCAATCCGAGATCTTCCGAGGAAAAGTGCTTCAG
>CAJMSX010000045.1 GCA_905216195.1 uncultured bacterium
GGTCTCGGCTGCAAACCAAATCTTTTCCCGACGATCACGGCCGTATCGTAACTCCGGGCCAGATCGCTGCATACAATAGCGTCGATCCGCTCAGAAACCAGCAGATCCGCTAACTGTTCGGCCTGACGGATTCCCAGGGAAGATAACGTGCCGGGCAAATGGCCCTGCATAATACCCTGCCGGTTTTCAAGCGTTTCCCCATGACGGGTAAGTATCAAATCCATAAATTATACTCCTTATTTCTCCGGAGGGCAAAGTTAACAAACATATCTGTTCTTCCGTGTGTTTTTTCCCATTTCTGGCAAAGCCCTTCCTCCTACTCCCCAATTTCAGCGGTCTTCGCTGTCCAGCCGTCTCCGGCAAAATTTTCCGGAAGTAAAAAATAAACCGCCAAATCTCTCCTAAATTTAAGTGTTTATGTATCTTTACGGGAAAATCCGTGGTACACGGCCCGGTCCGCGAACCGGAAAAATTTTATGATGAGTGCTTGCCGGATTTACCAGGATCATTTGGGACACATACCATGAAGAAGAGAATCATTTTAATTACAGGTGGACAACGTTCCGGCAAAAGCGGTTATGCCCAACGCCTGGCTCTACAATTGTCGGAACATCCGGTTTATCTGGCCACTTCCCGGGTCTGGGACGAGGAATATCGCGAACGGATCCGGCGCCATCAACGGGACCGGGGACCTCAATGGACCAATATCGAAGAAGAAAAATTCCTAAGCCGGCACGTATTGCTCAACCGGGTTGTCGTAATCGACTGCCTGACGCTCTGGGGTACGAATTTTTTCTTCGACAACGATTCCCAGGTTGATCAGGCTCTGATCGCCATGCAAAAAGAATTCGACAAATTTACGGCCCAGGACGCCGTTTTCATTTTCGTCACCAATGAAATCGGATGCGGAGGCATAGCCGAAAATCAACTGCAACGTCGTTTTACCGATTTGCAAGGCTGGATAAACCAGTATGCGGCCCGCAAAGCGGACGAAGTAATTCTCATGGTATCCGGAATCCCCGTTCCGATAAAAAATCAAAAGTAAATATTCGAATTTTGCACAACTGACAAGCCATGCAGACATTTCACATTCCCTCTCCCGATAAAACGCTCGTTCCGGCGCTTATCGACAAAATAAACAATCTGACCAAACCCAAAGGATCTTTAGGACGGTTGGAAGAGCTTGCCGTCCAGCTCGGTACCATTCAGCAAACCCTGACCCCCGTCCTCCGAAATCCCCAAAACATTCTGTTTGCAGCGGATCACGGCATCGTACGGGAAGGAGTCAGTTTTTCGGCCCCCGAAGTAACGGCCCAGGCCATTCCCAATTTCCTCCAGGGAGGGGCGGGAATCAATATGTTTTGCCGTCAACACGGTTTCGGCCTCAAAATCGTCGATTGCGGCATTAATTTCGACTATAACGGATTACCCGGACTTATAGACCGTAAAATCCGGAAAGGAACCCGCAATTACCTATACGAACCGGCGATGAGCCCGGAAGAATTCGATCAGGCCATTGCCATCGGAGCGGAAATGGTGGAGCTGGTACGGCAGGAGGGGAGCAATATCGTCAGTTTCGGAGAAATGGGCATCGCCAATACTTCTTCTTCTTCCCTGTGGATGACTTACCTTTCCGGCATTCCTCTCGACCAATGTGTGGGAGCCGGGAGCGGACTGGACCATTCGGGCGTACGCCACAAATACGAAATATTGAAAAAAGCCAGGGAAGGCTATCGGGGAGACGGTTCGGTTCCGGATATTCTTCGCTGGTTCGGAGGGTATGAAATGGTAGCCGCTGTAGGAGGCATGTTGAGAGCTGCCGAACTTCACATGATCATTATCATCGACGGTTTTATCATGACGAATTGCATACTGGCGGCTCAAAAATTATATCCGGCGGCCCTGGAGTATTGTATCTTCGGCCATCAGGGAGACGAAGCCGGACATAAACTGCTACTCGATTACCTGGGAGTAAAAGGATTATTGGACCTGGGCCTCCGTTTGGGGGAAGGCACCGGAGCCATCTGCGCTTATCCCATCATCGACTCCGCCGTACGGATGATCAATGAAATAAACAGTTTTCAGAAAGCGGCCGTTACCAAATATTTCGATTGACGATGCTGAAAGGATACCTGGCCGCTCTAATGACACTTACCCGCCTTCCTGTATGGCGGATGATTACAATCGATAAAAGATATTTTACCGATACCCTGAAATACTGGCCCTTGGTCGGATATGTCACCGGATTTACCACCGCAGGCGTACTCTGGGGCGCTTCTCTTCTGATGCCCTCTTTAACCGCCTGTATCCTCGCTATTTTGTCGCGTTTACTGCTGACCGGAGCTATGCACGAAGACGGGCTGGCGGACTTTCTGGACGGTTTCGGCGGAGGCAGGACCCGGGAAAAAATTCTTTTCATCATGAAGGACTCTCACATCGGCTGTTACGGAGTCATAGGACTGAGCTGTTATTTTTTACTTTACGCTTCTTTGTTGTATAGTTTCGATACGGCTGTTTTGCTTCCGCTAATACCGATGGCCGATGTTTTCTCGAAATTGTGTGCCTCCACCGCCATCAACAGCCTTCCGTATGTGAGGAAAGAAGAAGAAAGTAAAACGCGGCTGATCTACCGGAAGAGCGGGCTTGTAGAAAGAATCAGCATTCTTCTCCTCGCTCTGATTCCTTTTTATTTTATTCAGGATAAAATTTTTTGGCTGGCCTGTCTTCCGGCTATACTTTGCGCCGGTATACTTCGGTTTTATCTGAAAAGGAAAATCGGAGGATATACCGGTGACTGCTGCGGAGCAATGGTATTGATTACCGAACAAGTTTTTTATCTGGGATGTCTTATTATTTATTGCTGGTAATATGATTAAAATAACCTTTGTCAGACATACGCGGGTAGCTGTAGAAAACGGTACGGTTTACGGATTCACGGATGTAGATATAGCACCCTCTTTTCCCACAGAGGCCGGGGAAGTAGCCCGGAAGCTCAAGCATGAAACCTTCGACGCCGTTTATAGCAGCCCTCTCTCCCGTTGCCGGAAATTAGCGGCTTTTTGCGGCTTTCCCTCCCCCCGCATCGACGAACGGCTGAAGGAGCTGAATTTCGGTAACTGGGAAATGAAACCCTGGGATAAAATCGAAGATCCCATCTTGGAAAAATGGTATGAAGACTGGCTGCATATACCGGCCGGAGGCGGAGAATGTTTTCTGGATCAATACCGGCGGGTCAGCCGTTTTCTGGACGAACTGAAAAGACAGCCTTACCGGAACGTTTGCCTATTCGTTCACAGCGGAGTGATACACTGCGGCCTTATCTACGCCGGCTTATCCGGATTCGGGGATACTTTCAGTCAGGAAATTCCCTACGGAAGTATACATACGATTATAGTAGAACCGGTAAAGTAAAAGATCCCGGATCGGCTTCACCGGTTCTTTCTTCACTTATTCTCCGAACATATCGGGTAATACGAAAGACAGCCACTTTTCCAGCCGGGCATCCGTCTTATTCGCTTCATTGTCCTCATCCAAAGGCAGCCCTACAAATACCCCGTCTTTGACAGCTCTCGACATATTGAATGTATAAGAATCCGTTTCCGTCTTACCGATCAACACCCCTCCCGTCTTTTCGATCAAATCGGCCAGATCACGCATCCCGTCTACAAAATTATTGGGATATAACACATAATTTCCTAAGCCTACGATAGCTACCTGACGGCCTTCCAGCGAAATTTTCTGTAAACCGGGTAAAAATGCAGCCCATTCGTCCGTTTCGTCATTATTCCAGGCATCCTTTCCCACCGTGGAAGAAACCAGGATCAGATTCTGATAATCCAAAAACTTTTCCGGCGTAACGTCTTTTAAATAAAACATATCCACCGGGTGACTTTTTATTTTTTGTTTGATCCGCTTCGCCACTTTGTGAACATTTCCGCCGGTAGGAGCAAAAAATAAACCGATGGCTTTCAAATCCCTGCTCTTTTTATCCAAGAGATAATTTCCTTCCAAATCAGCTGTTAAACGAGGTTGTTCTTGTTGTTGTTTTTCCATAGTACTGTTCGCATTAAATGAATGTATGAACTGATACGTTTTTTGCTGGAAAACAGTTTTATTTTTCACACCGCTTATCCCCCGCCGCCTGAAAAAGCCCCGGTCCCCGAACCCCTGACCCACCTATGAAAAACCGGGAACCCCCTTTTCAGGTATTCCCGGCCTAAACGAAATTTCCGGCAGTTCTATCCGGACTTTTCAATCCTCAGCGGTTTATGTGTTCCGTCGTATCCGCCGTCCGTGAAAAAAAGGCGTGAAAGCCCTTTTGCATTCCCCGGTGTACCCGTCCGGAAGTCGCTACAATCAACAGCAGTAGAACCGCTATCACCCAAATCATTCTTTTCTCAGAAGGGCTGTATTCACTCCACTTTTTCATACGTTTTCCTCATTCTTTTTCTATTCGGATCCGGGCATCGACGGCAACCACCCCGTCTTTATTTCCCAACAACGGATTCAAATCCATCTCGAAAATCTCGGGTGCAGTTTTTACCAATACGGATACCCTCGCCACAGCCTCCGCAAATTTAACCTCATTCACCGGTTCCTGGCCTCGTATTCCCTGAATAATCTTATACGACTTCAGGTCTTTGATCAGATCCAAGGCCTCCGCACAGGAGACGGGAGCCAAACCGGCTTTTACGTCTTTAAACACCTCTATGAATATTCCTCCCAATCCGCACAATACCAGGTGTCCGAATTTTTTCTCCCGTTTCGCTCCGATAAACACTTCCGTCCCGCGTAATTGCTGAGCCAGCATAACCGCATACGTCTCGGGAATTTGCATCATACGGGCGAATTCCCAGCGTACGGTTTCCAGGTCCTTTACGTTCAGCACCACTCCTCCTACATCCGATTTATGTACGGGACCTACGACTTTCATAACCAGAGGGAACCCGATTTCTTCCGCCAGTTTCACGCAGGCTTCTTCTTTATCGGCTACGCCTTCCCGGGCCCGCGCTATCCCGGCGGCATCCAGCAAGCGGTGGATTTGTTCCGGAGTCAGGTAACCGTTTTCCGCATCTTCTACCACGGCCCGTATCGCCTCAATATCTACCTCCGGCAGTTCCGGAAATTCCGGCTGGGGAGCAGGGGTGCGGCACACTTTCACCAAGGCGTTTCCGAAAAGCACTTCATCCGGGAAATAAACCCTTCCCTTCCGAACAAAATCCTGAATTTCTTCCTGTACAATCGTATAAGAAGGGAAAATGGGAAAAACCGGCTTGCGGGCTGTCTTCATTTTCTGATCCAGCATGTTGTAGACATCGAAAACGGGGAACAAACCGGGATTACCGAATATAACGGCCACCCCGTCTATGGTATCGAAATCCTTTTCGCAGGCATCCAAAATAAATCCGAGCTGCTCCGCCGTTCCGGTGGCCAGGAAATCGATCGGATTGCCGACAGAAGAACCGTTGAATAACTTCAGCAATAACTCCTCAGCTTTTTCTCCTTCCAGATGGGGCACCTCCATTCCTCCGTTGGAAAGCGCATCCGTCAGCATAACCGCCGGTCCTCCCGCATGAGTGACCACCGCCATATTTTTGCCTTGTAAAGAAGGATAGGTAAAGATTCCCGCCACGGTGGCCAATTCGTCCCTTCCGTTACAACGCACAATTCCGGCCTTGCGGAACAAAGCCTCCACAGCTATATCCGGACTGGCCAAAGCGCCGGTATGGGAAGAAGCAGCCCGGCTGCCCGCCGCCGACCCTCCGGATTTGATCGCCGCGATCCGGCATCCTTTCCGGATCAGAGACGAAGCATGTTTCAATAATTTTTCCGGTTTGGAGATACTTTCGACATACAAAAGCTTAATTCGCGAACTTTTTTCCGGGTCAAAAGACTCGTCCAGATATTCCAACACTTCCTCCACTCCCAATTGGGCGGAATTTCCCACTGAAAACACGCTGGAAAATTTCACCCCTTTCTGCATGCCTACATCCATAATAAACAGAGCCGTAGCTCCCGAACCGGATATCAGATCGGCTCCCCTGGGGTCCAGTTGCGGAATGGGAGTGGTAAATACTCCCTGGTAATTCGTTGTCAGGACGCCGATGCAATTCGGACCGATCAAAGCTCCGTCCACCGAATTTACCACCTCTACAATCCGTTTTTCCAAAGCTGCCCCCTCGGCGTTTTCCTCACTAAAACCCGCCGATAGAATAATAAACGCGAGGGTGCATTTTTCTTTTGCCAATACCTCCACCGCCTCCGGACAATACTTGGCGGCTATGGCCAAAATGGCACATTCCACCGGAGGCAGGTCTCTCACATTCCGGTAAGCTCTCAATCCCTGCAGCTCCTCCGCCTTCGGATTCACTACATACAATCCCCCCCGGAAATTGCCGTCCAACACATTTTTCAAAACCTTACCGCCCGGCTTCTGAACATCGTCGGATCCTCCGACCACCACGATACTGCCAGGATTTAATAATTGTCTGTTGATCATGCTTCTATATAAATTTTACAGATTAAAAATAACACGTATACCCTACACAGCTATTCCCCCGTAAAATTTATATGTGATCAAAAAAATTTAAAAATTCCTTTACTTTGTTCACCATATTTTTTGAACCCACATAAAACGGTACCCGTTCATGTATATCTTTGGGATCGATATCCATAATCCGCTGGTCCCCGTCCAAAGCCAACCCTCCGGCTTGTTCCGCTATATACGCGATAGGATTACATTCATACAACAAACGCAATTTCCCGTTTTTATGCGAACTGGTCTGAGGATAAATAAATACGCCTCCTTTCAATAAATTACGATGAAAATCCGCTACCAAGGAGCCGATATAACGGGAAGTATAAGGACGCCGCGTTTTCGTATCTTTTTCCTGACAATACTTGATGTATTTTTTTACTCCCGTGGGGAAATTGATGTAATGCCCTTCATTGATGGAATAAATTACGCCATCCTCCGGGGTAGTGATCTCAGGATGAGAAAGACAAAATTCTCCGATAGAGGGGTCCAGGGTAAAACCGTTTACTCCCCTCCCGGCGGTATACACCAGCATGGTGGAAGAACCGTAAATAACATAACCGGCCGCGATCTGTTCGGATCCTTTCTGTAAAAAATCCTCCGTCGTTACCGTTTCTCCCACCTGGGATTTTCTCCGGTAAATGGAAAATATCGTTCCGATAGATACATTTACGTCGATATTGGAAGAACCGTCCAAGGGATCCATACAAAAAATGTATTTGGCTTCCCGGCACATTCCTTCTTCGAACACGGTAATATCCTGATTTTCTTCGGATACCACCGCACAACACTCTCCGCTCGCTTTCAGTTCGTCCATAAATGTTTCATTCGCATACACGTCCAGCTTTTGCTGATTTTCCCCTTGAACATTTTCCGTTCCAGCCTGTCCGAGAATATCTACCAATCCGGCTTTATTCACCTCCCGGTTTACTTTCTTGGCTGCAATACCGATATGATGCAATAAACGGGAAAAGTCTCCCGTGGCTCCCGGCACAGCAGCTTGTTGCTCAATGATAAATTGATTTAAGGTCGTTACTTTATGCATGATAATTAGGTCTATTTATTAGTAAAGGCAAAGATAGAATTAGCAATCGGCAATTGCAAACGTTTGAAGGATTTACATAAAAAAAACAGCGACCCCGGGATACACGAAAAAACAATCGGAGAAATCTTAAAATAAAATATTTCCATCTTCTATATATTTGATTATTTATTTTAATAAGTGATCTGTTTTTAATTTATATTTCATTTATTTAAATATAATACTTAATTTAGAAACGTCATGCAAAAAATTTCATTCCCTCCCCTTTTCCAATACAGCCGATTATCTGAGTATTTTTCTTCAGATAACTTCTCTGGTAAAAATTCGCGTTGCTCCTAAAAATGGGATGTAAATTGTATTATCTTTAATTTGCTCATAAATAAAATAAAAAATTTAAAGATCTCTCTTTTTAACTGACTCACAAAAAAATAATTAATACCTATTTACAAATTAAATAAAAGATTATATCTTTGAAAAAATCCTTCTCAGGGTGTGTATAATGATTCTCTTCCGGTAGAAGCCGAAAAACCGATAATAAACGAGTAGGCAATTTAATCTTGAAAACCATGAAAAATTCAGGTAGAATAAAACTGGTCAGCCTCAACCGAAAAGAATTATCCCGCCAGGAGTTGAACAAATTATTCGGTAAAGGCCAAGTATCTTGTTGCGTGTGTCATACATCTTCCGAACTTTCCAGAAAGTTAGATGCTTCCCACATCTATCCGCCCGACGGCATGGGTAGGGGTCAATATCTGGCCGGAGCGTCTCCCCTTCCTCCGGTTCCTCCGGGCATTTAAAGCCCGTAAGGAGGCTCCTTTCTTCCGGACGACAGAAGGTATTCCGGAGATAGTATTCCGTTTTATTGCATGTAAAACCGGAAGAGGATGTTATTGTCTGGTGTCAAACGTTAACAAACCTTCCTTATCCAGTCATTTATGAATGTCCCTAAAATCGTAACCCGTAAAGGGAATTGTTACATTTATTCGGAAAGATATAAAAATTTTCACCTTTTACCCCAACCCCTCCAATCCTACCTTGAAGGGCACACTCCTTCGGATCCTTCCGATTATTATTGGAAAAAATATCAGTTTTGGAAAAATACGATCTTGAAAGAGGCGGAAACGGAGGGGATTACTCCTGTACTCATTCCGGATGCCATTAAAAATTCCCTGGCCAACCTCCGCCAACTCGTACTGGAGGTGACGGACGGCTGTAACTTAAAATGCCTCTATTGCGGTTTCGGAAGTTTATATACACATTACGATCCCCGGCTGAATAAAAAACTGACTTTTACAAAAGTAAAAACTTTAATAGACTATCTGGTTTCCTTGTGGCAATCCCCTACGCATATCTCTTACAACATTGTCTCGGTGGGTTTTTACGGCGGAGAACCTCTTCTTAATTTTAAGTTGATCCAACAGACCATTTCCTATCTGGAAGAGTTAGATTTAAAAAACATTCGCTTTACCTACACCATGACCACCAATGGAATGCTTTTGGATAAATATATGGATTATTTAGTTGAAAAGAATTTTCTACTATTAATCAGTCTGGACGGAGATAAAAATAACAACAGTTACCGGACCACGAAATCCGATCGCTCTTCTTTCGATACCGTCCTGGCCCATACACTTGCATTACAAAACAAATACCCCGTATATTTTGAAAAGAACGTTAATTTCAATGCGGTATTGCATGACCGGAATTCAGTAGAGGAAATTTATAACTTTATCAAAGAAACATTTAACAAAATACCTAAAATATCCGAACTGAATCCCGCCCACGTACGACCTGAAAAGAAAAAAGAATTTGCAAAACTGTTTCGTGTTCAAGAAATATATCCGGAACACCTGCAGACTTCCTCCCCTTCCACTCCAGTAAATCTTTCCAAGTCCGATATTTTGGTTTATAAAAAATTTGTTGACAGCTGTTGCGGAAACAATTACCTTTATGTATGCGATTTGCTGGGGAATGAATCCCACACTTATCCGCCTACCGGCACCTGTTATCCTTTCGAAAAGAAACTGTTATTAACCGTAAACGGCAAACTATTCCCCTGTGAAAAAATCAGTCATCTGTATCCTTTAGGAGAGGTGGACCATAACGGCGTTCAGCTCGATTTTGAAAAAATCAAGGAGATGTATACCGGATTTTATACCAAAATAGCAGATACCTGCCATCAATGCCTGCTGCAAAAAAATTGCGGAGAATGCATTTATTTTTTAGAAGAAAAAGAAGGAAAATTTATCTGTCCAAGTCATTTCCCCCGCAGTAAAGCAAGCCGCTACTATTCGGATTTTTTATCCTGTTCGGAAGAAAATCCCGTTCTCTATTCTCAAATAAATACGCACTTAATTCCGGATTGATATGAATACTTCAGGCCCTTACCGTCTTTACATCGAACCTTATTGTTTTATCTTTCAGGAAAAGGAGGAAGCCGTAATATACAATTACCTCAATGGGGCATACCTACACATAAAGGACAGTCCACTTCTACAACAAGCGATCCAAGAATTAAACGCACCGGACAACGGATATAATACCGTTATTCCGGAAAAGTTCATGGAAAATTCTGATTTCAACAGATTTATCGAAGATATAAAAGCTTCTTATTCCGGAGACCTTATTCCGGTCTCCGATTTACCCCAAAAACCTTTCCTGTTTTTTCCAGAGGTGTCTATCCGGGAGAAAATGAGCGATTTCGAAAAAGCATATTCATTTGCAGGAAAAGAATTATTAAAAAATATCAACGAAGCTACGATTTACCTTCCTGCTCCCTGTAACTATGGCTGTAAAGGATGTAAACAATACGACAAGCAATTCGGCCATTGTTCCGATTATCAAAAGCTCCATTCCCTGCATATTGCTGAATATGCCGTCCTCTTCGCAGAATTTCAGGCGGCGGGAGTGGCCCGGGTAAATTTTATGGGCGGGGATCTGACTTTATACGAACAACGGGAAGAATTGCTGACTGTATTGAAAAACTACGATTTCAAAAAAGAATTTTATTTCGATATCCGGCAACTATCTCCGGTTTGCCATACATTTTTAAGGGATGAGACTGTCGGCATGACGGTATGGGTACACCCTCCCTACGAGCCTGAAACGCTCCTCCATCGGAAAGAACAATTTGAAAAAGAAATAACGGAATGGCGAGTGATCGTAGAATCCGAACAAGATCTGGAACAGGTCGAACTGTTATTTCCGGAAGAAGAAAAACTGAGCATACACCCTTTTTACAATTCCGCCAATTATTCCTTTTTTGAAAAGTACGTATTTTACGACCTTTCCGACCTATTGGCCGAACCCATCGATAAAAAAACGATTTTCCGAAGACAGGTGCTCAATGAAAATTATTTCGGTAAAATCTATCTCTCACCGGAAGGAGACCTTTATACCCACCCGAATCTCCCGCCGGTAGGCAACATCCGGGAGAAAGCTCTGACCGAAATGGTATTTCAAGAAATGAAAACACCCTACGCCTGGATGAAAATCCGGGATGAAGCGCCTTGTAAAACCTGCGTTAACAAATTCCTCTGTCCTTCTCCGGGCAATTACGAAACAGTTTTTAAACGCCCCAATTTGTGTCACATAAAACGATAGGGACCGGAAATCGTTTTTTCGAAATATTTATATAATTTAGCCGCTCAAATTCCAATTCTATGAATATCTTTAAGTTTGGCGGTGCTTCTGTAAAAGACGCGGAAGGCGTAAAGAATTTATTTCAGATTCTGAATACTCAGAAAACAAATCTGATCGTCGTTGTTTCGGCCATGGGAAAAATGACCGACGCCCTGGAAAAGGTATGTAACGGATATTATCACAAAAGCGGAGATACCGGACAGGCGTTTCAGACGGTCAAAGATTTTCATCTCCGGATCATCCGGGATTTATTCGGGGAACAGGACCGGGAAATCCAGACGGATACGAACGCTCTGTTCGAAGAATTGCAAACCATACTCGATAGTGAGCCCTCGCTTTGCTACGACTACGAATACGACCGCATCGTCTGTTTCGGCGAACTGCTCTCTACGCTGATCGTCTGCACCTACCTGGAAAAACAGGGCAGGAAAGCAAAACGGGTCGATATCCGGAAATGCCTGAAAACCGACCTGAATTACCGGGATGCCAATGTCGACATCGAATTATCCGGCCAGTTGTGTAAAAAAACCTTCAGTTTTCAGGATACCTTTATCTACGTTACCCAAGGATTTATCGCCGGAACCACCACGAACCAAACGACTACGCTGGGACGGGAAGGCTCGGATTATACGGCGGCCATTCTGGCCAATCTGCTGGATGCAGAAAAGGTGATCATTTGGAAAGACGTACCGGGTATCATGAATGCCGACCCCAAATTTTATCCGGATTCGGAGGTAATTCCCAAACTTTCCTACCGGGAAGCCATCGAACTTTCCAATTTCGGAGCCAAGGTGATTCACCCCAAAACCATCAAACCCATACAAAACAAAAAAATTCCGCTGTATGTCCGGTCTTTCCTGCACCCGGAAGAACGGGGTTCTGTCATACGCGAACTCGAGGAAAAATTGAAACTACCCCCCATTTATATTAATAAGGATAACCAATTGTTGCTCACGCTTACCCCCCGGGATTTTTCCTTCATTGCCGAAGAAAAACTCAGTCGCATTTTCGGCGCTTTGGCCAAATACCGGCTCAAATTGAATCTTATGCAAAATTCGGCCATCAGCTTTTCTTTCTGCATCGACAACAATGAGGCCGTTTTACAGGATTTTATAAACGATCTGAAAGCCGAATTCGAAATTCTTTATAACAAAAATGTGCGGTTGATCACCATCCGCCATTATACAGAAGAATCCATCCGCAGTCTGATCGGGGAACAACCCACCCTGGTAGAACAAAGAAGCCGGCTGACCGCCCGCTTTGTGGTAAGAAAAATGTAACTTCTTCGTAATCTTCAATTAAAAAATAATATATTTGCACCCTGCTTGTGGAAAAATAAAAAAACAACGATAAAATGGACAAAAAATTTCCTGAATATAAAGGTTTGGATCTTTCTCAGGTTAACAAAGATATACTCAAAACCTGGGAAGCAAACAAGACATTCGAAATGAGTCTGGAAACCCGGAAAGGGCATCCTTCTTTCGTATTTTACGAAGGTCCCCCTTCCGCCAACGGCATGCCGGGCATTCACCACGTCATGGCCCGGACGATCAAGGACATCATTTGTCGCTATAAAACCTTACAGGGATATTATGTGGAACGAAAAGCCGGATGGGACACTCACGGCTTACCCGTCGAACTGGGAGTAGAAAAAAAACTGGGCATAACCAAAGAAGCGATCGGGAAAACCATCAGCGTAGCCGAATACAACAAAGAATGCCGGGAAGACGTGATGAAATATACCCGGGAGTGGGAGGACCTGACCCAGAAAATGGGATATTGGGTAGATATGCATAACCCCTATATTACTTACGATAACCGGTATATAGAAACCCTCTGGTTTTTATTGAAAAAATTGTTCGACAAGGGGCTCCTTTACAAGGGATACACCATTCAACCTTACTCTCCGGCGGCGGGAACCGGTTTAAGTACCCATGAGCTGAATCAACCGGGATGTTACCGGGATGTCAAAGACACCACCTGTGTGGCCCAGTTTAAAGTCGTACGGGACGAAAAATCGGAAAAACTGTTTACGGCCGGGGATACGGTATATTTTACCGCCTGGACCACTACTCCCTGGACCTTGCCTTCCAATACGGCTTTGGCTGTGGGACCGAACATTACGTATCAGGTAGTTCAAACTTACAATCCTTATACGTACCAACCGATTACCGTTGTATTGGCCCAGGATCGTCTCACCGCTTATTTTAATCCCAAAGCCGCTTCGCTGGCCCTGGAAGACTATACCGCAGGAGATAAACTGATCCCTTACCGGATTGTCGGGGAGTTCAAAGGTGCTGAGCTGGAAGGCATCCGCTACGAGCAGCTGATGCCCTGGATGCGTCCGGAAGGCGACGCTTTCCGCGTAATCGCCGGAGATTACGTGAGCACGGAAGACGGTACCGGAATCGTACACATTGCGCCGACTTTCGGAGCTGACGACGACCGGGTAGCTAAAGCCGCCGGAATTGCTCCCATGCTGCTGACCGACAAAGACGGCAACAAGCAACCGATGGTAGACAAACGCGGACGCCTGTTTTTGCTGGAAGATCTCGATCCGGAATTTGTAAGAAATAACGTCAATACCGAATTATACGGGGAATTTGCCGGACGATTCGTCAAAAATGCTTACGATCCGGCTCTCACCGAGGACGATCCTACGCTCGATATCGACCTGTCGGTCATGCTGAAAAAGGAAAATAAAGCCTTTAAAGTCGAGAAACACGTGCACAATTATCCCCATTGCTGGAGAACCGATAAGCCCATCTTGTACTATCCGCTGGATTCCTGGTTCATCCGAACGACAGCCGTCAAAGAACGGATGCTTGAACTAAACCGGACGATCAACTGGAAACCGGCAAGCACCGGGGAAGGACGGTTCGGGAAATGGCTGGAAAATCTGGTAGACTGGAACCTTTCCCGTTCCCGTTACTGGGGGACACCTCTTCCCATTTGGATCAGCGAAGACGGAAGCGAACAAAAATGTATAGGTTCCGTAGCGGAGTTGATGGAAGAAATCGGAAAATCCATAGAAGCCGGATTTATGAAAGAAAATCGGTATAAGGATTTTATACCGGGAGACTACACCCAAGACAATTACGATAACATCGATTTACATCGCCCTTACGTAGACGATATTATTCTGGTATCTTCCCGGGGAGAAAAAATGTTCAGGGAAAAAGACCTGATCGACGTATGGTTCGACTCGGGAGCGATGCCCTACGCCCAGCTACATTATCCTTTCGAACATGCAGACGACATCGACCAACGCCGGCGTTTTCCGGCGGATTTTATAGCCGAAGGGGTAGATCAGACCCGCGGTTGGTTTTTTACTTTACATGCCATCGCGACTATGGCGTTCGATTCTGTAGCATTTAAGAACATTATTTCCAACGGGTTGGTTCTGGATGCAAAAGGAAATAAAATGTCGAAGCGGCTGGGAAATGCCGTAGATCCCTTTGCTACCCTGGAAGAATACGGCTCCGATCCCCTCAGGTGGTATATGATTACCAATTCCCAGCCGTGGGACAACCTGAAATTCGATATCAGCGGAGTAGACGAGGTGAAACGAAAATTCTTCGGCACCCTGTATAATACCTACGGCTTTTTCGCTCTTTACGCCAATGTGGACCGTTTTACCTATGCGGAAAAAGAAATTCCCGTACAGGAACGGCCTGAAATCGATCGCTGGATTCTTTCCTTACTGAATACCCTGATCCAGGAAGTGACGGAAGCTTACGAAAAATATGAGCCCACCCGGGCGGGCAGGGCCATACAGGATTTCGTCATTGAAAACCTGTCTAACTGGTACGTCCGCCTTTCCCGGAAGAGATATTGGGGAGGAGAATATTCCGCCGACAAAGTCTCGGCTTACCAGACTCTTTACACCTGTCTGGAAACCGTCGCTCTTTTATCTTCTCCCATCGCTCCTTTCTATACAGACCTGTTGTTTACGGATTTGAATAAAGTCACCAACCGTTTTGCGGGCAGTGTACACCTCGCTCCTTTCCCCAAAGCCGATGAAACGCTTATCGACAAACAATTGGAAGAACGGATGCAGTTAGCCCAACAGGTATCCTCTATGGTACTGGGATTAAGAAGAAAAGTGCAGATCCGCGTCCGGCAGCCGCTCAGCAAACTGATGATTCCGATCTTAAACGAGGGTATGCAATCGCAACTGGAAGCGGTAAAAAATATCATTCTTTCGGAAGTAAATGTCAAAGAAATCGAATACATTACCGATACCACGGGGGTATTGATCAAGAAAATCAAACCGAATTTCAAGACCTTGGGACCGAAATACGGGAAATACATGAAACAAATTTCCGCTTCCGTAAGTGCTATGACCCAGTCGGATATATTCGAATTTGAGAAAAAAGGAGAATTTCAGTTGAAAATCGGAGATGAAACATTAACTTTGGGACTGGAGGATGTGGAAATTCTTTCCGAAGACATTCCGGGCTGGCTAGTGGCCAATGAAGGCAGGATCACCGTTGCACTGGACATCAATATTACCCGGTCTCTGAAGGAAGAAGGGATAGCGCGGGAATTTATCAACCGGATTCAGAATCTAAGAAAAGAAAGTGATTTCGATGTAACGGATAAAATCCGGTTATTCATCGGAAAACACCCGGCAACCGACGACGCTATCGAGCACTTTTCTGCCTACATCGCCGGACAGGTGCTGGCGGAAGGCATAGAATTGGTGGACAGTGTCGCCCAGGATGCAAAAGAAGTTGAAATCGATGATATTACGACTTTTATTAAAATCGAGAAAATGTAACCTCTAAGGGAATATAGAAGTATATACTCGGTATTTCCGACTTTTATACGAACTTAGACTAAAACTAAAAGCTATGGCAGAGAAAACGAGATATTCCGACGAGGAACTCCAGGAATTCAAGGAAATTATTCTGGAGAAATTAGCGAAAGCGAAGAAGGATTATGAAATATTGAAAGCTGTGATCTCCGGTAGTGACGGGAACGATATAGCCGATACTTCCCCTACGTTCAAAGTATTGGAAGAAGGAGCCTCCGTGCTTTCTAAGGAAGAAGCCGGGCGGTTGGCCCAGCGTCAGGCCAAATTTATTTCCCACCTGGAGGCGGCCCTGATCCGGATCGAAAATAAAACATACGGCATTTGCCGGGTCACGGGAAAACTGATCTCCAAAGAAAGATTAAGAGCCGTTCCCCACGCTACTTTAAGTATGGAAGCCAAAGAAGGACAAGAGTCCTGACCGCATACCTATCGGAACCGGAATTAAAGCCGGGAAATAACGATTCCCGGTTTTAGTTCGGTACGTTTTAATTAAACGGCATGAGTTTACGGAACAAACTTTTTATTTTTATTATTGTACTATTGGCCTTGGACCAGTTGGTTAAGATCTGGGTCAAGACCCATATGATGATCGGAGACGAATTCGATGTACTGGGCGATTGGTTCAAGATTCATTTCATTGAAAACAACGGCATGGCTTTCGGCATGGCATCCGAAAGCGGGAAAACCGGGAAAGCTTTGCTCAGTATATTTCGTCTGGTCGCCATTTTCGGTATCGGATGGTATCTCCTCCGCCTGTTAAAAGAAAAGGCCCCGACCGGAGTTCTCTTTTCCTTCGCCCTTATATTTTGCGGTGCGGCGGGTAATATCTTCGACAGTATGTTTTACGGCCTGGCCTTTAACGACAGTCACAGTCAGATTGCTTCCTTTTTTCCTCCGGAAGGCGGATATGCTTCCTTTTTGCATGGAAAAGTAGTGGATATGCTGTTTTTCCCCCTTTACGAGGGTTATTTACCTTCCTGGATTCCTTTCTGGGGCGGGGATTATATCGTATTTTTCAGGCCGGTATTCAATCTGGCGGATTCTTACATCACCATCGGCGTCCTGATCCTCATCCTTTTTCACCGGAATTTTTTTTCCAATAAAAAAAAGGCCGAGCCTTCGGAAACCGCCCGGCCCTGAGCCGAAAAATCTAAAATCCTCCTGTTCTCTTTTTCCGGAAAGAAACAGCAGGATTATAGACAAAACAATAGTTTTCAGAATCTTCATCTCCACCCAAATTTTTGGAAATAAAGGATATACCTCATATCCCGGGATGAGTTTTCAATTTTTAGTTTTTTCTTTTTACTTTTTTTCCGTAGGTTTGCACCCGAATTTTAAACCATTAATTTTCGGCAGTTTGTATACCTGCCTTTTGAATAAGAGATATGATTGAGAACCTGGTTATAGTAGAGTCTCCGGCAAAAGCCAAAACCATAGAAAAATTTTTAGGAAACAATTACACGGTAAAATCCAGCTTCGGACATATTCGGGATTTGGAAAAAAAAGATCTGGGAATAAATATCGAGAAAAATTTTCAACCGAAATATGAAATTTCCCCCGATAAAAAAGCGGTAGTGAAAGAATTGAAAGCTTTAGCCAAAGAAGCGAAGACCGTTTGGCTGGCATCCGATGAAGACCGGGAGGGAGAAGCCATAGCCTGGCACCTTTTCGAGGTGCTGAATTTAAAACCCGAAAATACCAAGCGGATCGTATTTCACGAAATCACCAAAGATGCCATTTTAAACGCCATACAAAATCCCCGGCAAATCGATCAGAATCTGGTCAATGCTCAACAAGCCCGACGGGTGCTCGACCGTTTGGTCGGCTTCGAAGTTTCCCCCGTACTCTGGAAAAAAGTGAAACCCTCCCTTTCTGCAGGACGGGTACAATCGGTAGCGGTTAAACTTATTGTAGAAAGAGAAAGAGAAATCAACGCTTTCCGGGAACAACGGTATTATAAAATTACCGGAAATTTTGAAACCGTAAAAGACGGGACGACCTTAAAAGCGGAGGCTGCCGAACGTTTCGAAACCCCCGAGGCCACCTTGAAATTTCTGGAGAACTGCCAGGAAGCAGCCTTTACCGTCAGCGGTATCGAAACGAAACCGACTATCCGAAAACCGGCCCCTCCCTTTACGACCTCGACCCTTCAGCAAGAAGCCTCCCGAAAGCTGGGTTTCTCCGTCTCACAAACAATGGCCGTGGCACAGAAACTATATGAACACGGGCAAATCACCTATATGCGAACCGACTCTGTAAACTTGTCCGACTTGGCCATTCGGGCCGCCAAAGCCGTTATTTGTCAAACCTTAGGGGAGAAATATTCCCGCACCCGTCGTTTTACGACCCAGACGAAAGGGGCTCAGGAAGCCCACGAGGCTATCCGTCCCACCTATATGGATAAAGCGAGCATTGAAGGGGACCGGAATGAAAAACAATTGTACGAGCTTATCTACAAAAGAACACTGGCATCGCAAATGGCAGAGGCCGAATTGGAAAAAACCAACATCACCATCGGGGTTTCAGGTGAAAAAATACCTTTTATCGCCAGCGGAGAAGTCGTCATTTTCGATGGATTCCTCAAAATGTACCGGGAATCGGTTGACGAGGAACACCCGGACGAAAAAACAGTGCTGCTGCCCCCTATTGAAGAAGGAGACGCTTTAAACCGGCAAAGTATCGTCGCCACCGAACAATACACCATCCATCCGCCCCGGTATACGGAAGCCAGCCTGGTAAAGAAAATGGAGGCACTCGGTATCGGGCGCCCCTCTACCTATGCTCCGACCATTACCACCATACAGAACCGGGGTTATATTATCAAAGAATCCCGCGAAGGCACGGAAAGAGCCATCGAGCAATTCGAATTGAAAGGAAATGAGATCAAAAAACACCTTTCCCATAAAATTTTCGGCTCCGAAAAAAAGAAATTGTTTCCTTCGGACATGGGAATGGTTGTGACGGACTTTTTATCCCTGCATTTCCCCAATATTATGAATTATAACTTTACCGCCCAGGCCGAAGAAGCGCTGGACGATATAGCAGAAGGAGATATCGAATGGCAAAAAATGATCGGACAATTTTACAGTCCTTTTCATGATAATGTAGAAAAGACACTGAAAAATTCCGAGCGCAATACCGGTTCGCGTACCGTGGGGACCGATCCGCTAACCGGAGAAAATGTCATCGTACGCATAGGCCGCTTCGGGCCCATGGCACAAATCGGAGAAGGGGAAAACGTGCGATACGCCGGTTTACGCAAAGGCCAACTGATGGAAACCATTACCCTGGAGGAAACCCTGGAATTATTCAAATTTCCCCGCAAACTGGGAGAATATGAAGAAAAAGAGGTAAGTGTGGGAATTGGCCGCTTCGGGCCTTACATCAAACACAACGGAACTTTTGTCTCGCTGAAAAAAGGAGAGGACGAACCCGGCACCATTACGTTGGAAACTGCTATTCAGCGCATTGAAGAAAAAAGAGAAAGCGACCGCAACAAAACCATAAAAACCTTCGACAACGGCATCCAAATTTTAAACGGCCGCTTCGGACCTTATATCAGTTTTAATAAGAAAAATTATAAAATCCCTAAAACGCAAAAAGCCGAAGAACTGTCTCTGGAAGCCTGTCAAACGATTATAGAAAAAGAAGGGACTAAAAAAACGGCAGCCAAAACCGCCGGTAAAAAGAAGGCCGCAAGCAAACCGGCCGATAAAAAAACACCCGGAAAGACTCCGGCCAAAAAGAAAACGACAAAGGAATAAATTAAACATTTAAATATTTGCAAAACAGTATAGCAATGCCTATATTCGTACCCTCAAAATTCGAGGTAAACTATAAGGAAAATTAAAAATCTAAAATAAATGGCAACTTTACAAAACATCAGAAATCGTGGTGGTATACTTGTAAGTATTATTATTGGTTTGGCGCTTGTTGCATTCATTGTAGGAGATGCTTTAAACTCAGGAGCAAGTATCTTTAACCGTTCCCGAAACCAGGTAGGAGAAATAGCCGGCGAAGGCATATCTATTCAGGACTTCCAAAACAAGGTTGCGAAAAACGAGGATATGGTCAAAATGATGAACGGTATTTCTGCCTTGACGGACGAACAGCAAACCATGGTAAGGGAAAATACCTGGCAGCAATTGGTCATGGAAACGATTCTGAACCGGGAATTTGAAGAATTGGGAATCGATGTCAGCGGAGACGAATTATACGATATGCTTTTGGGTGAAAATATGAATCCGGCCGTTCGCCAACTGTTTGCCGATCCGAATACCGGACAGGTGGATCTGAATCAGGCCAGAGCCGTCATCAAAAGTCTGATCGATGCACCGGCCAACAGTCCGCAGAAAGCTTACTGGCTGAATATGGAAGAACAGATCGCCTCTTCCCGTAAACAAGCCAAATTCAACGCCTTGTTGATGAAAGGACTGTATACCACGGACGCAGAAGCTCAGGAAGCTACCGAAAACAGCGTTGTAAAATCCGATATCAGCTATATCGTTAAGAATTATTCTTCCATCGAAGATTCGACTATACACGTGACACCCGACGAAATCAAAAACTATTACAATTCGAAACAAAAGCTCTTCGAACAACCGGAATCCCGACGGATCGTTTACGTGAACTTCGATATCGAATCTTCTCCCGAAGATTACAGTGAAACCCTGAAATGGGTAAAAGACATGACCGACGAATTCGCCCTCAGTGAAAATCCGGCGGAGTTCGTCGACCTTTCCTCGGACAAGAAATTCGATCCCTCCTATTACAGAAAAGACGAAATTGCCAACGATAGTCTGGCCGACTTTTTATTCACCAATAAAGGCGGTGTTTACGGTCCTTATCTGGAAAATAATTCCTACCGCATTTCCCGGGCAGCCGATATGAAAATGTTGCCGGATTCCGTCAGAGCCCGTCACATTCTGATTCCGGTAAGCAACAACAATTATGCCCAGGCAAAATCCGTAGCAGACAGCCTGGCCGGCGTATTGAAAAAAGGAGCCGACTTCGAAGCTTTGGCGAGAAAATATTCCGGCGATCAGAATTCCGCCATAAACGGGGGGGATCTCGGATGGTTCGGACCGAAAATGATGGTGCAACCCTTCAGCGACACCGTATTTTTTGCAAAACCTAAAGACATTAAAGTCGTATTGACCCAGTTCGGGGCACATGTCGTGCAGGTAACCGACAGGGCCAAACCCGTACAAAAAGTACAAATCGCCACCGTAGAGAAAGAAATCGTTCCCTCACAGAAAACGACCAACCAAATCTATAACCAAGCCCGCACCTTTGCCGCGAAAATTGCCACGGCTGAAGATTTCGACAAGCAGGTCGATGAATCGGGCCTGACCAAACGGATTGCCACGGTGAATAAAAACGACAAGACCATCGCCGGCATGGATAATGCCCGGGATTTGATCCGGCAAACTTATCTATCCGGAAAACCGGGAGAAGTGATCCTCAGCAACGAAGGTTCCAATATATTTGAAACCGGGAATAAATTCACCGTAGCTGTTCTGAGTGAAGTAAATGAAGAAGGCGTAGCTCCTTTGCAAAAGGTGACGTCCACCATACAAAGAGAACTGATCCGCAAAAAGAAAGCCGAACTGTTGAAAAAAGAACTCCAATCCAGTATGCAGGGTAGCGAAAGTCTTTTATCGGTAGCCCAGAAAGCCGGATTAGAGGTAAAAGAAGCTCCGGAAATTACGTTCAACTCTTTCCAGATTCCGGGAGCAGGCATAGAGCCGAATGTAATTGCCACGGCTACTCTGATGGAACAAGGAAAGATTTCACAACCGATAGCCGGTAATCAGGGAGTTTATGTAATCCTGGTCAATAACAAAACGACCGAAGAGATTACTCCCGAAATGACGGAACAGACGAAAATGGGTCTGGAACAAACCAATATGTACCGGGCCAGTTATCAGGCTTTACAGGTTTTACTGAAAAATGCTGAAATCAAAGATACCAGGTACAAATTCTATTAATTCTCAATAGTCTAATTAAACGGGAGGAGTCTGATCGAAAACAGTACTCCTCTCTGTTTTTTAACCGTTTATTTTATTTGCATATCCGCTAATTTTATTGTACGTTTGAAGAAAACAAGAAATATGAAGAAAGAAGTATTCAATTGTTGGTGGCCTCATATTAAAGCTATTATCGTTTTTATCCTTATTTCTTTTTTATATTTCTCTCCTGAGGTGTTCGAAGGGAAAACCGTCGTGGGAGGAGACAGCCGTATAGGAACCGGCCAGGAGGTGCTGGAATACCGCCAAAAAACCGGCGAAACCAGCCGCTGGACCAACAGTCTTTTTTCAGGAATGCCGAACTATCAAATTTCACCCAGTTACGATTCCACCAGTTTTCTGACGAAAGTCAAGGCGGTTTATTCTTTGTATTTACCGGCCCCCGTTTTCTACGTTTTTATTATGCTACTGGGATTTTATATCCTCTTGCTGGCCTTGGGCATCCGACCGGAATTAGCCGTACTCGGAGCCATCGGCTACGCTTTTTCCTCTTACTTTTTCATTCTTATAGAAGCGGGGCACATCTGGAAATTACTTACCCTGGCTTTTATCCCTCCGACCATTGCGGGAGTCGTACTCGCCTATCAAGGCAAGTACCTGGGAGGAGGCATACTCCTTACCTTATTCCTCTCTCTCCAGATTCTGTCGAACCATATTCAGATGACGTATTATTCTTTATTCATCGTTGCCGCTTATGTCATCAGTGTAGGTATAGACCGTTGGAAGGAAAGGCAGTTTCCCGCTTTTATCAAAGCCAGTATCGTCTGCTGTATCGCTGCGCTCATCGCTATCGCTATCAATAGTTCCAACCTGTTTCATACCTGGCAATACAGCAAAGAAAGTATCCGGGGGAAATCGGAATTGACCCACGATCAAGACAATAAAACGAGTACCGGCCTGGACCGGGATTACATGGTACAATGGAGTTACGGTATCGGAGAAACCTGGACACTCTTAATTCCGAACACGAAAGGAGGATCCAGCGGCTACCTCGGTCAGAACAAAGCCATCCGGGAAGTTCCTCAACAATACCAGCAAATCGTGGCCGGACAAAATCAATATTGGGGAGACCAACCCTTTACCGAAGGTCCCGTATATGCCGGAGCCTTTCTCATGACGCTGTTCATCATGTCTCTCTTCCTGCTGAGAACCCGTTTAAAATGGGCTTTGTTCAGCGTATTTCTCCTCACGGTATTTTTGTCCTGGGGGCAAAACATGATGTGGCTGACTAATTTGTTTGCCGATTATTTCCCCATGTATTCCAAATTCCGCTCGGTTTCCTCCATTCTGGTCGTGGCAGAATTTATCATCCCGCTCCTGGCCGTCCTGATGCTGAAAGAAATCGTTACTCATCCTGATATTCTCCGGAAAAAGAAGAAACAGGTATACATCAGTTTCGGCCTGACAGGCGGAATGGCTTTGTTATTCGCACTTTTTCCCGGAACGTTCTTCAATTTCCTGAGTGCGGCGGAAGCTCACAATTACCTCGGACAAGCGGCCCTGAACCCCGAATTGAATGCGGTGATCGAGGCCATAGAGCAGGTCCGTATGAGCATTTTTCGTAGCGATGCCTGGCGCAGTTTCATTTACATCGGTCTGGGAGGTATATTGCTGTGGCTCTTTGCCAGGAACAAACTAAAGAGCCGTTTATTTATCGGGCTACTGACCCTTTTATGCCTGGTCGACATATGGACCGTCGATAAACGATATCTCAATGCCGATTCTTATATCTCCCGCCAACAGGCTTCAAATCTAAAATCCTTCAGCCCGAAAACCGCAGCAGATATAGAAATTCTGCAAGATAAAGATCCCAATTACCGGGTGCTCAATACGACCGTCAACACTTTCAACGACGCCACAACTTCCCTGTATCACAAATCCATCGGCGGATACCATGCCGCTAAATTACGCCGATATCAGGATATCATAGAACATCATTTGATAAAGGGGAATATGAATGTGCTGAACATGCTGAATACCCGCTACCTGATCGTACCCGGCCCCGATCAGAAACCCCGGGCACAATACAACCCGGGAGCCCTGGGAAATGCCTGGTTCGTAGATTCTATAAAATGGGTGGATAATGCCGATCAGGAAATCGATGCACTGACGGATTTCAACCCCTCCCGTTTAGCCATTGTCGATAAACGTTTCTCTTCTCTCCTGCAAAATTCCCCCATCGGAAAAGACTCCACCTCCCGCATCACCCTCGTTAGTTATAAACCGAACGAATTAATTTATAAATCCCAGTCGCCCGTTGAAGGATTGGGTGTATTTTCGGAAGTATATTATCCTTATGGGTGGAAAGCAACTGTCGACGGAAAAGAAGTCCCGCTCATCCGGGTAAACTATATTTTGCGGAGCCTGCTGATTCCGGCAGGAGAACATGAAATCAAAATGACATTCAAACCCCGATCCCTCCATGCGACGGAAACTATTGCCTACTGTGGCCTCGGCCTGTTTATGCTGGCACTAGCTTTGTGGATTTTTAAGGGAATCAGAAATAAAAAAAGAACTGCTCAATGACGAGAAAACGCATTTTAATCACCGGAGGTGCCGGATTCATAGGTTCCCACCTCTGTAAACGCCTTCTGCAAGAAGGAAACGAAGTACTTTGCCTCGATAATTATTTTACCGGGAAGAAAGACAATGTACAAACTCTTTTGAATCATCCCTACTTCGAACTCATCCGTCACGATATCATGCACCCATTCTTTGCCGAAGTAGATGAAATATATAATCTGGCCTGTCCGGCCTCTCCCATACATTACCAGTACGACCCCATACGCACCATAAATACTTCCGTCATGGGAGCCATCAATGTATTGGGACTGGCCAACCGTGTCAAAGCAAAAGTATTGCAGGCTTCTACCAGTGAAGTGTACGGAGACCCTAAAATACATCCGCAAACCGAAGATTATTGGGGTAATGTTAATCCCATCGGGCTGCGCTCCTGCTACGACGAGGGGAAACGTTGCGCAGAAACCCTCTTCGCCGACTACCACCGCCAATATCACGTAAAAACAAAAATTATCCGTATTTTCAATACTTACGGTCCCAATATGCACCCTACGGACGGACGTGTGGTATCCAATTTTATTGTTCAGGCTTTACAAAACAAGGACCTGACGATTTACGGACATGGGGAACAAACCCGCAGCTTCCAATACATAGATGACCTGATCAACGGAATGATCCGTATGATGTCGACTCCCGAAGAGTTTATCGGCCCTGTCAACATCGGCAATCCGAAAGAATTTACCGTATTGGAACTGGCCGAAACCATTCGCCGGCTCACCGGTTCCAAATCCAAAATTATCTACCGCCCTCTGCCGCCGGACGATCCGGTTCAGCGCCGGCCGGACATCAGTTTAGCCAAAAAAATGCTGAACTGGGAACCTCAAATCAATCTGGAAGACGGATTAAAGGAAACCATCTCTTATTTCAAAAAAGTTTTGTAAGCAAAGCGGAAAAACCATACGGCAGATAGAGATCCGGGAAAAGCCGTTTATTTGTAAAAGTTTTTTACAAACACACTGAAATTTTGCCTTTTCAGAACCCTTCTCAGGAAAAAGGCATGCAAAAATCCGGCCCCATAGGCAAAAAGCTGGATAAAAGAAGCGATGACGGACAATCCGGCTACCGCTATATTTTTATTTTTAACCCAAGAATCTATAAAAGCCGACACCATAAACAACCCCAACGGCAACAAAAACCAAACAGAAAAACAGAAAGCGCCCGCCACCAGAAAAATACTCCCCAACAGAAAAACAGCCGGTAAAAAATGAACCGGTTTTAAGGAAAGCGGATGCAATAAAAATAGATGGATACGGGCACCTCCCGAATTATAGACCTGTTTAAAAAATTTGCGGAAAGAAGTACGTCTTTTATGATAGACATAAGCCTCAGGCAACAAAACCGTATGAAACCCGGCCTCCATAATCCGGATACTCATATCGATATCTTCTCCGAAACGCATCCCTGAAAATCCACCGGTCGACCGAAAGACTTCCCGGGAAAATCCCATATTAAAACTACGGGGATGAAATTTTTCCATCGATTTTTTCTGTCCTCGTATTCCTCCCGTGGTCAGCAAGGACGTCATGGAATAGTTAATGGCCTTTTGTACAGGCGTAAAAGAACGATGGGCCCGGTCCGGGCCTCCGAAAGCATCCGGCGCATCTTGCATACAGGCTGCCCGTACTTCCTTTGTATAGCGGGAAGGAACGATACAGTCGGAATCTAAAAAAAGAATGTATTGTCCCGAAGCTCTTTCCGCTCCGAAATTCCGGCTCAACCCCGGTCCGCTGTTTTCCTTGCAAAAATACCGGAGATTTAAAAGGTCCCGGTATTCCCCGACCACTTCCTCACTTTTTAACTGAGAACCGTCCTCCACAAGGATCACCTCAAAATCCTTATCTTCCTGCATCGAAAGACTCTCCAGCAGTTCTTTTACTTCCTGAGGACGATTATAAACCGGTACAACGATCGAAAAATAAGGCATCACTTCTCGTTTATTTTCTACAAGATTAAACATTTTTAGGGACAAACGCAACAAAGAGCCGGATGTTAAAAGAAAAATCGTAAATTTGTTCCGACATTCTGTTTTCTATGCAAAAAAGACATTCGAACCGGCAGCAATATTTTCAGGAACTATCCTACACTTCCGAAAAATACCTGATCCCTTTTATAGAAACCTTATACCCGGTTAAACCCCAATGCCGGGTCCTGGAAATCGGTTGCGGTGAAGGCGGCAACTTGGAGCCTTTTGTAAAAAGAGGATGCTGCGTAACGGGCATCGACCTGAGTGAAATGCGCATAAAAGAAGCTCGCACCTTTTTCGAAAGTTATCCCCGCCAACAAGCCGACTTCATCGCAGCGGACATATTCACGATGAAAGACCGGGATGCTTCGTACGATCTGATAGTTGTCCACGATGTCATCGAACACATTCCTTCCCAAAAACCTTTTCTGAAACTGATCGGTAAACTTCTGAAACCGGGGGGGATCGTATTTATGGGGTTTCCGGCCTGGCAAATGCCTTTCGGGGGGCATCAGCAAATCTGCCACAACAAACTGCTGGCTCATTTGCCCTATTTCCATCTGTTACCCCAAGCGATGTATAAAAGCCTGCTGAAATGGGGAAAAGAACCTGAGAACGGGATACAAGAACTTCTGTCCATCAAGGCCTGCGGCATCAGTATCGAAAAATTCCGGGCTTACACCCGGGAAACCGGTTTGACGATCCAAAAGGAAGAGTTCTATTTTATCAATCCTCATTACGAAATAAAATTCGGTTTAAAACCCCGCAAGCTATTTCCTGCGATCGGGAAAATTCCGGGTTTCCGGAATTTTTTCACCACTTCTTGTTTTTACCTGTTACAAAAAAAAACGAATGAAAGCCCGGAAGGCCGAGTCCAGGAAGATTAAACGGTTTTCTTCCGCATCTTATCCCGGAAATAGCGAAAAGCGAACCAAAAATGGAGAAAAAAAACAGTCGTTTTTCCGTAATATTTCTGCATAATCCGGTACCTTTCCTTTAAAGAAGCCTTGCGGTTGGCCGTACTCAAACCTTCATACTGGTAATACACCAGCCGCAAATGAGTATTGACCAGGGTTTTTGCACCTTTCATACAACGAATGCACCAATCGAAATCGGCCGAAAAACGATAAGACAGATCGTAAAGAGGAGCGTGTTCCCGCTTTACGATAAAAGCCTGGTGACAAACCAGCATGCCCATCCGAAAACTTTTCCAGTTCAAGGTTTCCGGAGCTTTTAGCCGGCGGGGAGCCATATACCGGCCCAGTCCATCCACCAAATCCGTCTCTCCATACAATACATCGGGGCATCCCCCTTTCCGGGCCACACCGGCCACGCCGGCCAGCGTATCCGGCCGCTGAAAAACATCTCCCGCATTTAAAAAAAGAAGATAAGTCCCCGTCGATTTTTCCAAACCCTTGTTCATGGCATCGTATAAGCCCCGATCCGGTTCACTGACCCAATAAGCTATACGGGATTCGTATCTCCGGACAATATCCACTGTCCCATCCGTCGAACCTCCGTCAATCACCAGGTATTCCACTTCCACGCCTTCCTGTTCCAGAACACTTTGAATCGTACGTTCCAATCCTCCGGCAGCATTATAGGTAACGGTGATTACCGAAAATTTCAATTCTTCCATATCATACTTCCTTTCTTTCCGCATTTTTTAAACGATCGGCATACACTTGCAGATAAAGGCCGGCGATCTTGTCTTCCGAATAAGCCTCTACCACCTTCTTCCGGGCTTTCTCCCCTAACCGAAGCGATCTCCCCTCCGAAAGGACCCAACGAATGCCCCGCATCAAATCCGCTGCCTGGCGATAGGCCGCTACATAACCGTTTTCGAGGTGATCGATCATTTCCGGAATGCCTCCCGTTTCGAAGCCCACCACCGGCGTTCCGCAAGCCATAGATTCCATAATCATATTCGGCAGATTTTCCTCCAGGGAAGGAATCACAAAGACATCCGAAGCGCTATACAGCGTAACGATTCCGGCCGGATCCGACAAATAACCCAGGAAATGAACGGGATAAGGAAAATTTCCGGCCAATTCCCCCCGGCAATCCCCCAACATAACCAATTCGATCTTATCATTCAATTCCGGATGTTCCCGGGACAAGAGGTCCAGAGCCTCGAAAAGATAAGCATATCCTTTCCGGGGATCGCTGACCCTGGCTGCCCCGAATAAAAGGGCGTGCTTCGCAGGCGAAAGCCCGAAAGCTACTTTCGACGACAACTTTTCCCGGGGAGAAAAAAAGGAAGTATCCAAAGGATTCGCAATAGCTTTCAAATACGAATCCTTCAGCAACTTGCTTTTCCTTGCCCTCGCTTCCAGCCAACGGCTACAGGCTATAAAAGCGGCCTTTCGGTATGCCAGTCTTTCCTTTTTCTGAAAAACCGAATAAGATAAATCTTCGGGCGAGGGGAAACGCAAAAAAGGACATTCCTTACATCCTTCCCGAAATTTTTCACAGGACCGGGAATGATGGCAAATCCCCGTAAAAGGCCACATATCATGCATGGTCCATATCAACGGCTTACCTGATTCCATCAGCTTACCGATATCCGAAAGAGATAAAAATCCGCAATTTACCCAGTGAATATGTATAATATCGGCCTCCTGTACTTCCGGCAAACGGGAAATATCCGTACCGGTGTCGGCCAGAGAAACCGCAAAGAGATTTCGACGGGAAAAACGATTGTGATTCCAGATAACAAAACGTTCCCAGAGAAAACGGAAGCGATTGATCCCTTTTTTCCAGAACGAACGGTTCACTGAAACGACCTGCGCATCTGTAGATGCTTTGTCCCTTACCAACATCCGGGCATGTATTCCTTTTTTCCGCAAAGCCGCCAGCAGCCGGTGGCAGGCAACTGCCGCCCCTCCGCGGCATTCCGACGTATTCACCAAAAGAACTTTCATGCTTTCCGTGAGTTTGTTTTCCATTTCAGATACAAATAACGTGCAACCTTACCCAAAAGATTGTAACGCATCATCGGTTGTGAAAAAAAGTCCGCCAGTTTCCGTTCATAAGCATCTTCCGGACCGATCTCCGTGGTAAACCCTTTTACTTCAACCATCCGGAACCGGCGGTCATAAACATATTTTCCCCAGATCCGGCTGGTATTAAAATGCGTTCCTGCATACAAACCGGTATTTTGAGACATCAACTGCGGGGGAATAACACACAGTCCCCCTTTTTTATAAATCGTCAAATACCAACAGATATCCCAGGGTATGGGATCCCGGTCCAGAGTCTTCAAACAATGAAAATTCCCGCCGTATTCTAATTTCAGGAAATCTGCTTCGGTCAACCCTTCCACCGCTTCCTCCCGTGTTTTATAATGCCGGAAATTTTCCCAACGATCCTGCCAGGTGGCCCATCCCCAACCGCAAGACATATAAGGAGTAAAAATGACTTCCCGGCGTCCGGGTTCATCCCAGAAAGTCAAAGCCGAAATATGCATGACTGCAGGCCGGTCTTTATAAAAGTCCAAAGCTTCGTTCATATACGCCAGAAAGAAAGGATTGGTCGTGACGTCATCTTCCAATACGATAACTTTCCCGTGTTTTTTGAGCACAGAAGTAACTCCCTCTATGATATTTCTTTCCAGGTAATAATTCTCCGGCCGTTCCCTCACGATAACCTGCCCGAACCCCTGGATTGTCTTCAGATACCGTCTCAGGCGGTTGACTCTTTTCCAGGAAACCCGGTCTTTCCCCCCGTCGGAAAAAACATACAATACGGTTTGCCCGGCATACCTGTTCTTTTTCAGGGCTTCTACCGTCCGTTTCGTATTTTTAAGGCGATCGTATACAAACAGAGCAACGGGCGCCAGCTTATCTTTATTCATGGTTTTCATTCAGGCAAGGATTAATATATACCGCATGGATGGTCCTTTTATTTTCCGGAGGCAACTTCCGGTAATCTCCGTATAAATCTTTCAGATAGGCATCCGGATCGGCCGGACAGGAAAACCATCGTCCTTCGTATTCGATTTCCGAAAGCGGAAAAATACTGTCTGTCCGGTGCATGATACCGTATCCGTTGTTATACAATATATTGGACATGTATTTTTTCCCTTTGAAAAGATATAAAAATCCCCAAACCGGACGTAACAGGCAAAACTTCATTCCGAAATACGCCAGGGTCGCCAGCGTAGAGAGACGAGGGTAAAATTTCGATTTCAATACGGCACGACTCCGGGAAATGCCCCGGGTGAAAAACCTTACGACTTTCCGGGGCAAGGCGGGATAAGGCACAAAAGCAAAAATATCGATATAAATTCCTTTCTGATAAGAAAGAGTAAAATCATCCCCGAACTCCACGAAAAAAGAATTCGTATCCCTCAATTTTGTAAAAGGAAAAATCCCTTCCGGATCGGTCTGAGCCGTTTGTAAGAAAATATCTTCCGGTAATTCCCGGGGAGCTATTTCCAGGAACTTTTTCAGATCGGCTGCAGGCATTCCTACATCCAGATCATCATCCCAGGGAATGACGCCCCCGTGACGTACCGCCCCCAAAAGCGTGCCCCCGTCCAGCCAATACCGCAACTGATGAGCTTTACAAATCCGGTCGAAACAGCACAAAATATGCAGCTGTTTCAATTGGCAAGCCCGCAAATTACGTTTGGTATATTCCCGGAGATTCTCATTCATTTTCTTTCCGTATTTTTACATTCACCACCTGACCGGTATAATCTGACAAGAGAGTCTGAACCGACACCTCGGCTACACGTTCCGGAGATAAAAGCGTATTCTCCGGCTCATTGCCGAAATTCTGAATGCGCATCGGAGTTTTGGTCCGTTCGGGATTGATACAGTTGACACGAATCCCAAAGGAATCCCACTCCTGAGCAATAGCCTGTACAAAATTGACGATAGCAGCCTTGGTCGAAGAATAAA
>CAJMSX010000046.1 GCA_905216195.1 uncultured bacterium
GTATAGGAACTGGAAGTGAAAAAAAGCAACTGCCCCCGGCTTTCTTTCAAATAGGCGAAAGCCTCCATCGCCACATACACGGTTCCCATATAATTCACCTCCACGGCATTCCGTACCGTTTCTAAAGGCATGCTCATTAAAGGCTCCTTATTCAATATCCCTGCCGTATTCACGACGAAATCAATTTTCCCTTCCTGCCGGTATACCTGGGCCAAAGCCCGTTGGATATCTTCCCTTTTACTGACGTCCACTTGATTCCGGCTGCGGGAAAAAGAATGCACCTTCGCCCGCTTCGTTTCCAACAAATCCACAATGTGCTTACCGATCCCGTAACTTCCTCCGAAAACCACCGCGACCTTGTCCGTAAAATCCTCCGAAGAAACCGTGCGGATTTGCACTTCCATATTCCGCAACTGAAAAAACTTATCCAACAGATAAGTATCTTCCTTATACGTCAGTTTCATATTGGATTCTTCTCCCCTGACAATAACTATTTTTTCTTCCGGCAAATATTTTTTCACTACTCCGCAATCGTCCGTCGCCTTAAAATCAGGATCTTTCATAGCTAATTCGTAAGCTTTCCGTATGGTTCCCATCCGGAAAGCCTGAGGCGTTTGCCCCCTTCTCAATTGTGACCGGTCGGGGATATCCTCGATAAATTCCCCATCCACCCGAATAATCGTATCGGCAGACGGCAAAGCTACATCCACTGCCCGATAAGTAGCGAGCGCTTCCACTACGTCGTTGATGATCCGGTCACTCACCAAAGGACGCACCGCATCGTGAAAAATCAGATTCAAATCCGGATCCTCATACGCCCGAATAGCTGCCAGGCTCGAATCATACCGCTCCTTCCCCCCTTTCAATATTTTCCGTACCTTTTTCCAGCCGTTCTTAATGACGATATTTTCAACCTCAGAAATATAAAACGGATTCGACACGATCACGATCTCATCAATATGGTGATTGCGCTCGAAAACATCCACGGTAAGTTCCATGACCATTTTTCCGGCCACTTTAAAAAATTGTTTGGGTACGGACATCTCCAAACGACTGCCCACACCCCCAGCCAATATAATTGCAACGTTCATTTTATTATTTTTACTGAATTGATATGATTTTCATTTTTCGCTCTATGTCGGATCCTGACCCGGCACCTTCTCAAACTAGCTTTTCAAATATAACAGAAATTTATTAAATAGCTCATTTAACTCGGGAGATATCCGTAAACGATAAGTCAGAAACAGCCACCCCAGGCCAATGATAAACGTCCGGTACCCTGCATCTCCATAAGCATTATCGGTTATCCGGGGCAACAAGGCATTGATACCCAGTAAAACAAGCACAAGGCCGGCCTGTTTCAGCGTCCCAACGGTGTAGGGGTTTCCTTTTATTTTCCGGAGCACGATCCATTGCTGAAAAGAATAACTGATCACACTCGTAATCAGAGTCGCCAAAGCGGCGCCGGTAACACCCAGTACCGGAATCAGCAAATAGTTGGTATAAATCGTCAGCAAGGTCAGGAAAAAGGTGATATACAACCCCCAGTAATAATAGCGGGAAAAAGAAATCAGGGTTCCCCCGAATCCCAAAGTCACATAAATCAATTTCGATAAGGCAATAAAAAATACCACCCATTTTCCCTCTTCATAAATATGACCGTTGGGAATGATATCGAAAATATTGTCGATGTTGATCCAGATAAACAAAAATAAGGTGCTGCCGGCTATCAACTGGTGCAAAGAAACTTTTTTATAAAGAGCATTCGCTTTCTCAAAATCTCCTTCCTTCAAAGCAGCGGCAGCAAGGGGAGAGGAAATGGCCGTAATAGAACGGGTAGGCATTTCCAAAACCACGGCGATATACAGCGAAATGGTATAAATTCCGGCAAAATTCAACCCCATTTGGGAAGTAATCATAAAAAGATCCAACTGGGCGATAATATTCCCGCTTAAGGCCCCCACAATCAGAAACAAGGTATATTTCAAAAATTTTTTCCGCAACGGTGGACCGACGTAAGAAAAATCATGTTTAACCGACAGAGTTCCGATTCTTGAAACATACAACAGAGTCATCAGCATGGCCAGCCCGTAAACCATAACAAAACCGGTCACCATGCCGTCTAAAGACAAAAAATGGAAAGCATACAACAAATAAACCGCCAAAAGCATCACCCGTACGGCGACTTCCCGGACGAACTTCGGAATTACGATTCTCATCAAAAGGTTGGCATAAACTTCGAACACCCCCCAGAAAGCAAGAAACCACATCAAGGGAACCACCCAATCGTAATAACTCAGAAAAAGCGCCGAATTTTTACCGAAAAAATGAGTAATCGGGGTCTTCAGACAAAAATAAAGAACAGTCAGGATACAGGAACCTATAAAAGGAATGGCGATCAGATAAAAAAAGAAACCGTGATTTTTCTTTTCGGGATCCCGGAAGTAAGGGAAGAAACGCATAGCCGAAGCCGTAGTCCCCAGTTGGGCGAAACCACAGAACAAGAACGCTACTTCATACACGACTTTAGTAAGACCTATTTCATCGGGTTTCAAAAATTGGGTCACCACGAACATGGTCGTCAGAAAACCGATAAAAGCCCCGACATAATTGACGATTGTACCCTTAATGCTCTGCCGAATGACGATCCCCATACAGCTATTGTAATGATTTCACATACCAATCAAACAGTTTTCCTATCCCTTCTTCGATTTCTATCCGGTGATGCCACCCCAGGGAATGGAGTTTCGAAACATCCGTCAGTTTACGCGGCGTACCGTCAGGTTTTCCTGGATTAAAAACCAGTTTACCCCGGTAGTCTACCTCGGATTTTACCAACTCCGCCAAACGACGGATCGTAATTTCCTTTCCGGTCCCGATATTGACATGAGTATTCCGGATTTCCCCGGAAACCTGAGTGGCAACAAGCTGCTTAAAATCCACATTTTCCATGAGATACACGCAAGCATCGGCCATCTCCTCACTCCAGAGGAATTCCCGTAAGGGAGTTCCGCTTCCCCAAATTTCCAAAGAGTCTTTCTGTATTCCATACTTCCCCAATATGCTCTCTATCTCCGTTTCCGATGCCTCCCCGCCTACACCTTCCACCGGTCGCTTCATTAAATCCAACCGCAAATGCTCCCATTTTTCCTCCTGCAAACATTTACTGAGGTACATTTTCCGCAGCAGGGCCGGTAAAACATGCGAACGTTCCAGATCGAAATTATCATTGGGACCGTAAAGATTGGTGGGCATAACGGCTATATAATTCGTTCCGTATTGTAAGTTATAGCTTTCACACATTTTTATTCCGGCAATTTTCGCCAATGCATACGGTTCGTTCGTGTATTCCAAAGGCCCCGTCAACAATACTTCTTCCTTCATCGGCTGAGGAGCTTCCCGCGGATAAATACAGGTACTGCCCAGAAACAGCAACTTTCTGACTCCGTTCACATACGACTGATGAATCACATTATTTTGTATCATCAGATTATCGTAAATAAACTGAGCCCGATAAACGCTGTTGGCACCGATACCGCCCACCTTAGCCGCAGCTAAAAACACATATTCCGGTTTTTCCGCAGCGAAAAAATCCGCTACCGCCTGCTGGTCGCGTAAATCCAATTCCCGGGAGGTACGATACACCAGATTGAAGTATCCCTGCCGCCGGAGATTATTCAGAATGGCCGAACCGACCAATCCCTGGTGTCCTGCCACAAATATCTTGGAATCCCTATTCATTTTTTCCTTCTTAAAGCCTTTTACCCGGTATGCCCTGCAAGCCGGCTTCCTTCCACCTACCATACCGTTCCCTCCGGGAATCCCGACCTCTCACCAAACCTTACCCTCCTTTCCCTTCACCTCTTCTTCAGGTGCAAACGGCACACCGATGTCCGGACTTATTCAAAATAACTCTGGATCTTAAAACCTCCTTTCGCCAGATAGTCGTCTTTCTTCATCAAGGCGATATCGCTTTCCATCATCTCCTCCACCAAAGCTTTCAGATCGTACTCCGGCTCCCAACCCAACACCCGTTTCGATTTTTCCGGATTTCCCTGCAAAAAATCAACTTCGGTAGGACGAAAATACTGAGTATCTACTGCTATGACAGCTTTTTGTTTTTCTATTTTTTCGCGGATTCCCGGTAAATACATCTCCCCGATACGGGCATTAAAAAGGGCCGGATCGACAGCACCGATATATCCTTTTTCCTCGGTTCCTTCTCCCCGGAAAACGATTTCCAGACCGATATAAGCTCCGGACAATTTCACAAAATCCCGGATGGAAGCACTTACGCCGGTAGCAATGACATAATCGTCCGGTTTCTCCTGCTGAAGAATGAGATACATCGCTTTTACATAGTCTTTAGCATGCCCCCAATCCCGTCGGCTTGACAAATTTCCCAGATACAACACCTCCTGCATTCCTAAGGCAAGGCGGCTCAGAGCCATCGTAATTTTACGGGTAACGAAAGTCTCGCCTCTTACGGGAGATTCATGATTAAATAAAATTCCGTTGCTGGCGTGCATACCGTAAGCTTCCCGGTAATTCACCGTAATCCAATATCCGTATAATTTGGCTACTGCATAAGGGGAACGCGGATAAAAAGGCGTACGTTCCGTCTGAGGCGTCTCCTGAACCAAACCGTACAGCTCGGAAGTCGAAGCCTGATAAATCCGGGTTTTACAAGTAAGCCCCAGTAAACGGACAGCTTCCAGTAAACGTAAAGTTCCTACAGCACCTACATTCGCTGCATATTCCGGCGTATCGAAAGAAACCTTCACATGGCTCATAGCCGCCAGATTATAAATTTCATCGGGTTGAATTTCCTGGATAACCGAAGTAAGATTCAGGCTATCGGTCATATCCCCGTAATGAAGAATAAAATCCCGCTGCTGAAGATGAGGATCCTGATACAGGTGATCTATTCTTTCCGTATTAAAAGAAGAAGCCCTTCTTTTTATCCCGTGTACTTCATATCCCTTACTCAGCAGGTACTCCGACAAGTAAGCACCGTCTTGTCCCGTAACTCCGGTGATCAATGCACGTTTACTCATAATTTTAACTGATTACATTCAAATGTTACAAAGATATGGAAAATTGTAAAAAACAGGGAGAAACGCGGCAGTAAATCCAAATTTAGTTATTTTTGCCGCAGCGGAACTCATACTGGTACGATTTTTGATAGAAACTCCATTTATTTGACTTAAAATAAAAAAGAATAATACTAAAACAGAAACGATAAATATGCGGAATTACTTGATTTTAATAATAAGTACAGGTTTACTCTTCCTGAGTTCCTGTACGAAAGTGAATAATTTAAGTGACGAAGCGGGAATCGTGGATTTCCGGATCACCAAAATATCGGAAGGTGTGGATCTCAATACGAATAACCTGGTCGTTACCGACAAAAGCGTCTCCATCCCGCTGGAATTCGGACGGAAAAACTTTCCTTTGAAAATAACTACGGAAATTAAATTTTCAAAAACGACCGACGATGTTATCAGCGTAGACGAACGCCCTTTGAATCTTCAGGAAATTACCTTCACGGATGTATATACCCCCCAAACATTTTTTATGATCTCCGACAGCGGCATCCCTCATGAAGGCCGGATCATGCTGGTAGATAAAAAAAATGCGGAAATCGAACAGTTTAAGATTAAGGGTGCCGACGATAAAGACATAAGCGTCCTCATCCGGGACAATAACGTAAGGATTATTTTCAAGCAAGGAGTAAGCTGGCCGCTTCAGATCACCCCGGAAATCATTAAAACCCCTAGCGCCGTCTACAAAGATTATACAGTCGGCACCCCCATGACCTTCCAAAATCCCGGAGATGTGAAACACCTTACACTCATAGCCGATAACGGAGACGAACGGCTCTGGAATATACAAATCGTACCTTCCATCGAAAATTCGGATTTCGAATTATGGATCAATGAAGGAACTTCCAGCATCAATATCGATCCGATACCCGGCAAAGGGTACGGTTGGGCCACCGCTAACAATCCTTTCGTACAGGGAACCCGCCCCGTAGCCTCCTATAGAACGGAATACGGCAAGGCAGCCGAAATGAAAACGAGCATTCAGAATCTGGACGGTCTGGGCATCGGGAACCTGATCACGGCCGGTACCATTTTTACCGGTTATTTCAAAATGAATGTCTCCCAATTAAACGATCCCCCCGCCATGACCTATTTCGGCATTCCGTTCATCAACCGGCCTTCGTCCATTTCCGTGGATGCGAAATACGAACCCGGCACACAGTTGCAGCAATCCGTCAAAGAGGGGAAATATAAATTGAAAGACCTCAGCGGTTTCGACAAGGGACGCATCTGGGTAAAACTGCTCTACTGGAAAGGAGAAGGCAATATCGACTTCCACGATAAGGACACCGAAGACGTCATTACCCTGGGTATGGGAGAATATATTTTCGACGGGGCCGATCCCTCTGTGCAAAACTGGACAAAATTGAAAATTCCGATTATTTATAATAAAGCCTACACCTACCTGGAACCGACACATATCAGCATTGTGATGACTTCCAGTGAAAAAGGAGATTATTTTATCGGAGCGGAGGGAAGTAAACTGACCGTCGATAACCTGACCATAAACTATTAATGATCCGATCTATGAAGAAAAAAATATATACCACCCTTTTATTGCTGATAGGTTCGTTGGCGGTTATCGCCCAAACGGAACTTCCTCAAGATACCCTTTCTTATGCGGCCGACAGCAGCCGGGCCAAAGTGGAATACCGTTTCGCCCTGGGCGTTCAACTCGGAACGGATATCGGGGGAGCCATTCCCTTTCCTTTCAAGAACGTACCTCATCCGTTTAACCCGTATCCCAAACTTTCTCCTTCCCTGGGGGCCAAACTGACCTTTCCGGTCAATCATCGCTGGACGCTGGGAGCGGAATTCACTTATAAAAAAGTAGCCATCGATGCGGATGCCCGGATAAAAAACCAACGTTTCAACGACGAAAAAAACAACGTCATCGCCCGGTTTACCGGATCGGCGGAGATGAGTATGGATTTTACGATGATGGAAGTGCCGCTGTATTTCAAATATACGTTCCGGAACCAGAAAGACCGGATTTTGTTAGGAGCCTATGCCGCCTGGATCATCGACGGGAAATTCGATATTAAAGTGAACAAGGGATATATGATGGACGATAACGGCGTATATACCGGCGCCATAGACAAAGACCCGCTCGAAATCAATTTTAACGATATATTGGATAACTGGGATGCCGGAATTATTTTAGGATACGAGCGCCGGCTGTTCTCCCGAATCGAAATCGGATTACGGGTGAGCTGCGGATTTAAGGATATTTTCAAGCCGGACAATCAGTATTTCGATTACAACATGCTGCAAATGAGGGGATCACTGGTCTTGAGTTACAATTTATTCAACATCAAACCGCCTCGTCTGAATCCTTTCCGCCACAAAAAAGGCTGAACAAAAAGGGAGGAAAGTAAGTCGCTTTCCTCCCTTTTCATTACTGTCTTTCCGATGTGGAAGCACCGGCCGCCCGCCTTTCCTTTTCTCAGAAAGGCCACCTGTTATATTTATTATTGCATCAAATCAGGGGTGGCGGCTACCCATTTATACAACTTATCGCCTCTCCTCACTTTTTCCGGTACAGGCATAGAAAACAACACACCTTTTTCTACTTTTTCCACCGGTTTCAGGTCCACCCGGATTTCCGGTACCCTATACTCCAAGACTCCGGTCGTCTCCCCGATAATCAATATCTCGTCTCCCACTTGTAAATCCGCAGATTCCAACTTAAATTCCCCGACTTGCAACTGGGAAAAATAATTGGTCACTTTTCCCAACGCCACAAATATCCGGGTAGCTCCCGAACCGTACACCTCACTCCATTCTCCCAAACGTTGCCCCAGATAATAACCGTCCCAGAATCCCCGGTTAAATACCGTAGCCAAATTTTCTTTCCACCTCCGAATGCGGTCGGCCGTATAATTCCCATCCAGGTAAGCCTGCAGGGCCTGATCATAACAGCGGCAAACGGTCAGCACATATTCGGCCGGGCGGGCGCGTCCTTCCAACTTGAAAACCCGCACGCCGGCATCCGCCATCTTATTGATAAATCCGATCGTACACAAATCCTTGGGTGACATAATGTACTCGTTCTCGATATCCAGTTCCACCTCATTATCCCGGTCTTTCACCGTATACGCCCGGCGGCAGATTTGAAAACAAGCTCCCCGGTTGGCCGAGGCGTTCTTCTCGTGCAGACTCAGATAACACTTCCCGGAGACCGCCATGCACAAAGCGCCGTGAGCAAACATCTCCAGCCGGATCAATCCCCCTCCGGGTCCGCACAGCCGGTCCGCTTCGATCTGCCGGTGAATTTCGGCCACCTGGTTGAGATCCAATTCGCGGGCCAGCACCATGACGTCCGCATAGCGGGCATAAAATTTCACGGTCTCGTAATTCGTAATATTGCACTGCGTACTGATGTGGACTTCCAGGCCTATGCTGCGGGCATATCCGATAGCTGCCAAATCTGAAGCGATAACCGCCGTCACACCGGCTTCCCTGGCGCAATCGATCACCGTCCGCATTTTCTCCAATTCATTGTTGTAAATAATCGTATTTACGGTAAGGTAGGTCTTAATCCCTTTTCCCCGGCACACTTCAACGATATTCTTCAGGTCTTCCGTCGTAAAATTTACAGAAGAACGAGCTCTCATATTCAAACCCTCCACCCCGAAATATACGGAATCGGCTCCTCCCTGTATAGCGGCCGTTAATGCCTCGTAGGAACCGACCGGAGCCATAATTTCAAAATCTTTTCTGGTCATTATCGCTTTTATATAAATATCAGACACCCAAAACCGGCTGAAAGTTCCGGATTTACGGATGCAAAGTTAGGCTTTAAATTGAAAACTGAATTTGCAATTCATTAAAATATCGTATTTTATAAACGATAAATCCCCCAACCTATTTCAGGCTTCTGAAATTATTATAACTTTATCCCGCAAAAAATAAACATGACATTATCCCGTAAACCGACATTCGTACAGGCCATTTTTCCGGTTATCATACTGATTCTGTTGTTATCCCTGAACGTTAATTTCTTTGAAGACCCGCTGGGAGGTTCCAACCAGATCGCCTTGTTTATCGCCGCTACCCTGGGAGGACTCATCGGTTGGAGGAACCGAGTCAAATGGAGTTCCATTCAAACGAAAATCCTTCACACGATCAACTCGGCCATGCCTTCCATCCTGATTTTGTTTCTCATCGGAGCCCTGAGCGGAGCCTGGATGATCAGCGGGGTTATTCCCATGATGATCTATTACGGAGTCGATATCATGCACCCTTCTTATTTTCTGGTTGCCTCGGTCATCCTGTGCAGCATCGTATCTCTGGCCACCGGAAGTTCCTGGTCCACCATCGCTACGATCGGAGTCGCCATTATCGGAGTAGGAAACGCTTTCGGACTCAGCCAGGGATTAGTGGCCGGGGCGGTAATTTCCGGAGCTTATTTCGGCGATAAAATGTCACCTTTGTCGGATACGACCAACCTGGCCCCGGCTATAGCGGGGACCGATTTATTCACCCATATCCGGTACATGGTATATACGACCGGTCCTTCCATGATCCTCACCTTACTGATATTCGGGGTAATCGGCATCTTTCACATCAGCGATGCCAGTGCGGTAAATACGGAGTTCATTAAAGCAGGCATTGCCGGCACTTTCAATACCTCTCCTTTTCTGTTACTGGTACCTGTTTTACTCATCTTGATTATCGTCAAAAAAGTGCCGCCCATACCGGCCATGATCGCCGGGACGGTACTCGGCGTTATTTTTGCCTTAATTTTTCAACCCGAGTTGTTGAACAAGCTCCTGGATACCAATCATTTTTCAAACCGGTATCAGCTGTTGCTCCAATCCGTATTCGGCCCCATGAGCCTGAGCACCGGCGTAGCCGAAGTCGATGAACTGTTGTCTACGGGCGGAATGGAAGGCATGTTGAATACCGTATGGCTGATTATGGCGGCTCTTACCTTCGGAGGGGTCATGGACGCCTGCGGCTTCCTGCAAAAAGTCAGTGAAACTTTCTTGAGATTCATCACCAACAATACCTCCTTATCGGCCACAACCGTATTTACCTGTATCTTTTTCAACCTGACCGCTTGCGATCAATATTTGTCGATCGTCATTCCGGGTAAAATGCTGCAAAAAATTTATCAGGAAAAGGGATTGAAACCCGAGGTCCTGAGCCGGGCTCTGGAAGATTCCGCTACCGTCACTTCCGTTTTGGTGCCCTGGAACAGTTGCGGAGCTACACAAGCCAAGGTTTTGGGTGTAGCCACCCTGGAATATCTGCCCTATTGCTTTTTTAACCTGATCTCGCCCCTGATGAATATTTTTATTACCGCTATCAATTTCAAAATACGGAAAATAGTCCGCTAATACCGGGTTTAGCGGTAAAAAAACAAAAATAGCTTGCATAACTAAAAATATCGGTGTAAATTTGACTGAAACCTCCTAATCCGGATCATTATGAAAGAACTGACCAGAGCCGAAGAACAAATTATGCATATTCTATGGAATTTGAAAAAGGCCTTCGTAAAAGAGATCATCGATAAATTGCCGGAACCGAAACCCGCTTACAATACCGTTTCAACCATCGTAAGGATATTACAGGAAAAAGGCTTTGTAAGTCATGAGACCTTCGGAAAAAGTCACCGGTATTATCCGCTCGTTGACAAAGAAACCTATACCCGGAAGTTTCTCCGGAATTTTGTGGGCAATTATTTCGACAATTCTTTTTCCCGTATGGTTTCTTTTTTTGCTAAAGAAGAAAACATCAGTTTAAACGAATTAGAAGAAATACTCCGGCATATAAAAAAGAATCAGGCCTTGTAAAGATTTCCCGAGATGATAACTTTACCGTATATCTTCAAATCCACGTCGATATTAGTCGTACTGCTGCTTTATTATCTCTTGTTTTTAAGAAAACAGACCTTTTTTACGTGGAACCGGATCTATCTCCTGTGTACGCTGATCATCGCCGTATCCTTTCCGCTGATCCGAATTCCCCTTTTACCGGCCTACGACACGCTTTCCGGAAACAAAGCCTCCCTGTACTACGTTTCTTATCTGCTGGAAGAGGTAAGCAAGAGCCCCCTATCTTCCCCAGGCCTGTCCTTTTATCATTTTATCCTAAAACATCTGGGAACCATTTATCTGACCGGTATCGGTTGTTTTCTTTTATATTATATACACGGTTTCCTTCAGTTAAGACGACTGCTGCAAAAATTTCCGCATAAAAAGAGCGGATCTCTACATCTGGTATGGGTTCAGGGAAATTACCCCACCTTTTCTTTTTTTCACTATATTTTCTTTAACGACTACGGATTAACCCGGGAAAACAAACGAAAAATACTGGAACATGAAAAGACACACGTCTTCCAATACCACAGTATCGATTTAGTGCTGGCCGAATTGGTTTGCCTGTTCAACTGGTTCAATCCCCTGGTGTGGATCCTCAAGCGTTTTATTTCTGAAAATCACGAATACCTGGCCGACCGGCAGGTGTTGCGGAAATACCGTTCGGAAACTTACCTCCGGTTGTTGATCGGCCAGGCTTTTAAAAGCAGCCTCCCTCTTACCCAGGGCTTTTCCTGTGCTACCCTGAAAAAAAGAATAATCCGTATGACACAACGCCAAAGCCGGCCTTACGTGCTTTGGATATATCTGCCCGTTCTCTGGGTGTGGGGGGTGTGCTTCGTGTTGTTTTCCTGCTATACGGTGGCGGATGCGGAAAGCCTGGAAGCTGTACCCTTCCGCTTAACCGGAGAAACAGAAAAGGCGGGCGATTTCTTACTGTCCGAGTTAAAAACCGAAGAATTGAAAAGCCGGTCAACCGCCCGTTTCCCCGGTCTGACGTTGGTTGTTCCGGCTGGAGTTTCCATTTCCGTTCAGGCAAAAACCGATACGAAAAAAGAAAAAATTCATACGGTCGCGGAAGTGATGCCTCGCTTCAAGGGCAACGTCAACAACTGGCTCCAATCCAACACACGTTATCCGGCAGAGGCCCTGGAGGCGAAACAGGAAGGAAAAATCATCGTGGAGTTTACGGTCGAAAAAGACGGCTCCATTCGTTATCCCAAAATAGTAAAAAGCAGCAAATATGCTCTGTTGGACCGGGAAGCCTTAAGAGTTATCCGGCAAATGCCTAGCTGGGAGCCGGGCATGCAAAAAGGAGAAAAAGTCAGAGTCAAATACAACCTGCCCTTCTCTTTCAGCTTGAATACGCCATAAACCTTTTTACAACTCTTTTCACTGTAAAATATTTTTTTTATCTTTGTTTGGATTTAAGTAAAATTAAATAAAACAGATATATGAACGAGGAAGTAAAACTATTCATGGACGATGCCCGGGAACAAATGCAGCAAGCATTGACTCACCTGGAAAATGAACTTGCCAAAATCCGAGCGGGAAGAGCCAATCCTAAAATCCTGAATGATGTGGTCGTGGAATACTACGGCAGTCCCACCCCCTTATCCCAGGTAGCGAACATCTTATCGCCGGATCCCCGCACGATCACGGTGCAGCCCTGGGAAAGACAAATGATCGGCCCGATTGAAAAAGCAATTATGGCGGCTAATCTCGGCTTCAATCCCGACAATAACGGAGAGATTATCCGCATTAATGTCCCTCCTTTAACCGCAGAACGAAGAAAAGAGTTGGTAAAGCAATCCCGAAGTATCGGTGAAACGGCTAAAGTCAGTGTACGGAATGCCCGCCGGGATGCGATCGACCAATTCAAAAAAATGGTAAAGGAAGGATTGCCCGAAGATATGGCTAAAGATGCGGAAGCGGAAGCTCAGAAAATGACGGACCTGTTTACCAAAAAAATAGAGGAAATGCTCGCTGCTAAGGAAAAAGATATTATGACCATCTAAAAAAAGCCGCTCTTGCGGCTTTTTTATTCGGAAGATTTACTCCTTAATTTTCTTTTCTATCCAGAGATTCGCCTTTTCCAAATCCTCCGGAGTATCTATGCCGAGAGATTCGTAGGCCGTGAGCCGGACGGCAATATTATATCCGTTTTCCAACCACCTCAACTGTTCCAAAGATTCGACCTTTTCCAGCCTCCCCGAAGGAAGGGCTGTAATTCGTTCCAGAACTGCGGGACGATAAGCATACATCCCCACATGTTTATAAAAGTCCGTAATCTCTGCCCACTTCTCTTTTTCCACTCCCCGGCAATACGGTATAGGAGAGCGTGAAAAATAAAGAGCGGTATGCTGAGCGGAAAAAACGACTTTCACTTTATTGGGATCGAATACCTCGGAAATCTGTTCGAACTTTTTAGCTAAGGTAGCGATCTGTACGGCAGGATCTTCAAAACAGGAAACCAGCGATTCGATTTGCGAAGGCCGGATAAACGGTTCGTCTCCCTGAAGGTTGACGACCACCTCATAAGCTTGTCCCTCTTTCCGTACGATCTTCCCATAAGCTTCGAAACAACGGTCCGTACCACTCCGGTGAGCTTCAGAGGTCATGACGGCTTTCCCTCCGAAAGCCGTTACACAGTCAAAAATTCTCCGATCATCCGTAGCGACATATATATCTTCCGTTACAACAGAAGCCTTTTCCACCACGCACTGTATCACGGTCCGGTTCCCGATTTTCGCCAAAGGTTTCCCGGGGAAACGGGAAGAAGCGTAACGGGCCGGTATAATGATTATGGTTTTCATGGTTCCGGTTATTTCGAAGCCGCCGGAACACCTTCCGCTCCTCCCTTCCCCATCTGGCAGTTTCCGTTAAAGAAAACTCCCGGCTCTACAGACAACACCCCCGCCACGATATTTCCGATAATCCGGGCAGGAGCTTTTAAAGCAGCGGTTCCACTGACAGTCATATTTCCCATAATCAAACCGAAGACGTCTATATTGGCACACTCGATATCCCCTTCGATTTTTGCCGTGTTTCCCACCACCAGGCGCCCTGTTGTAAATACTTTTCCTTTGATCGTGCCGTCGATACGCACATCATTTTTCGTCTTTATATCTCCTACGATCATCGTACCTTCGCACAGCAGATTTACGGCATTGTTTGTTACTTCTTTACCCATACATGTTATATCATTATATTATCCTTTCAATCTGATACCACCTCCGATTTCCGCTTCCGGATGAATAAGCAGGGCAGAAGCGAGCAGATGCCCTTCCATGACGGCATTTGCCGACAAATAAGCCATCCCTTCCACTTCTGCATTCCCCCGGATGAATCCGTCAACACACAACTCCTTACAAAATACCTCGCCTTCCACCACAGCCCCTTTGCAGATTATCAAGCGGGAATTACAACGAATATCCCCCTTCACTTTTCCTTTCAGATAAATACTTCTTTCTGAATGTATGCTACCGTTTACTGCGGTATGTTCTAAAATAAGGGTGCCATCCGGTTCTTTCGTAAAATCGTTGCTATCCATACCTGTATTGAATTCACTGACGAATATAAATAAAAAAAACGGAGATCAAAACTCCGCTTTCCTTTATTTTTTGTCATAGGCCCATTTCATATAAACAGCCCCCCAGGTAAATCCCGCTCCGAAGGAAGCGAGAATCAAATTATCGCCTTTATGCAATTTTTCTTCCCACTCGTATAAACACAAGGGAACGGTTGCTGAAGTCGTATTTCCGTATTTCTGAATATTGACCATGACTTTGGAACGGTCGAGTCCCATGCGCTGAGCCGTAGCATCTATGATGCGTAAATTGGCCTGATGCGGAACCAACCAGGCCACGTCCTCAGCGGTCAAGCGGTTCTTCTCCATGATTTCCGCAGAAACATCCGCCATTTTAGACACCGCATGTTTGAAAACGTACTGTCCATCCTGGAAAATATAATGCTCCCGGTTCAAAACGGTTTCCAAAGAAGGCGGATTCAAAGATCCTCCCGACTTCATAAACAAATGGGAACGCCCGCTTCCGTCGGATCTGAGAATATGATCTACCAATCCTAAATCTTCCATCGTAGGTTCCAGCAAAACGGCAGCCGAAGCGTCTCCAAACAAGGGACAGGTTTTCCGGTCGGTATAATCCGTAATCACCGACATTTTTTCGGCTCCTACGAATACGACCTTTTTATATCTTCCGCTCTCCACATATTGAGTGGCGGTAACCAATCCGAAAAGAAAACCGGAACAGCCGGCATTCAAGTCAAAACCAAACGCATTTTTTATTCCCACCATATCGGCGATGATATTGGCATTCGTCGGAAAATGCATATCAGGCGTCACCGAAGCGCAAATCAATAAATCCACTTCCTCGGGAGAAGTACCTGTTTTTTTCAGTAAATCTTCTACAGCCCTTGCTCCGAGATAGGCACTACCTTTATCTTTATCTTTCAGAATACGTCTTTCTTTTATCCCGACTCGGGTCATAATCCATTCATCGGTCGTATCTACCATTCTCCCCAATTCTTCATTAGTAAGAATATAATCGGGATAGTAAGCCCCAACTCCTGTTATTATAGCTCTTGGCCTTTCCATAAAATAGGTTTTAAATCAAATACACGTTCTGCAGTTCTATCGGGAGACACAAACAGGCATAGCCTCCTAAGCTATAGGAGGCTGCATATGTGAAACAATCCCGTATAGCGTATGATCAAGCAACTACTGTTTTTTCAATAGCTAATTTTCCTCTGTAATATCCGCATTCGCCACATACAGTATGATACTGTACAGCAGCACCACAATTGGAACACTTCGCAATTGCCGTTACGGTAAGCGCATCATGAGTTCTTCTTTTATTCCTTCTCTGTTTGGAGATTTTGTGTTTCGGATGTGCCATTTCTCTCTATTTTTATTTAGTTATTAATTAATTTCTTCAACTCGTCCCAACGGGGGTCTGTCGGTTTTTCTTTTTCTTCAGTTATATATTCCCCCAGTACTTTTTCCATCTCGGTATCGCACTTGCCTTCTTCGTGTACGACTCTCATCGGGTAATGCAGCATATACACTTCATACAGATAAGCGCTCAAGTCCAGAAAATCCTCCTCCGGAGCCAACACGATATAATCATCGTCATTCCCCGAATCCCGCATCCTCTGTTTTACATACAAATTCATCTCTCCCTCCACCGGAAGATTCAATTTTCCCAGGCATCGGTCACAGGTCGCTTCGACGGTACCCGTAATTTTCATCCGTACTTCCATCAGGAGAGCACCCTTCACTATTTCCACCTCCGCTTTTATCTGCCCCCGCGTGCCCCGCGTCGCTTCAAAACAGTCAAAAAAAGCGTCGTCCAGCATATAAGAAAAGGTATGCCGCCCCTCTGCCAACCCCCTGTGCGCTATTTTATATTCGTTCAGTCTATCCACAATTATTGAAGTAAAACGGCGCAAAGATAGTACAAAAACCTCAATTTAAAAATTATAGTTCAAAAAAAATACAGGCTTTCAATTCACTACGCAGCTAATCCGCTTCCGGCGGCCCCACAGCCGGCCCGGCGAAAATCCGAACATTTTCTCTTAAACGATTTGATTATAAGAATATTTTATCTAATTTTGTCCCTCATTTTGGAGTGGACTATGCTTTAAACTGTAAGGCTGAACCTTAGCCATTTACCTTACAGACATTTCGGATACCTGAGAATTTTACAGTCAGCCCGGCTACCGCGTTATTCTCATTTCGCTGAAATACAAGGGCATAGCCATAACAAACAAACAGATGTATAATTTTAAATTAAAAAGAAGTGGATCAAATTAGTTACAAAACAATTCATGTCAACAAAGCCACCGCTCAAAAAGAATGGGTTTTGATTGATGCTGAAAATGAGGTTTTGGGACGTCTTGCTTCAAAAGTTGCGAAACTATTAAGAGGCAAATACAAACCGTCTTTTACTCCTCATGTCGACTGCGGAGACAATGTGATTATTGTCAATGCGGAAAAAATCGTGTTAACCGGAAACAAGTTAACCGACAAACAGTATACCCGTCATACCGGTTATCCCGGAGGACAGCGGCATACGACTCCGGCTGCCGTATTGGCTAAGTATCCGGAAAGAGTGATTGAACATGCCGTAAGAGGAATGCTTCCCAAAAATCGCCTTGGCAGAGCGGTAATGAAAAACCTTCATGTTTTCGTCGGTGCCGAGCACAACCACGAAGCCCAGCAACCGAAAAAAATCGATTTAAATTCACTTAATTAACAAGGTATGGAAGTAATTAACGCAATCGGTAGAAGAAAAGCAGCAGTAGCTCGCGTTTATGTAAACGAAGGAAAAGGAAATATCACCATCAATAAAAGAAGCCTGGAAGATTATTTCACCTTACCGACCCTTCAGTATATTGTAAAACAACCGCTGGAATTATTAGGAGTTACCGGTCAGTACGACATTCGGGTTAACCTCGACGGAGGCGGTTTCAAAGGACAAGCAGAAGCTTTACGCTTAGGTATTGCGCGTGCATTGGTAGAAATCAACGCAGAGAATAAGCCTCAGTTAAGAGCAGCCGGATTCCTGACCCGGGATCCGCGGGAGGTGGAACGTAAAAAACCGGGCCAGCCGAAAGCTCGTAAGAGATTCCAGTTCTCTAAACGTTAATCGCAGTTTAGTATCTAAATTGACGGGACTCCTCAAACGGGACTACCCGGCAATTGCTCAAATCAAGAAAGTAAACTTTTTAAAAAACAATTTATGTCTACAAATTTCGACGAATTATTAAATGCAGGTTGTCACTTCGGACACCTCACCCGTAAATGGAATCCTAAAATGGCTCCTTATATTTTTATGGAGCGTAACGATATCCACATCATTGACCTGAATAAAACGGCAATTATGCTCGATAAAGCTGCAGCAGCTTTGAAACAAATTGCCAAATCGGGAAGAAAAATTCTGTTTGTTGCAACAAAAAAACAGGCTAAGGACATTGTTGCAGAAAAAATCTCCAATATTAACATGCCTTACGTAACGGAAAGATGGCCGGGCGGTATGCTCACCAATTTTCCGACGATCCGGAAAGCGGTGAAAAAAATGACTACCATCGATAAGATGGAAAAAGACGGTACCTTCGATCACCTGTCCAAAAGGGAAAAACTCCAGATTGCCCGTCAGCGAGCAAAACTGGAAAAGAACTTAGGAAGTATCGCCGATCTCACGCGCTTGCCGGCAGCGCTTTTCGTAGTGGACGTTATGAAAGAATATATCGCCGTCAAAGAAGCCCGCACCTTGGGTATTCCGGTTTTCGCTATGGTGGATACCAACTCGAATCCGGACGGAATTGATTTCGTGATTCCTTGTAATGACGATGCCTCCACTTCTATTTCCCTGGTTATGGATAAACTGTCGGAAGCCATCAAAGAAGGATTGAACGAAAGAAAAGCCGAAAGAGAAAAAGAAGGTGATAAAAAACCGGTTGCCAAAAAAGCCGAAAAGGTGAACGCCGAAGAGGAAGAAGAGAGCGCGGAAACCGAAGAAATAGAAGTGCAAGAAGAAACCGAAGAGTAAAACAAGAAGATTATGGAAATAAAAGCAGCAGATGTAATGAAGTTGCGTCACGCAACCAATGCAGGGATGATGGACTGTAAACATGCTCTTCAGGAAGCTGAAGGGGATTTCGATAAAGCAGTAGATATTATCCGCAAAAGAGGTTTGATCGTAGCCAGTAAACGAGCCGACAGAGAAGCCAAAGAAGGTTGTGTTCTGGCCCGCGTAGACGGTAAAAAGGCAGTCTTAGTCAGCCTGAATTGCGAAACGGACTTTGTCGCTAAAAACGAAAACTTCATCAATTTCACCAAAAAAATTCTGGATAAAGCGCTGGAAGCTATGCCGGCCGACCTGAACGCCCTGCTGGCATTGGAAATAGAAGGCCGCAGCATTGCCGAACAGATTTCCGAACAAACCGGAGTGATCGGTGAAAAAATAGAATTGAGCTATTTCGCCAAATTAGAAGCAGAAGATACCATCGCCTATATTCATCCGGGAAATAAACTGGCTACCATTGTGGGTTTCAACAAAAAAGCCGAAGAACAGGTGAAAAAAGATGTAGCGATGCAAGCCGCCGCCATGGCTCCCGTATCCATCGACAAAGACGATGTTCCGGCAGATATCGTAGCTCATGAGTTGGAAATCGGTAAAGAAAAAGCCCGCGAAGAAGGTAAACCCGAAAACATGCTGGATAAAATTGCTCAGGGACGTCTGAACAAATTTTTCCAGGAATCGACTTTACTGAATCAGGCTTTTATAAAAGATGCCAAACTCACCGTTAAAGCTTACATGCAAAGTCATGATAAAGAGTTAACCGTAACTTCGTTCGCCAGATATACGCTGAACGACTAAATAAAAAGCGCCCCGCCAGGGGCGTTTTTCATTTTCATTTCTTCTCCAAGACCGTCACATATCGGATAAAAAGTCCGGAATACCTTTTCGTATCTTTCTGCCGGCGATTATCGTCGTACTTATCGATCAAACGTAAATTCACTTTTTCCAGTATGGCGGGAGGCAAGGTCTCGGCTGCGGGTTTTTCCGACACCAACACGATCGGCAAATGCGCCAAAGGAAGAGTATCTTGCCGGATATTCCAGGGAAGTATTCTTCTACCGGCCTCATATACCAATTCTATCCGAAGCTCTTCATCGGCATTATAATAAAAAGGCAAACCTTCTACGGCTTCAATCGTCCGGACTGCCCGGATACTTTTTCTTTCCAGGTTATTGAATAAATTAGCAATGCAAGGCATTAAAGCGATTTCCACCGTCAGGAACAAACCGACGACAGCCGCCAGGAATTGCAGCGGCCGCATTTTTAACGCAGACCGGAACAACAGATAAATAACACCCGCCAATAATACAACCACCCCGATCAGGCGCCCCGTGCTCATATATCCCTCTGCATAAAAAAGCACATATACGCCTACCGGAATCGCCAGAGCCACCGAAGCCACCAAAAACGTATTTACCCGGAAACCTATTTTATCCCAGCCTGCCAATCCCCCTTTCCGGACTCTTTCGGTCCAGTATAAAAACAAATGAGCCACGACTAAAGCGGCAGGAATCAGAATCGGCAAAAGATAACGGGTTTTCTTTTCGGGTAATACGGAAAGTAAAATCAGCACGGAAAAAGTCCACACCACAGTGAAAAGGTATTCCTTCTTGTATTTCAGTCGTTTTTTCCAATAAGGCCAGATGAGAGCCGTAACTAAAAAGAGAGACCAAATACCGGATTCCAGAAAAAATTTCCAATAATAATACCAGGGCCTTACATTCCGTTCCATCCAAGCTGTCGTTTCCTTGGCTGCCACGAACAAAGCCATGTCCCGGTGATACAAATACAAATAGGCCGGCCACCACAGGCTGATCAGCAAGCAAATCAGAACCAGTACCCCCAACGGCCCCCATTTTCCCCGGAAAGAAGGACGGTAAAAAATAAAATAAGAAATCAAAAAAGGCAATAATAAAGCGTAAAACGAAACAGGTCCCTTTCCTAAAAACGACAACCCCATCCAGATTCCCGCTCCGATAAATTCTTTCCAGCAAGGTCCCGGCTTCTCGAAAGCTCTGTATAAGAAATAAATGGCCCCCAGCATAAAGCTATGACAATAGATATCCCAGGAAGCCGTCCTTCCCATCAATATGATATTAAACGAAGTGCAGAGTACCAAAGAAGCGATCAAACCGTACAAGCGGTTGCGGGTGAGTGTTTCCGCCAGAAAATACAGGAAAAATACCAACAAAGTGGCGACGATGCCCGCTGCAGTCCGCTGCAGGGATACGTTGTCGGGGGAAATCATTTCCACCCCGGCCGCAATCCAGGTCGGCAAAGGCGGTTTTTCCAACCTCAATACACCGTTCATGGTAGGAACCAGCCAGTTGTCGTATTGGACCATTTCCCGGGCGGTAATCAGATTCCGGCTTTCCATGATATCCGGATAGATTACCCGGTTGTGTATAAAGAAAGTAAAAAAACAGACTATTCCTAGTATAACCACATGTATTTTCCGATCCTGAATCATAATATATTACTTAATGGGTAGTTTTTGCAAGACAAAAATATAAAAAAACCCAGGTTTTTACGGTAATCGACTCGTTTTTCCCTGCAAGCGGGAATCCCAGGTCTTTTAGTGAAGTCCCGTTTCCCCCGCCTCAAGGGCTTTTCTGCCGGAAAACCTCTCCTTTTTACAAGCCGTACCGCATCCGCCAAAGAATTTCTCTTCCTCCTCCGCCCGGTATCGGACACGAGAATACAGCAGGGCTTTTCCCCCATTCATTACAAAAAAACCATTTTTTCTGTAACATTTAACACTTTTATTCCGTTAAGCCTTCTTACTAAAGCGTTCTCTCCAGGGATAATTAAACAGGCATCTAACCTGAATTCAGTAAATGATTGTTCATATTCCGGATTTTAATACCCGTTTCAGACCAAGCTATCCGAACCATTAAAAGAGACCGACGAGAATGAAAATATCGAAATACATACTCCTGATCCTCTTCTTTTTACCTCTGCTCTATTTCAGGGATTTTACGCCTAACAATGAACTCCGCTACCTCAGCATTGCGGATGAAGCCTGTCAGCATCATCGTTATTTCACGTTTACGAATCATTCGGCCGTTTATGCGGATAAACCTCCTCTGTATTTCTGGCTCATCCTGGCAGCAAAACAAGTGACGGGCCACCACCAAATGTGGCTGCTGAGCCTGTTTTCCCTGCTACCGGCTTTGATTATCCTATACCTGATGAACCGATGGGTGAGTCCTTTCGTAAACTCTTCCTACAAACAAGCCGGAACTCTCATGCTTCTCACCAGCGGACTTTTCGCCGGGTCGGCCGTGGTGCTGAGAATGGATATGCTCATGTGCCTGTTTATCGTCCTGGCCCTGTATACCTTTTACAGAATTTACCGGGGAGAGAACCGGCTCCGGTATCGTCTGCTTTTGCCCGTTTATATTTTTCTGGCTTTGTTTAGCAAAGGCCCGGTGGGTTTAATCGTCCCCCTGGTTTCCATATACGTCTTTCTGCTGCTGAAAAAAGAAGGCAAAAAATCCGGACGGTATTTCGGTTGGCTCCAATGGGTGATTTTACTCTTGTTGTGCGGACTATGGTTCACGGGAGTGTATCTGGAAGGCGGTAAAACTTACTTGTACAACCTTCTTTTTCATCAGACGGTAGACCGGGCGGTAAACGCTTTTCATCACCAGCGTCCTTTCTACTATTACCTGGAAAGTTACTGGTATGCACTGGCTCCCTGGTCCTTATTCTACATCACGGTGCTTTTTATAGGTATCCGCCGGAAAGGGCTGCGTACCGATCTGGAAAAATTATTTCTTACCGTTATTCTCACCACCTTCGTACTCCTTTCGGTTTTCAGTAGCAAGCTGGCGATCTATCTTCTGCCTACCTTTCCTTTTTTCACTTATCTGTCCTTGCTCTTTTTACCCGGTATACCCTCTAAAAATTTATTATTCACCGTTTTTATTCCGGCTCTTCTCCTCTTGCTTGCTTTTCCGGGTATACTTCTTTCCTCCCAGTATATCTCTTTTCAGATACCGTTCTCTCTTAAAGTATCCGCTTTTCTGTTAAGTTTATCTGCAGGTTTAACACTGTTTTTCACTTACCGCAAAAATATACTGAAAGCGGTGAATAGCCTGGCAGGGGGCATCCTGATCGCTCTTTTTTTCGGTTCTTTCGCCTTACCCGTTATCAACCCTTACATCGGTTTTAAGCAAATAAGCGACAAGGCTTTACAAATCGCCCGGCAAAACGGTATCGACCGATTTTTGTTTTATAAATTTCGAAGCGGAGAAAATATGGATGTATACCTCCATCAAGAAATCCGGAAAGCGAGCCTTTCCGAAATCGATCGTTTAAAAGACTTCCAGGATTTCATCCTGTTTATCCGGAATAAAGATTTGCTTAAAAATACAGAACTTCGGAAACTCATTGCCGGAAAAGAAATACATATGTCAGGAAATTACGATATCGTTATCTTTAAACAGCAGCCCGACCTCCGTCTCCCGAACGATCCCCCTACCCCCGGCATTACCCAACTCACACCATAAACCCCAAAGTTTTCAGTCAAACTTTGGGGTTATTTCCGACCACACCGGATTTCCAGAAGTGGACCGGATCAATACATATCGGTGATATCCCAGACAAAAGCCCGGATTCCGTTTTCTTTATTCACATTGTCCAATTTTTCCACATATTTCAGAATCAAAGGCACCATTTCCTCTTGAACCACCGTCAAAGTTGCCGAATTCATCTCCGGCCAGGTATGAGTTCCCATGCGCGGCTCTCCGGTTTCGGTCCCGGCTCCGTTCACCAAGGGCCATTGAGTAAAACCCTTGATTTTCAATTGATCCAATATATAAGCAACCCGCTCGGTCAATGCCTGATTATAGGTTATAAATACTGCTTTCATAGACTATAAATTAGAAATTTATCAAGGAAAAAAAGCAAGGACCGGAATCGACGTCCCGATCCTTATTTCTCATTTCCTATTCTTTTTTAGGTAAATCTTTCTCCGGATCGAAATCACTCATAAACTTAAACTGTTTACTCAGGGATTTTTTCTTATCCCGACTTCCGCTCTTATCCATAGATGCATACACCACCGGCACGATCAACAAGGTAATCAGGGTAGAGAAAACCATACCTCCGATCACGGCTATACCCATCGGACGCCAGGTTTCGGAACCTTCTCCCACGCTCAGCGCCATAGGTACCATACCCAGTATCGTAGTCAGAGACGTCATCAAAACCGGACGTAAACGAGAGCGGCAAGCCTGGGCGATCGCATCGTACAAGCGTATTCCCCTTTCCCGCATCAAATTGATAAAGTCGATCAGCACAATACCGTTTTTAGTCACGATACCCACCAGCATAATCGCACCTAAAGCGGCAATCACACTCAGGGTGGTATTCGTCATCAGCAAGGCCAGAATAACCCCCGTAAAAGCGAAAGGAATAGCCAACATGATGATAAACGGCATTTTAAACGACTCGAACTGAGCAGCCATCACAATGTATACCAACATCAGGGACAAAAGCAACAACATAATCAACGAACTGAAAGATTCCTGCTGATCCTCATATCCTCCGCCTATATAGAGCGTCACCTCCTGAGGCACATCTTCCAGCTGGTCTAGCATTTGCTGAGCGGATTCCGCAATCTGTCCCATAGCGACTCCCGCTTTGGGGCTGATGGATACTTTCAACATACGTTGTTTACTTTTCCGTTCGATATTAGGAGGAGAATAATATTCTTTTATCTCTCCGAGCTCTTTCAGACGAACCTTTTCCCCTTTTCCGTCGGTAATGAGGATATTTTCCAGTTCGGTAATCGAAGAACGGTACTTCTCTTCAAAACGGACGATGATATCGTATTCCTCTCCGTCTTCTTTAAATTTACTGTTCCGATAACCGTATATCCGGTTTCTCAGGGCATTTCCCACTTCACTGGTGGTCAAGGCATGCTGAGCCAATTTATCCCGGTCCAGATAGACCCGCAATTCGGGCTTATCGTTATCCCGGCTGATTTTAATATCCTCCGCTCCCGGTATCTGACGGGCTTTATTCGCTATTTCATTCGCCAACCGACTGGTGAGGTCAAAGTCGTGTCCCATAATTTCGATATCGACCGTATTACTGGTCATGGAACCGCTGGAAGTAGACACCGTATACTCCAGAATATCGGGAAAACGCTTTAAAATATCCCGTAACTGGTCAGCTATCACGAAGATACTCCGGTCCCGTTCTTTAATATCCTTCACCCTCACCCGCATATTCAGGATATTATTACCCGTAGAATTCATCATGGAAGCGAAAGAAGCTTCTTCCTCACTTCCATAAGAGAGGTTGACGATATTCAATTCAGGGATTTCCGCTCTCATGACGGAATCGATCTCCAAAGCTACCCGCTTGGTCTCTTCCACCCGCTGGCCGGTTTGCATTTTTATGTAGACCGACATGGACCCCTGGTCGTTCTGGGGCATAAAGTCCGTCTTGATGTATTTCATCATACTACAGGAACCGACGAAAATAACCAACATCAGCGAAATGACGAAAATTTTATGTACCAACGCCCATCGGATCACTTTCTCATACCAGGAATCGAGTTTATCAAGCATACCGGTGACAAAATTGTAAAAACTGAATCTGCTGGATTTTTGTACATCCTGCAACTTCAACAGTTGGGAACAAAGCATAGGGGTCAGTGAAATGGCCGTAACCGTAGACGTACAGACCGTGATACAAACGATCCATCCCAACTGCTTGAAAAGAATACCCGTCATACCCGTCACCAAAGTCAGGGGGAAAAATACAGCTACCGTTACCAGCGTAGTTACGATTACGGATAACCACACCTCGTTCGTACCGTACTTCGCCGCTTCCCGGGGACGGCTCCCCCGGTCGATATGCTTGGTGACGTTCTCGAGTACTACAATCGCATCATCGACTACCATACCGATGGCTATCGAAAGCGAAGAGAGGGAGATTACATTCAAAGACTCCCCGGTCGCAAACAGATAGATAAAAGCCACAATCAGAGAGATCGGTATAGTCAAAGCAATGATAAAGGTCGCCCGCCAACGTCCCAGGAAAAGGAACACCACCAGCACGACGAAGATCAATGCATATTGCAACGAATCCTGTAAATTATGGATCGATTTAACGATGAAATCGGAATTATCGACAATAATCTCAAATTTGATATCCGTCGGTAAATCTTTCTGCGCCGCTTCCAGTTCCTTTTTTACCTGCTCTGCAATTTTTACGGCATTGGCATCCGTTTGTTTGCTTACCAGCAATACACCTCCCCGTCCCCGGTTAATGGACTGCTCCAAAGTAATATCCTTAATGGTGTCCCTAACCTTCGCTACATCGTGTAAAAAAATCGTTTTATCGTTCATCGTTCCCAGAACGATGTCCTTGATCTGAGCACTTTCCTCGAACTCACCTTCCACCCGCAAGGTATAATCCGATAAGCCCATCTTGACATTTCCGGAGGGGACGTCTTTATTTTCGGCCAATATTTTGTTTCCGATCTGTTCGAGAGTCAGATTATAGGCATCCATCTGATTGGGATTCACCTCAACGTATACCACCCGCTCGGGCGCTCCGGCCAAAGTGACCGAAGCTACTCCGTCCACCCGGTTCAAACGGGTCACTAATTTATCGTCCAAAATTTTATCCAAACCCGGATAAGACTGTTCCGCCGTAACCGCATAAATCAGGATCGGCATCATGGAGGTATTGAACCGCATAATGGTAGGCCGGTCGATATCGTCCGGCAGAGTGCTCATGGCCTTGTCTACGGCATCCCGCACGTCGTTGGATGCCTCGTCCAGATTCGCTTCCCATTCGAACTCCAATGAAATGACGGCCAGATTATCGTAAGAAGTAGAAGTCAATTCTTTCAGATCGTCTACCGAATTAAGCTGATCTTCCAGGATTTTCGTCACATTCTCTTCTATATCGGAAGCATTGGCACCCGGATAAGTCGCCATTACCGTAATGTAAGGCGGGTCCATTTTCGGATACTGATCCACCGGCAACTGAATGTAAGAGAAAACCCCCAGTACCAAAATGGCCAAAAAGACCATCAAGGTAGAAATAGGTTTATTTACCGCTGTATTATATATACTCATGTTTCTGCATTTTTAAATTTATCGTGTATCGTTTCCACAGATTATTTCACTATAGAAATGACACTACCATCCACCAAACGTCCCTGGCCGACTACCACCAACTCGTCTCCTTCCTGAATCTCATTACTGATTAACTCTACCTGATCCTCGAAACGCCGTCCCAGGGTAACATCCACCCGTTTGGCTTTGCCGTCTTTATTCAAAAAGACATAACGGTTATTGGCTCCCTGCAATTTCAATACGGCTAAAGCGGGAGCTACCACCGTCTGGGTTTCTCCGATAAAGAAATTGATCGTTCCGTACATCCCCGGCCGTAAAGCTTCATCTTTATTCGGAAGTTTAACCTCTACGGTAAAAGTGCGGGAAGCGGGATCGATGGTCGGATAAACGATGCTCACCGTACCGGCGAATTCCCGTTCGGGAAATATACTGCTCTTGAATTCCACCTGAGTTCCTTTTTTTACCGCAAGGAAATATTGTTCCGAAAGGTTGACATAGGCTTTCAGGGGATTGATCTTTTCGATAGAAATAATCGAAGGTTTACTGGCTCCTCCTACAGCGGCTCCGGTATAAAGTTCCCCGTTTTCGAAATATTTACCCGTCACAATGCCGTCGAAGGGAGCTAACATTTTCGTATTTTCATTCAAAAAGTCAAAATTGGACTTAGCCACTTCATAATTGGTGACGGCAGCATCGTAAGCCTGTTTGGAAATGCTTCCCGTTTCGTTCAATTTCACCGCCCGTTGATACTCCGTTTCCAGATTCTTCAACTGAACTTCCGCCTGATAAAGATTAGTCGGGTCCATTTCTACCAACAATTGTCCTTTTTTGATCCGGTCGCCTACCTCCACATAAATCTTTCCGATACGTCCCGTTGAAGCCGGAGCATAATATACTTGCTCGTCCGCCTGTAAAGTAGCCGTATAATCCAATGTTTTTGAAATACTCTGTTTTTCCAGTTTCTTTACTTTCACCGGAATCGCCTCCACATTTTTCTGCTGTGTTTTTTCTTCTTTTTTCGACGAACAACCCGCCATGAGAGCGATTGTCAGTACCGCTATAACGATATTCTTAACCATAGTCGTATGTATTATTTTTCTGTTCATTCCTGATTAAAAAGACAAGCTGTTGTATAACCTCTCCAATTGAGTTTCGGCCTGCAGTAAAGTCAGACAGGCATTGGTAAAATTATTTTCAGCCTCCAGATAATTGTTATTGGCCTGGGTTAAATCGAGACTGGAAACCGCCCCGTATTCATATTTGCGCTGAAAATTTTCCAACACCCGTTTGGCCACTTCTATATTTTCCTTCTGCAAGTAGTAATTCTCCGTAGCATTTTTCAATTCATATTTATACTGTTTTTCATTCACATACAATTGATCTTTCAGCAAACTTTTATTCAAACTGGTCTGCTCCAGTTCGATCTTGGCCTGTTCCAACTGCGCTTTCCGTTGAAAACCCGAAAAAATAGGAATATCCATGGTAAGCATAGCCGAATGCTTCGGACTCATATCGAAGGCCGGCTTTAATAATTTATAATTATAGGAGTAGGTACCGGAAATCGTAGGGGCATACGTCCACCTTTGCAATCCCACCATTTTCTTACTCAATTCTTCCTGTGTTTGCATCAACTGATATTCCGGATTATTATTAATCTCGAATTCCTTTACGGCTAACTTTACATAATCCTCCTGCGTCAGGAAATTATCCAAAGGTTCCGTTAACCGGATAGAATCTTCCGCCTGAAGACCGATTTGCAAACGCAACAGGTTGTAATTTACCTCCACCGTCCGATCCAAAGCCGACAAATTATTTTTCAGTTGTCCCACATTGATCCGGATTTGATCCACATCCGTAATCTCCACCGTTCCCGCATCATACATGTTTCGGGTGTGTTCGTAGATTTTATCCATATTTTCCAGGTTGCGGAACACGATATCCCGCAAACGCTCACTCACCAAAATCGTGTAATACGTATTGCAAATATTCTCCTTAATATCCAATTCCGTTATATCTACCTGCTGACTGGCCACCTTTTCGGCTATCTTACTAGTTTGTATACCCAATATCCACTGACCGCTGAAAATGAGCTGCGACAAGCTAGCTCCCACATTCGACTGATCTTTCATCTTTATGGCATTTCCTCCGAAATCCATGCTGTAGCCGAAGTTGGTACTGTAATCCAATTTCCCGTTTATCTGTGGCAACCCCTGAGAAACGGATTCCCGTACTTTCTGTTTATACAGATCGATATTCTTGCGGGAAATCTGCAGTTCCTTATTGTGCTTTACTGCAAATTCAACCGCCTTAGCCAGGGATAATTCCTGAACCTCCTGAGCCCACACCCACAAAGGCCCGAAAAAAACTATACATGTCAATAAAATGATTCTTTTCATTCTTACTCTATTTAATTACATCAACCAATCCAAAACTCGATACGGGCATACCGTTCCTCCCGGCATGCATTCATTTTTCATCTGATTTCCTTTTCGTTTTTTCATTTTTAATTATTTCATCGAAAACCGCCACTCCCTCCACCGTAGAAATCGACAATATAAAATTATCTACAATGGTAGAGACAAGCACAATTTTAGGATATTCAATCTCATTCAACATCTCCTGTTCTTTTAGAAAACTCATCTGTTTTTCAAACAAATACATTTGAACTTCCATATCCGCTTCTTTCCGGAAAAATCCCTGCTCCACCCCCTGACGCAATACAGAACTCAATATAGAATAGATAAATTTTCTTTCCGCTTCCCGGATCCGTTTATCCACTTCCGGATGATATTTCTTCACATCAAAGTAATTGGCCGGCAAACGGCTGTTTAAATCCTCAATGATGTGTTTTTTTATACTATACAAAAATCGTACCGGATTCTTTTTGGAAATACTTTCCTCATTTGTTTCCTTCCGGATCTTTTCCAATCGGTAAAACATAACTTGCTCTACCACATGATCTTTATTCTCAAATATCTGATACAACGTTTTTTTCGATATTTTTAAATGAGTACAGATATCGTCCATGGAAGTGCTCCTCAATCCATAGGTCAGAAACAAGTCCGAAATATTCGCTAACAATTCTTCTTTCAAACGGTCGTTTTCGTACATACGATAAACCTCCTGATAAACATTTTAAACATGGAAACGTTTTGCATACACTTCGTTTCCAAAAGCACAAAAGTAAGTATTTCGGAAAGAGGAGAGGAATTATATTTGTTAAAAAAACGCTAATTTCCCCAAGAATAATTAAAGATTTGAAAACTCCTGCCCATTTATAAAAAAAAGAGGTTCCTGAATGTAAAAAAGAAGCTGAGGCTGCCCGATCAGCCCGGTTTTCTATCTCCCGACACCAAGGGAAAGTCATAAAAAAACGGAGTATTTCTACTCCGTTTCCTGTATTCTGATACGCCCGTCAATAACCGGGATTCTGATCTTCCCTCAATAAAGGGTTCAAATCCATAGCGGACTGAGGAATCGGCATAAGCATCAGACGATCGTCCCATTTCATTTCGAAGTGGTAATTATTATCGATCGAATGAAGGGTATAATTCATGCATTTGGCCGCATATTCTTTTCCATAGCGGCGGATGTCATTATACCGGTGGCCTTCTCCCGCCAATTCGATCCTTCTTTCATTCCGGATAAATTCGAGGGCTTCCTCTTTACCCAATGCCTGAGGTACCGAAGGCATACCGCAACGGTCTCTCAATTCGTTAAGCGCATCCCTCACTTCGGCATCCCAACCCGTATTATGAACACGGGCTTCGGCAAAAGTCAGCAGTACTTCGGC